>JAUVPZ010000058.1 GCA_030598395.1 Miltoncostaeaceae bacterium | reverse complement strand
TGCGCCGCTACCCGGACGTGCGTCGCTGCACCGTGCTGGTCGGGGTGGGCAACAACGGGGGCGATGGCATGGTGGTCGCGCGCCATCTGGCCGAGGCCGGCTGGTCTGTGCGCGCTCTGGCGGCGGGTGGCGAGGGGCCCGCGACGGCCGACGGGGCCGCCATGACGCGGGTGGCGGCAGCGCTGGGCATCGCGGTCGAGCCGCTCACGCGCCGGACCAGGCGCGATCCGGGCAGCGCGCTCGTGGACGCGGTGCTCGGCACGGGAACCCAGGGGGCGCCGTGCGGGGGTGCCCGCGAGGCGGTCACCTGGGCGGCCGGGCACCGCGGGCCCGTCGTGGCGATCGACGTCCCAACCGGCGTCGAGGCCGACACCGGATGCGTGCCGGGGGAGGTGATCACGGCCCAGCTCACGGTCACCTTCGGCGGCGACGCCGTGGGGCTCAGGGTGGCCCCGGGACTGGTGCACGCCGGTGAGGTCGAGGTGGTGGACATCGGCATCCCCTCGGCCGTGGCCGCGCCCCCCGCCGCGTGGCTGTCGGGCCGCGCCGCGCTCGGCGCCCTGCCCGCCAAGGCGGCCGGGGGGGAGAAGTACGGCGCCGGCGCCGCGCTCATCGTGGGCGGAGCGCCGGGTCTCACCGGCGCTCCGGCGCTCGCCGCACGGGCTGTCCTTCGCGCCGGTGGCGGGCTGTCCGTTGCCGCCGTGCCCGCGGGAGTACAGCCGCTGGCGGCGGCGCTGGTCCCCGAGGTGATGTTCGCCCCCGTCGCCGACGCCGACGGCCACCTGGCTCCGACGTCGGTAGCAGGCGTGCTCCAGCAGGCCCGGCGCGTCGGGGCGGTGGCGCTGGGGCCGGGGCTCGGGCGGGCCGAGGTGACCACCGACGCGGTTCGCCAGCTGCTCGATGCCCTCGAGCACCCCACGGTGGTCGACGCCGATGGGCTGTGGCATCTGGGCGAGCGCCCCTCCTGGCTCCGCGACCGGCCGGCACCAACCGTGCTCACGCCGCACGCCGGTGAGGCCGGGCGCCTGCTCGGCCGTGCCCGCCCCGACGTGGAGGCGGCACGGCTGGATGCCGCGAGCGAGCTGGCCGAGGCCACGGGGGCGGTCGTTGCGCTCAAGGGGCCCGGCACCGTGGTCTGCGCGCCCGGCGAGCTGCCGATCGTCAACGCCACCGGCTCGGCGGCGCTGTCCACGGCCGGCACGGGCGACGTGCTCACGGGAACCGTCGCCGCCCAGCTCGCCAAGGGCCTGACGGCGCGGGCAGCCACCGCGCTGGCCGTCGCGCTGCACGGTGTGGCCGGAGAGCTTGCGGGCCAGGGCGACGGCACCCTGGCGGGTGACGTCGTGGAGGCGCTGCCCGCGGCTCGCGAGGCCACCGTCGCGTGAGGGCGGTTGCCCGCGTCGACCTCGGCGCGCTGCGGCATAACGCGGGCGTGCTGGCAGCGGCGGCGGGCGGGGCACGCCTGATGGCGGTGGTGAAGGCCGACGGCTACGGCCACGGGGCGGTGGCGTCGGCTCGGGCCGCGCTCGACGGCGGCGCGAGCGCGCTGGCCGTCGCCGCGATCGCTGAGGCCGAGGAGCTTCGCGGCGCGGGCGTCGACGCGCCGATCCTCATCATGGGGCCCCTCCTTGGCGAGGAGGTCGCCCGCGCATCGGCGGCTCGGGTGGCGCTCACTGCGTGGACCCCCGAGATGGTGGAGCGAGCGGCGGAGAGCGGCGTTCCCGTGCACCTCAAGCTCGACACCGGGATGGGGCGGCTGGGGGCGCGCCCGGAGGCCGTGGACGCGCTGGCCGGCGCGGCCGAGCGCAGCGGCGCACAGGTGACCGGGGTGATGACCCACTTCGCGACCGCCGACGAGCGCGACGGGGAGGGGGCCCGCTTCTTTCACGAGCAGCTGGTGCGCTTCCGCGGCGCGGCGACGGGCCTGCGCCACCGCTTCCCCGGGGCCGACCTGCACGCCGCCAACTCGGCGGCAACGCTGCACGAGCCCCGTGCCGCGTTCGACATGGTGCGATGCGGTGTGGCGCTCTACGGCTGCTCACCCTTCGGCACCGATCCGGCCGAGCACGGGCTGCGCCCGGCGATGGCGCTCGAGAGCTACCTCGCCTCGGTCAAGACGCTCCGCTCGCGCGACAGCGTGGGCTACGGGCGCACGTTCCGCGCAGGGCGGGGCACCCGCATCGGTCTGGTTCCCCTGGGCTACGCCGACGGCTATGCGCGCGCCCTGTCGAACGTGGCCGTGGCGCTGGTGGGCGGGCGGCGGGTGCGCGTGGTGGGCACCGTCTCCATGGATCAGATCACGGTCGACCTCGGGCCCTCGGGCGACGAGGCGGTGGGCGATCCGGTGGTGCTGGTGGGCGCACAGGGCGACGAGCGGATCCTCGCGGAGGAGATGGCCGCCTGGCGGGCCACAATCAATTATGAGGTGACCTGTGGCGTAGGGGCGCGCGTGCCCCGCCGCCACGAGGGGTGAGCGCGCCGCTTCGCGCCGTGGCGGCGCCCCTCGGGCCGCTGGGGTCGGGGGCGTGGCTGGTTGGCGGCGGCCTGCGCGACGCCCTGCTGGCTCGCCCGGTGACCGACGTGGACGTGGCGGTCGAGGGCGACGGCCGAGCCGCGGCGCGGGCGCTCGCCGCCGCGCACGGCGCGGCGCGTTTCCGGCTGTCGCGCGGCTTCGGATCGTGGCGCGTCCACGGTGGTGGCCTGCCGTACACCGTGGACATCACCCCGCTTCAGGGGCCCGACCTGGCCGAAGATCTGGGCCGCCGCGACTTCACGGTCAACGCCCTGGCGATGCCGGTGACCGGGCGCGATCAGGACATCGTCGACCTGCACGACGGGCTGTCCGACCTGGCGGCGCGGCGCCTGCGCCTGGTCCGCCCCACGGCGTTCGCGGCCGACCCGGTCCGTCTGCTGCGGGCTGGGCGCCTCGCGACCCAGCTCGGTTTCACGATCGACCCGGCGGCCGCCGCGCAGGGGCGGGCCGCCGCCGGCCGGCTGTGGGACGTCCCGGGCGAGCGTATCGCCGAGGAGTTGCGCCGCACGCTCCGCCTCGGGGACGCCTCTGACGCGCTCCTCCTCGGCGACGAGCTTGGGGTGCTGGGCGCGCTGGTGCCCGAGCTGGAGGAGTCGCGGGGGCTCGAGCAGAGCCCGTTCCACCACCACGACGTGCTGGGGCACACCATGGAGGTGGTCGCCGGCGTGGCCAGCATCGCCCGTGACCCCGAGCCGATCTTCCGCGGCGACGCGCGGCCGGTCGCCAATCGTCTCTCTGAGCCGCTGGCCGACGAGCTGACCCGCAGCCAGGCGCTGCTCTTGGTCGCGCTGCGGCACGACATGGCCAAGCCCGCCACCCACGCCGTGCAGCCCGGCGGCCGCGTGACCTTCATGGGCCACGACCGGCTGGGCGCCGAGATGGCCGACCGGCTTCTGGTGCGCCTGCGCGCGTCGAGTCGCCTGCGCGAGTTCGTGGTCCACTCTGTGCGCCACCACCTGCCCCTTGGCTTCATGGTGCATCGCCAGCCCCTCTCCCTGCGCCAGATCGACCGCTACCTGCGGCTCACCGCGCCCACCGAGATCGAGCTCATCGTCCTGTCGGTGGCCGACCGACTGGCCACACGCGGACCGCGCACCCGCGATTCCGCGATTCAGCGCCACCTCGACCTGGCCCGCCAGGTCCTCCGGACGCACCTGGAGATCCAGGCGCGCGAGCCCATCCGGCCGCCCATCGGCGGCGACGTGCTGGCCCGAGAGCTGGACCGGCAGCCCGGGCCCTGGCTGGGTGACCTCCTCGAGGCCCTGCGGGAGGAGCAACTGGTCGGCCGGGTGCACACCGAGGACGACGCGAGGCGCTTCGCGCACGCCTGGGAGGCCAGCGCGGAGCGGTAGCCTCCGCCGGCCGGGCCGCCGGCGCTGCGAGCGGGGCCGTCGAGACGGGGGTACGCTGGGAGCCGTGGTCCGCCTCACGCGCATCTACACCCGCCGGGGCGACGGTGGGGACACCTCGCTCGGTGACGGGACCAGCGTTCGAAAGACCGATCGCCGGGTGGTCGCCTGCGGCGAGGTGGACGAGTTGAACAGCGTCATCGGGGTCGCGCGAGCGCACGGTCTGGGCGCCGGTGGCGAGCCGATGCTCGCCCAGGTGCAGAACGATCTGTTCGACGTCGGCGCCGACCTGTGCGTGCCGGGCACCTCGGACGAGCGCCGCCTGCGCGTGACCGACGGGCAGGTCGGGGCGCTGGAGGCCTGGTGCGACCAGGTGAACGAGGACCTGTCCGACCTCACGAGCTTCGTGCTGCCCGCGGGCACGGGTGGTGCGGCAGCCCTGCACCACGCGCGCACCGTGTGCCGGCGCGCCGAGCGGGCGGTGGTGGACCTTGCGGACCACGAGCCGGTGAGCGCCTCCACCGCGGCCTACCTCAACCGGCTCTCCGACCTGCTGTTCATCCTCGCGCGCGCCGAGAACGCGCTTGCCGGGGGCGACGTGCTGTGGGAGCCCGGTAGCGGCTCGGCTCGGGAGCCTGGCTGACCGCTACTCGCCCGGCGGGCGGTCCACCGGCGGCACGCCGGGCGCGAGGGTGAACACCGGCGCCGCCGGATTGCCGCCCAACTCGGCGTAGAAGCGACCAACATTCACCGTCCAGTTGAGGTTAAGACCAGTTGGATCGTTGGTCGCTCGTGACGGCGCCCAGCGCTGCTGGATGGCCGCAATGGTCACCCGCCCGTCGCCCAGGTAGAGATCGCCCCCCAGGTTGAGGGCCGCGGCGCGGATGGACTCCTCCCACGAGGCGTAGCGGATGCCCGGGCCCATGCCGAACGGGTTCTGGATGGCCTGCGAGGGCCCGTACGCGCCGAACGCCGTCTCGGCGCCGGCGATCGCCACCAGCAGCCGCGGATCCAGGCCGACGGCGCCGGCCTCGGCCACGAAGGTGGCACCAAGCCCGGTGAGCGGGCTAAGCCGGGCCGCCAGGTAGGCGTCCAGGGCCGGGACCATGCCGCCGCCCGCCGTGTGCTGGGCCGCGGTCTGCACGGCGATGGCGGGGTCGGGCGGGCCGCCCGCCGTGGTCACCGCGACCGGGGTGGGCGCGACCGGAGCAGCCGCGCGCTGCCGCTCGGCGTCGCGGGCCGCACGGCGCTCTTCGACCACGGTGCGAGCCTCCAGGCCGGCCACCTCCTCCACCAGGGCGCGCTTGCGTGCAGTCAGGTGGCGCACCTGGGCAGCGCGCGCCCGGCGTTCCGCGGGCCCGGCGTCCTGGGCCAACGTTCGAACCTGCGCGATTCGGGCCGAGATGCCGTCCAGCCGGTCCTGGGCCGAGGCGAGCGCCGGCCCGGTCGGGAGCCCCGCTCCCATGGCTGCTGGCATCCCGGCGAGCGCGGTGAGCAGGCCGAGTGCAGCGAAGATCCGGATCCGGCGGCCGCGCCCCATGGCTCAAGCATCGGAGGGCGCGCCGCTCGGCTTGACGGTCCCTACGTTGGGCGAACCGCGCCAACGTAGTCGGACCGGTCGGACAGGGAGCTCACCTTGACGACGTCGCCCGTGCGCGGCGAGTGCACGAACTGGCCGCCGCCGATGTACATCCCCATGTGCCCCAGCCCGCGGAAGAAGACCATGTCGCCGGGCTGGAGCTGGTCGCGCGGCACCTTGGGGAACGCGTTCCAGATCGCGCCCGTGTAGTGCGGCACGCTCTTGCCGATCTTGGCGTACACGTATGAGCAGAGCCCGCTGCAGTCGAAGCCTGACGGCGAGGCGCCGCCCCAGCGGTAGGGAACGCCCAGGAACTGCAAGGCGATGCGTGCAGCCTCGGCGTTGCCGGCCCCGGCCGGGATGACCGGCGCCGGGCCCGACGGCGCGCTGGGGGCGGTCGGGGTGGCGCCGCCGCCGGCCCGCTGGCGCTCCAGCGCCAGCTGCCGCTGCGCCTCGTCCTCCCGCGCGCGCCGCCGCCGCTCGACCTCCAGCGCCTCCCCCAGCTTGCCCTTGGCTTGGTCGAGAACGGCCTGGCGCCGCCGCAGCAGGCCGAGCACCACGCGCCGCTCGGCCTCGGCCGCGGCCACCTCGCGCTGGGCGCCGGCCCGGTCGATCCGCAGCTGGGCCCGGGCGCGCTTGAGCCGGATCCGGTTGACGCGGATGGTCCGTACCACCTGGCCGTCCTTGCGGCCGACCTGCTCCAGCAGGTCCATGCGGTCGGTCACCTCGGTGAGGCTTGCGCTGGTGAGCAGGACCTCGGTGATCGTGGGGTTGGGCGCCACGTACAGGCCGCGCAGGCGGTCTGCAAGGCGGACGCGGGCTCGTGCCAGGGCCCTCTCGGTGGTGTTCAGCGTCCGCTGGTTGGAACGGATGTCCGACTGGATCTCGCCGAGGCGGTAGCGGGCGCCGTTGTAGGCGTTGGCAGCGTCCTCGACCTGGGCGTCGATCGCGGCCAGATCGCCCTGGATGCGCTGCACCTCGGCGCGGCGACGCTCGACCTCGGTCTGGGCGAGCGCCTCGGTCGCCGCCGCGCCCAGCACGGCGGTGGCGACGGCCGCCACCAGGACCCGCCGGGTGGTGACCGAGCGTCCTCGTGCGGGAGAATGCCCTGCAATAGGCCGCATGCGAAGCGAGCAAGGTAGCAGCGATCCCCGGGGCCGCAAGGCCATTGCAATGTGCCGCAACACTCGTTGACGGTCGCTCAGGTGACATTGATGCCCAGTCCGCCGCTCGCAACAATCCACCGGTGAGCCGTTCGGGCACCCTCCGCGCCATGGTCGCGACGCTGGCGCTCGCCGTCGTCGTGCTGGTCGGCTCCGCCGCGGCCGTCGCCGCCGAGCCGGTGGCCCAGGTGCGCGGGCACGGCGTCCTGACCGCGTCGGGAAGCGCGGCAACGGCCACCGCGGCCGCGCCGGGATCGGGCGGCGCGCTCGCGAGCCTCCGCGGGCTGACCTCCGCCCCCGGCACGGTCGGCAGCGCCACCGTGGCGCTGACGGCCACCGCCGACGCCCACGTCCTGGCCCAGGGAACCGTCAGGGCCGAGAACATCTCGCTGCTGGACGGCCGTGTGGCCATCGGTCGCCTGGTGATGACGGCGCGCTCCGGCGCGTCTGCCGGCGGCTTCGAGGCCGGCCTGTCCCGCGCCGAGTCCTCCGGCGTCACGATCGACGGCCGAGCGATCACGCCGACGCCGGGGATGCGCGTGGAGCTGGCCGGGGTCGGCGCGGTGGTCTTCTTCGAGCGGGCCGACGACGGCAACGGCACCCTGCGCGCCAACGCGCTGCGCCTGGAGATCAGCGAGGGCGGGGGGGTGCTGCGCCCGGGCGAGCGGTTCGTGGTGGGGCACGTCGAGGCGACCGTGCGCCGACCGGATGCCCCCGCCGCCGCCGAGCCGGCGTCCCGGGACCGCACGGCGCAGCGTGGATCCACGACCTCGGCACGCCCGCAGAAGGTGGTGCCGGCCACGACGGAGCGTCGCCGACCCCAGCCGCCGCCCGCTGGCGATTCGGAGACGACGCCCGAGGAGGAGCCGGCAGCGACGACCTCGGCTGCGCCCGACGACCCGCCGCCCACACAGCCGCCCGCCACCCTGCCCCTGGCGCCCCCGTCGGGCGTGACCCTGCCGCGCCAGCAGGCCCCGCGGGCGTCCCTGGTGCCCACCTCCGACGGCCGCTACGTCTTCCCCGTGCACGGCACGAGCAACTTCATCGACGATTACGGTGCGCCACGGGCGTCGACGGGCTGGCACCACGGTGTGGACATCTTCGCCCCCACGGGAACCCCGGTGCTTGCGGTGGCCGACGGGGTGCTGTCGAAGGTCGGCCTGAACCGCCTCGGCGGCAACCGGCTCTGGCTTGCCGACGCCGCCGGCAACGAGTTCTACTACGCGCACCTCTCCGCGTTCGCGCCGGCCGCCGTCGGCGGGGCGCAGGTTAGTGCCGGTCAGGTGATCGGCTTCGTGGGCAACTCGGGCGAGGCGCTCACCACACCGTCCCACCTGCACTTGCAGGTGCACCCCGGTGGCGGCGACAGCATCAACCCGTACCCGTTCCTGATCGCCTGGAAGCGCCGCGGCGACATCCCGCTGGCGTTCCGCGCCGCGGCGGACTCGAGCAACGCGGTACCGGCGGCCGGTGCGGTGCTCGTGGGCGTGGAGCCGGCGGCCGAGTCGGGCGCGCGCAGCGGCGACGGCCTGGCCACCGTCGCGCGCTAGCCGAGCCGCCCATGCTCACGAGGTCGGCCTGACGGGGTACTAGCAGGCGGATTTCCCGATCGCGCCGCTTAGGAGAAGCTGTCGCCGCACGAGCAGGTGGCGGTGGCATTCGGGTTGTTGATGCGGAACCCGCGGCGCAGCAGCCCCTCCTCGTAGTCGATCACCGAGCCGGTGACCTGGATGGCGCTCTTCAGGTCCATCAGCATGGTGACGCCGCTGCTTTCGACCTCGCGGTCGGCCGCCCCGGCCGACTCGCCCGGCTCGAGCAGGTCGAGGTTGTACTCCAGCCCGGCACAGCCGCCGGCCAGGATGCGCAGCCGCACGCCCTCCGGGCGTCCCTGCTCCCGGGCGTTGGTGCGGATGTAGTCGGCCGCCGCGGGGGAGATGGTGACGAACGCGTCGCCCGCCTCCTGCGCTCGGCGCGCGGCCTTCGCCCGGGTCCGCGCCTGCGCCTTCTTCTCCTCGAGCGTGAGCGGGCGGTCGGCGACGTCCTCAGCCATAGCCCATGACCTTCATCAGGAACTTGCCCTCCTCGGTCATGGAGTCAGGCGTCCAGGGCGGCTCCCAGACCCAGTTGACCTCCACCGAGGTAACGCCCTCCAGCGGCTCGAGCGCGGCGCGGGCGTCGCCCATGATCTGCTCGGTGAGCGGGCAGGCCGGCGACGTGAGCGTCATGTCCAGCACCACGTTGCCACCGTCGTCCTGGTTGACGCCGTACAGCAGCCCCAGGTCGACCACGTTGAGGCCCAACTCGGGGTCCTCGACGCCCTTCATGGCGGTGCGGATGTCATCGTCGGTGGCCATTGGGAACCCCCCTCACTCGTGGGTGTTGTGGTTGAGCATGGCGTCCTTGGCCGCCATCCATGACAGCAGCGCGCACTTGATGCGCACCGGGTACTTGGCCACGCCCTCGAGGGCGACGGCGTCCCCCAAGCGATCCTCGTCGGCCTGCTCGTCGCCGTGCATCACCAGCCTGAAGTGCTCCACCAGATCGAGCGCCTCGTCCAGCGGACGCCCCGCCAGCACCTCGCTCATCATCGACGCCGACGACTGCGAGATGGAGCAGCCCTCGCCGGTGTGGCCGACCTCGGCGATGCGACCGTCCTCGATGAGCAGCTCCAGGTGGATCTGATCGCCGCAGAGCGGGTTGTTGTGGTCCACCGCGACCGAGGGCCGCTCGAGGACGCCTTCGTGGCGCCGGTTGCGGTAGTGATCCAGGATCAGCTCCTGGTAGAGATCGTCAAGAGCGCTCACCAGACCTCCGGCTCAGGCCACTACGAGAAGTACGCTCGGGCCCTGGCGATGGCTTCCACCAGCGCATCCACGTCCTCCGGCCGATTGTAGAGGTAGGCGCTGGCGCGGGCCGTCGCGGGCACGCCCAGCACGCGCATCAGCGGCTTGGCGCAGTGGTGGCCGGCGCGGATGCACACGCCCTCCTGGTCGACGGCCTGCGCCAGATCGTGCGGATGCACGTCCGGGAGGCTGAAGCTCACCGCGGCCCCCCGGCGGTCGGGGTCGCGCGGACCGTGGATCACCAAATCCGGCACCTCGGACAGCGCGTCGATCAGCAGGGAGGCCATCTCGCGCTCATGGGCACGGATCGCGGCCAGGCCCACGCCCTGGAGGTACTCCACGGCGGCGCCCAGCCCCACCGACTCGGCGATGGGCGGCGTGCCGGCCTCGAACTTGTACGGCAGCTCGTTCCAGGACGAGCCCTCCACCCGCACGTCGGAGATCATCTCCCCGCCGCCCAGGAACGGCTCCATCGCGTGCAGGATCTCGGAGCGCCCCACCAGGACGCCAATGCCGGTGGGCCCCAGCATCTTATGACCGGTGAACGCCATGAAGTCGACCCCGAGCGCCCCGAACTCCACCGGCATGTGGGGCACGCTCTGCGAGGCGTCGGCGAGGACCAGCGCGCCCACCTCGTGTGCCATCGCGGCGATCTCGGCCACCGGGTTGATGGTCCCCAGCACGTTGCTGACGTGCACCACCCCCACCATGCGGGTGCGCGGGCCCAGCATGGAGCGCAGGACCTCCAGATCGAGCTCGCCGCCGTCGGTGACCGGCGCGAAGCGCACGCTGGCCCCCGTGATCTCGGCCACCAGTTGCCACGGCACGATGTTGGAGTGGTGCTCCATGCAGGTCAGGAGCACCTCGTCGCCCGGCTTCAGGTTGGTCCTGGCCCACGCGCTGGCGACG
>JAUVPZ010000003.1 GCA_030598395.1 Miltoncostaeaceae bacterium | reverse complement strand
CTCGGCCTCGCGCCGGTCGTCGCGCTCGCGGATGGCCTGCCGCTTGTCGTGGTAGGCCCGCCCGCGGCCGATCCCCAGCTCGAGCTTGGCTCGGCCGTCCTTGAAGTAGAGGCGCAGCGGCACCACGGACAGCCCCTTCTGCGACAGGTCGACCGCCAGCCGCTCGATCTCGCGGCGGTGCAACAGCAGCTTGCGCGTGCGCACGGGGTCGTGACCCTCCGGCGAGCTGGGGTACTCGGCGATGTGGGCCCCCACCAGCCACGCCTCCCCGCGGCGCACGACGACGTAGGCCTCGGCGATGGCGGCCCCGCGTTCGCGAAGGCCCTTGACCTCGCTGCCCACGAGCACCAGGCCAGCCTCGAGTCGGTCGGTGATCTCGTAGTCGTGGAAGGCCCGCCGGTTGCGCGCGATGTCGCGCGGCGGTGGGCCGGAGCCGCGTTTCCTGGCCATGGCCAAAGCACACTAGCGACGGCCGCCACGGCTTCCGGCTCGGCGGGCCGGGCGCCGCGGCGCGTCGGCGGGCTCCAGCTCCACCCGGCCGCGCAGGGGCTCGATGCGCACCACGCGCACGTCGATGGCATCGCCCAGGCGGATGCGCCGCCCCGTGCGCGAGCCGACCAGACCTGTGTCGAGCTGGTGCTGGCGGTAGTGGTCGTCGGGCAGCCGGCGCGAGGGCAGGAAGCCCTCGAAGGCCTCCCCGAACGCGCAGAACAGGCCGGCATCGATGGCCCCTGTTACCTGTCCCGCGAAGACGGTGTCATGCCCTCCGGACGTGAGCCGGTCCGACAGGAGGAAGGCGGCGCACACGTCGTCGGCACGGCGCTCCAGCGCCTCGGCCTCCCGCTCCCGCTGGGTTGCGCTCCAGGCGACCTCGGCCGTCTCGGCCGGGCCCGGGCCCGGCTCGTCGGCACCCAGCGACGCGAGCAGCGCCCGGTGCACGACGAGATCCGGGTACCTGCGGATGGGCGAGGTGAAGTGCAAGTAGGCGGGGCTGACCAGGCCCGAGTGGTACGGGCGGTCGGTGGCGTAGTGCGCGCGCCGCAGGCTGCGCAGCACGAGGGGCCGGAGCCCGCGGCCGGCAGCGCCCCTCGCCCCGCGCTCGGCCACGGCCACGGACAGCGCCGCGGCGCGGACCGCCTCGCGGCAGGCCGTGGGACCCATCGGGCCGTCGGGCAGCGGCGGCGTGGGCACATCGAGGTCCTCGAGCTGCTCGTACAGCCGCCGGGTCGCGCTCTCGGCGGGGTCCTCGTGGTGCCGGAACACCGCGGGCGAGCCACGGTCGAGCAGGTGCCGGGCCACCGCCTCGTTGGCGGCGATCATGCACTCCTCGACCAGCGCGTGCGCCGGCGTCTCGGCGCTCATCTCCACGTCGACCACGCGGCCGTCGGCCAACGTGAACTCGGCTTCCGCGGACTGGATCTGCAGCGCGCCGCGCGAGCCGCGCCGCGATCGCAGCCGCTCGGCCAACGCTGCCAGCCTGCGCAGGTCGTGGTGCGCTCCGTCGCCCTCGAGCCTCGCATCGACCTGGGGATAGGTCAGGCGCCCGCCCGAGCGAATGCGCGAGCGGTAGAAGCGCTGGCGGCGCACCTCGCCGCCCGCGTCGAACAGGATCTCGGTCGTGACGACGTTGCGGTCCTGTCCCGGCACCAGGCTGCACAGGTCCGACGACAGCCGGTGCGGCAGCATGGGGTCCACCCGACCTGGCACGTAGGCCGACGTGCCGCGGCGCGCGGCCTCGACGTCGGTGGGGCCGCCGGCCGGCACCACCCGTGCGACGTCCGCGATGTGAACGAACAGCACGGTGCCGCCGTCGGCGTCGGCGGCGGCCAGCGCGTCGTCATGGTCCTTGGCGCCCTCGGGGTCGATGGTGACGACGGGCTGATCGCGCTGGTCCTGCCGGCCGTGGTCGCCGGCGCCCTCCTCGTCGGCCAGGGCAGCGACCTCGGCGTCTACCTCGGCCGGGAACGGCCCGCCCCTACCGCCGTCGGCGAGCAGGGCCTCCATGACCGCATCGGCGTCGTCGGCGCGCCCGATGCGCCGGGCCACGCGGGCCGACCGCCCGCCCACGTGGGCCACCACGAGGTCGCCGATCTGGGCGCGGCCCAGCGAGCGGCGCAGCACGGCCACGGATCGACCGGCCTCGAACGCGGGGCGCGCGCCCATCCCCCGACCCGCGCCGACCAGCTCGCAGACGAGCGCCCGCTGGGCGCTCACCGAGCGCCGACGACCGTGCTGAGCGCCTCCCGGAGCGCCTCGTCTCGCGGCGTGTCCAGGTCGTCCTGGGCTCGCACCGACGGCCGGAGCCCCTTCTTGTTGATGTTGCGGCCCTCGGGCGTGACGTACTGCGCGGTGGTCAGCTTCAGCGCCCCGCCGTCACGCAGCGGCACCGTGGACTGCACCAGCGCCTTGCCGAAGGTCTTGACGCCCACCAGCGTGGCGCGGTCGTGGTCGCGCAGCGCCCCCGCCACGATCTCGCTGGCGCTGGCGCTGCCGCCGTCCACCAGCACCACCATGGGCAGCGAGGTGAGCAGCGGATCACCGTGTGCGCGCAGCTCGGTGCGCGGCGCCTTGCGGCCCTCGGTGACGGCGATGATGGTGTCGGTCGGCAGGAAGGCGCTCGCCACGCCCACCGCCTCGCTGACCAGGCCGCCGGGGTCGCCGCGCAAGTCAAGCACGAGCCCTGCGAGGTCCTGCTGTCGCAGCTTCTTGACGGCGTCGCGCACGGCGGCGCTGCTGCCCCGGGTGAACTGCGAGAGGCGCACGTAGCCGATGCGCTCGCCCCCGGCGGCAACGACGCGCGACTCCACGACCGGCAGCTTGATGGTGGCACGCTCGAGCTCGAACTCGAGGCGCCCAGCGCCCGAACGGGCCACGCCCAGCTTCACCTTGCTGCCCTCCGGCCCGCGGATGAGCGCCACGACCTGCTCCAGGCTCTTGCCCGCGACGCCCACACCGTCGACGCTGACGATGCGGTCGCCGCCGCGGATGCCCGCCTTCTCGGCCGGCCCCTCGGGGAAGGCCCGCGTGACCACGATCTGCTCGTCGCGCTGGGCAACCTGCAGTCCCACGCCGCGGTACTGGCCGTTGGTGCGGTCGCGCAGCCGCGCGAGCTCCTCGGGGTCGAGGTACGCGGTGAAGGGGTCGCCCAGCGACGCGATCAGCGCGTCGACCGAGCCGCGCTCCAGCCTGTCCTCGTCCAGCTCCTGGAAGTAGCGCTCGCGCAGCACGTCGAGCGCCTGGCCGGAGAGGTCCTGGCCGCCGTCGCCGAGCACGACCGAGCGCAACGATCCGGGCAGCTGGGTGAGGCCGGTGTCCACCGGGTGGCCGCCCACGACCACGCCCGCCAGGAAGACCAGCAGCACGATGGCGAGGGTCGCGGAGATGCTGAGAGCGCGTTTCATCATTGGGGGCCCGGGCCCGAGAATCGGCGCACCGTCGCCCACCGATGATACGCCGCGCCCGTCGAGCCGCCGCCGGGCACGGGCACGCCGGGCGCGAGCTCTGGAAGCTCAGACGCGCAGGAAGCGGCGCAGCGTGATGCCGCTGCCCAACGCACCCACCACGGCACCCGCCGCCACCAGCAGCACCGCCAGCCAGACGAAGCCGATTGTCGCGGCGTCGTTGCGGGTGAGCGCGCTGTCGGCGTCCGCGATCCAGGCGTCGACGACGGCGAGCTTGATGACCAGCAGCAGGACGACGGCCAGCGCCGCTCCCGCGATGCCGCACAGCACGCCCTCGATGACGAACGGCCAGCGGATGAACCAGTTGGTTGCGCCTACGAGCTTCATCACCTCCACCTCGCGGCGGCGGGCGAAGATCGACAGCCGGATGGTGTTCCCGATGAGTAGTACGGAGGCGATCAGCAGGATGCCGATGAGCGCCAGGCCCGCCCACTGGATGATGCGGGCGGCCGTGAGCAGCCGGTCGGCGGTGTCGGCGGCGAATCGCACGCCCAGCTCCTCGTCGACCGCGGGATGGTCCTCCACCTCGGCCACGATCTGCTCGGACTGCTCCGGGTCGGCCGGCAGCACGTTGAACGACGCCGGCAGCGGGTTACTGGGCAGCTCCTCCAGGATGGAGGGGTCGCGGAGTCGCTGGCGCAGGTCGGCGAGCGCGTCGTCCTTGCTGACGAAGGTGAACTCGCGCACCAGGCCCTGCTCCTGCAGGCCGGTGAGGTTGCTGGACAGGCCGTTGACCTGCTGCACCGTGGCCGAGTCGGAGATGAAGACGTTGATGTCCACCTTCTCCTTCTGCGCGTCGACGGTGGACTGCACATACAGGAAGGATGGGATGAACGCCCCGAGGATGAACACGGCGATCAGCACGGTGACCGTTGCGGCGGTAGAGATGGCGGCGTTGGCCCGGATGGACCGGAGCGCCTCGGCGATGAAGAAGCGGGGCCTCATGAGCCGGGCCTACTCGACACTGGCGTAGCGTGCCTGGCGCTGGTCGCGCACCAGCCTGCCGTGCTCGAGCGCGATGACCCGCATCTGCATCTTGTCGACCATCTCGCGGTCGTGCGTGGCCATGATGACCGTGGTGCCGGTGCGGTTGATGCGGTACAGCAGCTGCATGATGCCGATCGAAGTGTCGGGGTCGAGGTTGCCGGTGGGCTCGTCGGCGATCAGCAAGCGCGGATGGTTGACGAACGCCCTGGCGATGGAGACGCGCTGCTGCTCGCCGCCGGACAGCTCGTCGGGCAGGCGGTCGGACATCTCAGCCAGGCCCACCAGGCCCAGGATCTCGGGCACCTTGCGGCGGATGCCCCGGGGGCTCTCGCCCGTGACCTGGAGCGCGTAGGCCACGTTGTCGGACACCGAGCGTCCGGGAAGCAGCGCGTAGTCCTGGAAGACGCAGCCGATGGCGCGCCGCAGGTAGGGCACGCGGTTGCGGCGCATCCCCGCGAGGTTGCGCCCGCCCACCGTGACGGTGCCCTTCGTGGCTTCGATCTCCCTGATCAGCAGCTTGATGAAGGTGGACTTGCCCGACCCGGACGGGCCCACCATGAACACGAACTCGCCGCTCTCGATGGACAGCGTGAGGTCGTCGAGGCCCACCGCGTCGGGCGCGTACTCCATGGTGACGCCGTCGAAGATGACCATGGGCCCGTCGCCCGGCCGCAGCTCGGACAGACGCTCCGAGCGGCCCAACTCCGACGGCTCCGACCCGCCGCGCCGGGCGACATCGCGGCGCTCGCGGCGCTCGCGGCGATCGGCTGAGGGCCGGTCGCGCTCGCGCGCAGGTGAGGTGTCAGGCGAGTCGGTGCTCAAGGCTTGTGTGCTGCGGAGGGCGCGCGCGACGGGGCGGCGGCGGCGGCCTGAGACGCGCCGTCCGCCCGGAGACCCGGCCGCCGCGGGCACCCTTCTTGGAGCAACGCCAGGCTAGCTCGCGGCGGGAGGGGGTGTCAATTCGCGCGTTCCTCACCGCCCCTCTCAGGGACCGTCGGGTCAACATGACCTGGTTCGACGCGCTCAGGCGGCGTCCTCCCCGGCCGGCACCGGCGCCTCGCCGCGCGCCCGCCGCTCGAGCTCGGCGCGGATGAACGGGTCGAGCGCGCCGTCGAGCACGGCGTCGGCGTTGCCGGTCTCGTGTCCGGTGCGAAGGTCCTTGACCATGGTGTAGGGGTGAACCACATACGAGCGGATCTGGCTGCCGAAGCCGATGGCCATGGTCTCGCCGCGCGCGCGGGCCGCCTCCTCCTCGCGGCGCTCCAGCTCCTGCTGCACCAGGCGGGCTCGCAGCAGCGACATGGCCGTGACGCGGTTCTGCATCTGGGAGCGCTCGGCCTGGCACTGGACCACGATCTTGCTTGGCAGGTGAGTGATGCGCACGGCCGAGTCGGTCTTGTTGACGTGCTGGCCCCCGGCGCCGCTGGCGCGGTACGTGTCGATCTTGAGGTCCCTGTCGTTGATCTCGACCTCGACCTCGTCGCTGACCAGAGGCGCCACCTCCACCGCCGCGAACGAGGTCTGCCGGCGGTGCGCGGCGTCGAACGGCGACAGCCGCACCAGCCGATGCACGCCCCGCTCGGCGCTGAGCAGACCGTAGGCGTTGGGCCCGTGCATCGTGAAGGTGGCGCTCTTGATGCCCGCCTCGCCCCCTTCCTGGACCTCCTTCAGCTCCATCCGTAGCCGGCGGCCCTCGGCCCAACGCGTGTACATCCGCAGCAGCATCTCGGCCCAGTCCTGGGCGTCGGTGCCGCCCTCGCCGGCGTGCACGCTGACCACCGCGTCGCCGGCGTCGTGCTCGCCGCCGAACAGGCGCGCCTCCTCGAGGCCGGCCAGCCGGTCGGCGATGGCCGTCAGGCCGCCGTCGATCTCGCCCAGGAAGTCGGGGTCGGCCTCACCGCCCTCCTCGCCCTGAAGCTGCGCCAGGCCGTCCAGCTCCTGCAGCTCGGCGTCGAGCTCGCGGTACTCGCTCAGGCGGCCGCGCAGCGCGGCGTGCTCGGCCGACGCGCGCGCCGCCGCCCGGGGGTCGTCCCAGAAGCCCTCGGCTCCCATCCTGGCCTCCAGCTCGACGATGCGAGCCTCGAGGCGTGGTGGGTCAAAGGTAGTCGCCCAGCGCGTCGACGCGGCCCCGCAGGCCGGCGGTGCGCTGCACGACATCCTCCAGGCTGGTGCCGGTGGCGCCTTCGCTCACGCGGTCTGCAGCTCGCAGCCGGAGCCGGGCTTCTCGTAGCAGTTCTTGAACTTCCGGCCGGAGCCGCAAGGGCAGGGGTCATTGCGGCCGACCCTGTCCAGTTCGTCGAGCACGCGCTGCTCCACGACCGCCACCCCGGCCCCGCGCTCCCGCTCCTGGGGCGCCTCCTCGAAGGCCTCGGCCTCGCCCGCGACCTCGGCGGCCGCAGCCTCCAGGGCGCCCGCCACGCCCTGCACCGGGTCCTGGGCGTAGGAGTAGTCGACGTCGGTGGCCTCCGGCGCCTCGACCTGGGGCGCTTGCTCGACCTCGACGTGGAACATGTAGCGCACGAACTCGTGCTTCACGATGCCCATCGTCTCGTCGAACATCGTGTGGCCCTCCAAGCGATACTCGGCGAGCGGGTCCTTCTGGCCGAGCGCCCGCAGGTGGATGCCGTCGCGCAGGTAGTCCATCGCGTAGAGGTGCTCGCGCCAGTGCTGGTCGACCAGCTGCAGCAGCACCCAGCGCTCGATGTCGCGCATGAGCTCGGCGCCCAGCTGCTCCTCGCGCCGCTCGTAGGCGTCCATCACCTCGTCCTCGAGGTCGTTGAGGAGGTCTTCCCTGGTGTACGGGTCGTCCTCGTCGTCGAGCGGCAGGTTGGCGGGCCCGAAGCTGAGCGGCACGTAGCCCGACAGCGATGCGAACAGGCCGTCCAGGTCCCAGTCGGCGGGCAGTGCCTCCTCGGACTCGAACTGCTCGACCTGGGCGACCAGCAGCTCGGCGATCCAGTCGCGCGCCTGCTCGCCCAGGTCCTCGCCGTCGAGCACACGGCCGCGCTCGGCGTAGATGATCTCGCGCTGCTTGTTGAGGACGTCGTCGTACTCGAGCACGCGCTTGCGGATGTTGAAGTTCTGCTCCTCGACCTTCTTCTGCGCGCCCTCGATCTGCTTGGTGAGCATGCGGTTGTCGAGCGGCAGATCGTCGCCCTGACCGAGCTTGTCGAGGATCTTGTAGATGCGATCGCCGGCGAAGATGCGGATCAGGTCGTCCTCGGCCGACAGGAAGAACCGCGACATGCCCGGGTCGCCCTGGCGCCCCGAGCGCCCGCGCAGCTGGTTGTCGATGCGCCGGCTCTCGTGGCGCTCGGTGCCCACCACGTAGAGGCCGCCGACCTCGACGACCCCCTCGCCGAGCTGGATGTCGACGCCCCGGCCGGCCATGTTGGTGGCGATGGTGACGGCGCCGGACTGCCCGGCGTCCTTGATGATCTGGGCCTCGCGCTCGTGCTGCTTGGCGTTGAGCACGTTGTGCTTGACGCCCTCCTTGGTCAGCAGGCCGCTGAGCATCTCCGACACCTCGACCGACGCCGTGCCCACCAGCACCGGCTGGCCCCGCTCGTGGGCCTCGGCGATGGCGGCCACCACCGCTCGATACTTGCCCTCCTTGGTCTTGTAGATCACATCGTTGTGATCCACCCGCACCATGGGGACGTTGGTGGGGACGCTGACCACGTCGGCGTTGTAGATCTTCGCGAACTCGTTGGCCTCGGTGGACGCCGTGCCGGTCATGCCGCTGAGCTTCTCGTAGAGCCGGAAGTAGTTCTGCAGCGTGATGGTGGCCAGGGTCTGGTTCTCCTCGCGGATGACCAGGCCCTCCTTGGCCTCGATGGCCTGGTGGAGGCCCTCCGAGTAGCGACGGCCCTCGAGCACCCGGCCGGTGAACTCGTCGACGATGAGCACCTCGCCGTCGCGGACGATGTACTCCTTGTCCAGGCGGTACAGCGACTCGGCCTTGAGCGCCTGGATGAAGTGGTTGACCAGGTTGGCGTGGACGTCGAGGTACAGGTTGTCGACGGCCAGCGCCCGCTCCAGCTTCTCGACCCCGCTCTCGGTGGGCGACGCCGTGCGCTGCTTCTCGTCGACCTCGTAGTCGACGCCCTTCTTGAGCGTGGGCACCACCCGGGCGAAGCGGTAGTAGACGTCGGTGGGGGCCTCGGGGATGCCGGAGATGATGAGCGGCGTGCGGGCCTCGTCGATGAGGATGGAGTCGACCTCGTCGACGATGCAGAAGTAGTGGCCGCGCTGCTGCACGCGATCCTCCGCGCGCACGGCCATGTTGTCGCGCAGGTAGTCGAAGCCGAACTCGGAGTTGGTGCCGTAGGTGACGTCGGCGTCGTACTGCACCCGCCGCTCGGCCTCGGGCATCATGGCCTGGATGACGCCCACGCTGATGCCGAGCGCCTCGTAGATGGGGCCCATCCAGACGGCGTCGCGCCGGGCCAGGTAGTCGTTGACGGTCACCAGGTGCACCCCCCGCCCAAGCAGAGCGTTGAGGTACACGGCGGGAACGGCGGCCAGGGTCTTGCCCTCGCCGGTCTTCATCTCGGCAATCTTGCCCTGGTGCAGCACGGTGGCCCCCGCCAGCTGCACGTCGAAGTGGCGCTGCGAGGGCTCCATGACCCGCTTGCTGACCTCGCGCACCACGGCGCAGGCCTCGGGCAGCAGCGCGTCGAGGTCCTCGCCGTCGTCCAGCCGCTGCCGGAACTCGTCGGTCTTGGCGCCCAGCTGCTCCAGCGACAGCGGCTCCAGCGCGGGCTCGAGCTCGGCGATGCGCTCCGCGTCGCGGATGAGCGCCTTCATCG
The DNA here is from genome assembly GCA_030598395.1 of Miltoncostaeaceae bacterium. Taxonomy (GTDB): domain Bacteria; phylum Actinomycetota; class Thermoleophilia; order Miltoncostaeales; family Miltoncostaeaceae; genus JAUVPZ01. The sequence goes on along the minus strand of JAUVPZ010000003.1, from coordinate 28,587 downwards.
CCTTGCCCTCGCCCACGCGCAGAACCCTGTTGACGAGGTCAGTGCTCAACGGGTACCTCGGGTTGGGGGCGTGTTCTCAATGATGGGCCGAGCGGCGCGGTCATGGTAGCGCAGCCTCCCCAGCGCGCCGCCCTGGAAGGGCCGGTCAATCGTCGGGGACGATGAGACCATAGTCGCCGTCGCGCCGGCGGTAGACCACGTTGATGAGGCCGGTGTGCACGTTGCGGAAGACGAAGAAGCCGTGGTCCAGCAGCTCCATCTGGAGGGCCGCGTCGCCGGGGTCCATGGGCTGCATCGGGAACCGCTTCTCCTTGACCAGCCGCGGCGCCGGCTCCCCGGCGCCGGCAGAACGAGCGGGGTCGTCGGCCTCGGCCAGCATGGCCGCCTCGGCGGCCTCCTCCACCGCGTCCGAGCGCGCCCGCTCGCCCCGGTGCAGGTCGCGCCGCCGCGAGCGGTAGCGATCGGCCTGGCGCTCGAGCTTGCGCGCGGCGCCGTCGATGGCCAGGTACATGTCGTCGGCGTCCTCGCGCGCCCGCAGCAGCGGCCCCTTGCTGTGCACGGTGATCTCGGCGATCTGCGAGCGCTCGATCTTGGGGTTGCGCTCCACCGACAGCTCCAGCTCGACCCTGGTGGCGTCGTCCGGGAAGATGCGCGCCAGCCGCCCCAGCTTGCGCTCAGCGTGATCGAAGAGGGCGTCGGTCACCGGAAGATTGCGGCCCTTGACCTGAAGCTCCACCAGGCTCCTCCTCGGTCGCTCACGTCGGTCCCCGAATTCTATCGCGAGCCGTCGCCAAGGCCGACACCGGCTCGGGCAGCCTCGGGTCGAGCGCCCGCGCGAAGCAGGCCGCCCCCACCCGCTCGGCGCCGGCCCGCCGCAGCGCCCGCGCGCAGGCCGCGAGCGTTGCACCGGTGGTGTGGACGTCGTCGACCAGCACGGCCTCGCGTGGCACCGCCACGCCCGGCGCTGCGGCGAAGGCCCGGCGCACCTGCAGGGCCCGCTCGGTGCGGGACGCGCCGCGCTGCGCGGCCTCCTCGCCGGAGCGCACGAGCGCCTCGACGACCGGCGCGCGCCAGCGCCGCCCGAGCTGACGCGCGAGCACCAGGCTCTGGTTGAAGCCGCGCTCGGCGATCCGCCGTGGGCCCAACGGCACCGGCACCAGCCCCGCCCCGTCTGGCGGCGGCGGCAGCACCTGGGCCATCCGGCTCGCCAACACTGTGGCCAGCCCCCTGCGGCGGCGGTCCTTCAGCGCCACCAGCAATGGCGGCGCCGGGCCCTCATAGGCGAACGCGGCGCGCGCACCGACCAGGGGGCCGACGCACGCCGGGCAATGGTCGACGGCCACGGGCACCGGATGGCCACAGCCGCCGCACCAGGGCGGCGGGAACACCACCAGGGCCGAGCGGCACTCGAAACACAACGGTTCGCCGGGAAGACCACACGCGCCGCAGCTGGGCGGGAGGAAGAGGTCCAGCAGGTGCCCGAGCACGATCCGCATCGAGACATGACGCTAGGCGGAGCAGAAGCGCGTGAGTGCGGAGTTTGCGACGACGACCGCGCGGGGGTCCGCCGGGCGCCGCTTGCACCGCGCACGGGGTCCGCTAGGGCGCGGCGGGGGCCCAGGCAAGCGCCGCCGTCAGCGCGACGGCTGCCATGAGCGGAAGGCTCGGGCTACGTCTCACGTCGCCGGGTCCTCCTGCGCGGCGACCGCAGCCGCCAGCGAGCGGTCGTAGGGCGGGCGGTGCACGCCGGCCTCGGTGACGATGGCCGCCACCAGGCGGGCCGGCGTACGGTCGAAGGCCGGGTTGGTCACCGGCGCGCCCTCGGGGGTGGCCGGCCGGCCGAACAGGGCCAGGTCGCGCACCTCGTCGGCGGCGCGCTCCTCGATGGGCACCTCGGCGGCCGAGGGCATCGTGAGGTCGAGCGTGGTCGTGGGCGCCACGACGATGAACGGGACGCCGTGCTCGCGGGCCGCCAGGGCGTGCGCGTAGGTGCCGATCTTGTTCACCACGTCGCCGTTGCGGGCGATGCGGTCGGCCCCGACGACCACGTGCGACACGCGGCCGTCGGCCATCAGCGCCGCGGCCGTCACGTCGGCGATGAGCGTGTAGGGGATGCCCTCGCGCTCCAGCTCCCAGGCGGTGAGGCGGGCGCCCTGCAGCAGCGGCCGCGTCTCGGGCACCACCACCCGCAGGCTGGGGTCGGCGGCGAACGCCGAGCGCACCGCGCCCAGGGCGGTGCCGTAACCGCCGGTGGCCAGCGCGCCCGCGTTGCAGTGGGTCATCACCCTGGCGCCGCGGGTGATCAGCGCACCCGCATGGGCCCCCATGACCTCGCAGCGGCGGACCTCGTCGGCGTGGACGGCGCGCGCGGCCCCGGCCAGCGCGCCGGCGAGCGCCTCCGGCGGGCCCGGGTGGGCCGCGGCCTCGCCGGCAAGCCGGTCGACCGCCCAGGCCAGGTTGGCCGCCGTGGGCCGCGCGTCGCGCAGCGCGGCCGCGGCGCGGCGGATCTCGGCGCGCTGGTCATCAGACGAGCTTCCGGCGTCCTGCCGGGCGGCCAGCGCCACGCCCATGGCGCCCGCCACGCCGATGGCCGGCGCGCCCCGGACGACCATGCGCCGGATCGCCCCGACCACCTGGGGCCAGGCGGCCAGCCGCACCTCGACGACCTCGCCGGGCAGGCGGGTCTGGTCGAGCAGGACCATCTCGGCGTCCTCCAGCCGGATGATCTCCTCCGGACGGAGTCCGGGCGGGGCGACGCGTGCGGCGCCGCCCCCGCTTCCGGTCGCGTGGCTTCCGGTCAGGTCCCCTGGTCCCAGGACGCCAGGTACCTGCGCTGCTCCTCCGTGAGCTCGTCGATCTGCACGCCCAGCGTCTCGAGCTTGAGGCGGGCGATCTCCTCGTCGATGTCCTTCGGCACCTCGTAGACGCGGTTCTCGAGGTCGCCGCCGTTCTTGGCGATGAACTCGGCGCTGAGCGCCTGGTTGGCGAAGCTCATGTCCATCACCGACGCCGGGTGCCCCTCGGCGGAGGCCAGGTTGAGCAGGCGCCCCTCGGCCAGCAGGTGGATCTTGCGGCCGTCGCCCAGCGTGTACTCCTGCACCATCGGGCGCACCTCGCGCTCGCCGTCGGCCAGATCGCTGAGGGCCGGGATGTCGATCTCGACGTTGAAGTGGCCGGTGTTGGCCACGATGGCACCGTCCTTCATCACCGCGAAGTGCTCCTTGCGAATGACGTTGATGTCGCCCGTCGCGGTGATGAAGATGTCGCCCACCTTCGCCGCCTCGGCGATGGGCATGACGCTGTAGCCGTCCATTACGGCCTCGAGCGCGCGCAGCGGGTCGACCTCGATCACGACCACGTTGGCGCCCATGCCGCGCAGGCGGTTGGCCAGGCCGCGACCGCACCAGCCGTAGCCGCCCACCACGGCCACACGACCTGCGATGAGGATGTTGGTGGCCCGAAGCAGACCGTCGAGCGTGGACTGGCCGGTGCCGTAACGGTTGTCGAAGAAGTGCTTTGTGTCGGCGTCGTTGACCGAAACCACCGGGAAGGCCAGGCCGCCTTCCGCCTCAAGCGCCCGCAGGCGGATGACGCCGGTGGTGGTCTCCTCGGTGCCGCCGATGACCCCGTCGATCATCTCGCGGCGGTCGCCGTGCAGCACGCCGATCACGTCGGCGCCGTCGTCCATGGTGATGTGCGGCGCGTGGTCGATGGCGGCCGTGATGTGCGAGTAATAGGTGTCGTCGTCCTCGCCCTTGATCGCGAACACGGGGATCTCGAAGTCGTTCACCAGCGACGCCGCCACGTCGTCCTGGGTGGACAGCGGGTTGGACGCGCAGAGCGCGGCGTCCGCGCCGCCCGCCTGCAGCGTGCGCATGAGGTTGGCGGTCTCGCTGGTGACGTGCAGGCACGCCGAGATCCGCAGGCCCTCGAGCGGGCGCTCGCGCTCGAAGCGCTCCCGGATGCTGGTCAGCACCGGCATGTCCCGGTCCGCCCACTCGATGCGCTGGCGACCCAGCGGGGCGAGGGAGGCGTCGGCGATGTCGTGCTTCAGGGTCGTGCTCAAAGGGGTCCTCTCCGTCGGCGATCAGGGCAACCGGCGGAGTCTAGCGGCGGCCGGAGGGCGCCGGGGGAAGCGCGCTTCAGTCGGCGGTGCGGCCGAACGGGGTGGTGGCGAGCGAGCCCTTGAGGCGCTCGATCATCGCCACCGGGCCGGGGTCGACGCCGCGCAGCAGGGCCAGATAGAGCGCGGTGTAGTCGCCCAGGATCACCAGGTCGAGCGCGCGGGCGAGCGGCGAACGGCCCTCGGCGGAGGCGGTGAGCACCGCCGCCACGTGCGGCCGCACCAGCTCGTGGGTGAGGTCGAAGCGGCGCTGCACCTGGCGGTGCTGGCGCTCGTCGCGCAGGCTCACCACCTTGACCACGGCCTCCAGGGGGCCCATGCCGGGAAAGCCCACGATCTCGTTGTGGTCCAGCTCGGGCAGGTCGGACCAGAACGCCGGCACCTCGGCGTTCTCGTTGAGCTGGGTCTTCCAGCGGCGAGCCACGGCGGTGGTGACCTCGGACCCCCAGATCATGGGCACGGCTCCCAGCAGCTGGTGGGCCAGCTGCTTGGCCGGATTCGACTCGGTGGGGACCTCGGGCGCCAGGGCGGCGACCGCGTCGGCGACGGTCTGCCGCGCCTCGTCCAGGTCGGCGCCGGACGCCGTGATCGCCTCGCAGCGCTCGAGCAGCACGACCACCGGCACCAACACGCGCAGCAACGCGGCGCGCGGCTGCAGGCCCTGGGGCACCGGAACCACGGGCACGCCCTGCTCGGCGTACTCGGCCGCCAGCTTGCCGCCGCTGGTGATCGACACGCACAGGGCGGCGCGCTCGGTGGCCTGCATGGCGCAGGTGAGGGTCTCCTCCGTGGTTCCGGAGTACGAGCTGAGGATGGTGAGCGTGTCCTCGCCCACCCATCCCGGCAGGTAGTAGTCGCGCACGACGCCGAAGGGCACGACCAGGCGCTCCGAGAGCGCGCCCGCCACGATGTCGCCCGCGATGGCCGACCCGCCCATGCCGCACAGGGCGACCGACTTCACCGACGCCGCGGGGAAGGGCAGGGCGACCGCCTCGGCCGCCGCCCGCGCCTCGTCGATCGCCGACGGCGCCTCGTCCATGCCGCGGATGAGCCCCTGGCTGTCGAGCGCCAGGGCGTCGGGCGAGTCGAGATCAACCACCGTCGAGAGAGCCTATCCCGCCGGCGCCGGCTCGGCTGCCGTGCTGCCGGTGGGCACCCTGACCGGCCCAGCCAGGCGCACCCCGGCCGGCACCGTCGCGCGGTCGCCCACGACCACCCCGTCGTGCAGGACCGCCTCCTCGCCCACCACGACGCCCTCACCGAGGATGGCCCTGCGCAGCGAGGCGCGCGCGCCGATGCGGCCCCCCGGGCCCACCACCGAGCGATCCACGGCCGCCCCATCGGCCACGACGCAACCGGGGCCGAGGCTTGCGAGCGGACCCACGCGAGCGCCGTCGGCGACCTGGGTGCCGGGCCCAAGGTAGGCGTCGCCGGCCGGCGAGTTGGTGCCGACCGCGGCCGAGAGCACGTCCATGTGCGCGTCCAGGTACGAGTCGGGCGTGCCGATGTCGCGCCAGTAGGCGTCGCTGGGAAAGCCGTACAGCGCCCGCTCGGCGGCGATCAGCGGGAAGGTCTGGCGCTCGATCGACACCTTGACCCCGGCCGGGATGCGCGAGAGCGCCGCCGGCTCCAGGACGTAGGTGCCGGCGTTGATGAGGTACGGCTCGCCGGGGCGCAGATCCTCGCGCGAGGGCTTCTCGAGGAACTCCTGCACCGAGCGGTCGTCGTGCAGGCGCACCAGCCCGTAGGCGGAGGGGTCGTCCACCGGCGTGAGCGCGACGGTGCCCTCGGCGCCGGTTCTCTCGTGCTGGGCCACCAGGGCGGTCAGGTCGAGGTCGGTGAGGATGTCGCCGTTGAACACCAGGATGCGGTCGGCGTCGATGAGGTCCCTGGCGTTGCGCACGGCCCCGGCCGTGCCCAGGGGCTCGGGGTCCACGACGTAGCGCAGCCGCACGCCGTGCCCCTCGCCGTCGCCGAAGAACTCGCGCAGGGCGTCGGGCCGGTAGCCGCACGAGAACACCACGTCCTGCACGCCGTGCCGGCGCAGGTGGTCGAGCTGGTGCGCCACGAACGGCCGGTCGACCAGCGGCATCATGGGCTTGGGGCGGGTGTCGGTGAGCGGCCGCAGGCGGGTGCCCTCCCCGCCCACCAGCACCACCGCCTGCGGCGCCGTCACGCCCCGGGGGCGCCCGGCAGCCGCCCGATCCCCTCGAACACGAAGCCGGCCGCCGTCATGGCCGCCGGGTCGAGGCAGTTTCGGCCGTCGATCACCAGCGGCGTCGCCATCGTCGAGCGAAGGGCGGCCCAGTCGAGGTCCACGACGGCGGGCCACTCGGTGACCACCACCGCCGCGTGGGCGCCCGCCAGGGCCTGGGCGGCCTCCTCGCACAGCTGCACGCCGTGCAGCCGGTCGGCGCCGTCGACCACCGGGTCGAAGGCCGTGACGTCGGCGCCCTCGGCGATCAACCGAGCCGCCAGCACCAGGCTGGAGGCCTCGCGCATGTCGTCGGTGCCGGGCTTGAATGCGAGGCCGAGCAGCGCCACCCGCTGCCCCTCCAGCGACCCGAGGTGCTTCTTGAGCTTGTTGACCACGCGCCGCTTCTGTAGCTCGTTGACCTCGATGACCGCGGTGAGCAGCTGGAAGTGGTAACCGGAGTTGCCGGCCAACTGCTTGAGCGCCGCGACGTCCTTCGGGAAGCAGCTGCCGCCAAAGCCGATGCCGGCGCGCAGGAACGAGGGCCCGATGCGCCGGTCGAGCCCCATGCCCTCGGCCACCACCGCCACGTCGGCGCCGACCTCCTCGCACACGTTGGCGATCTCGTTGATGAAGCTGATCTTGGTGGCCAGGAAGGCGTTGCTGGCGTACTTGATCATCTCGGCGCTGGACACCGTGGTGCGCAGCACCGGGGCGCCCAGCGGCGCATAGAGGGCCTCCACGCGGTCGGCGTCAGCGGAGTCGAACGCGCCCACCACCACCCGATCGGGCCCGAGGAAGTCGGCGATCGCGTCGCCCTCCTTGAGGAACTCCGGATTGGAGCAGTAGCCCACGTCGGCCAGGCCGCGCGCGTCGAGCTCGGCGCGCAGACGCTCGCCGGTGCCTACGGGCACGGTGCTCTTCATCACCAGGACGTGGCTCGGGTCGGCGCCGGTGGCCTCCAACTCGGCGATTACGCTCATCACCCGCGACAGGTCGGCGTCGCCGGAGTACGTGGGTGGCGTGTCGACCGCGACGAAGAGGATGTCGGCCCGCTCGAGGAGGCGCTCCAGCGACAGCGTGTACTCAAGCCGCTCGCGGTGCTCGGCGATCACGACCTCGAGGCCCGGCTCGTAGATCGGCACGTCGCCGCGCTCGAGGGCGGCCACCTTGACCGGGTCGATGTCGCGCAGGATCACCGGGTTGCCCATCGACGCCAGGCACGCGCCGGTGACCAGCCCCACGTAGCCGGCACCGATCACGCCGATGCGTGCGCCAGAGGCGCCCGCATCGCCGGCCGAGTAGCTCACGGGGTGGGTGCGTCCAGCTCGACCTCGATGTCCACCGGCTCGATGCCGGCCTTCAGCTTCGCGCGGGCCGGCTGACGGGTGGACTTGGCGATCTCCTGGATCGTCTCGGGCGTGAGCTGGTAGTCGAGCGTGTTGCTGATCCAGTACGTCACGCCGTCCTTCTGCCATGCGAGACGCATGAGGTTGCGCCCGTCATAGTACGTGAAGTACTCGCGGCCGCCGGTCTTGATGACGCCGGTCTTGCCCTCCAGGATGGCCGGATCCTTGAGGGTGGTCATCGACATGCCCCAGTACTTGTGGTATCCGGCCTCGAAGACGATCTTCACCGACGCGGCGCCCTTGCCCTTGCCCGCCTTGATGAAGTACGGACGCACGCGCCGCACGCTCGAGGTGCGGGCCACCTTGAGGGGCACCAGCACGGGCAGCCCCGTGGCCTGCTGCACGCGGCGCAGCACCGGCACCAGACTCTCGGTGGGGGTGACGTCGGGCACGCGCTTCGGCGGCGGCGGCGGTGGCGGGGCCAACTCGCCCGCGAAGCCCGTGCCCACCACCACGACGGCGTCGCTGCCGCCGGCCTCCTCGCTCTGGATCTGCGCGATGGTCGTGTTGCCGCCCACCAGCGCCTGCAGGGCCTTGCCCGCGTTGCGCTTGCCCGCCTTGTAGAACACGGCGCTGGCCTCGTAGCTGAAGTCGTCGGCGTTGCCGCCCACGCGCGCGTCGTAGCCCTTGGCGCGCAGCACGCGGGTCATCTGGTCGGCTGCAAGCGCACGCCCGGAGCCGTTGAGCACCGTGACCACCGTGCGGGCCGGCACCACCTTCTCGTTGCCGCCCTGGTTGAGGAACTCGGGCTCCTTCCACTCGGCAACCTTCTGCTTCACGTCGGCCGGCGCCGCGATGACCACCGACGCACCGCCGCGCATGGTCTCGGTGCCGCTCACGGCGACCCGGGCGATGCGGTCCTTCTCGGTGGTGAGTGCCAACTCCAGCAGGCCGAGGAAGCGCCGCACGTCGTTGATGCTGGTCTCGAGGTTGGCGCCGAAGATCTTGCGGAAGCTGGTGAGCTTGGTGAGATTGCCCAGCTGGTTGGTCTGGCGCTTGAGGTCCGACAGGAACTGCTGCTGCCGGGCGATGCGCGCGAAGTCCGAGTCGGTGTGGCGGTAGCGCACGTAGTCGAGGGCCGGGGCACCGCTGAGCTTCTGGTAGCCGGGCTCCAGGTCGATGGCGTCGAAGCTGGGTCCCGACCCCGAGTTGTCGTTGAAGTAGCGGCGGTCGACGTCGATGTACACGCCGCCCACGGTGTCCACGAGGCGCTCGAATCCCTTGAAATCGATCACCACGTACTCGTTGATGTCTTCGCCGGTGAGCTCGGAGACCGTCTCGATGCTCTTCGCGGGGCCGCCCCAGCCGTAGGCGTTGTTGATCTTGCTGACGCCGAATCCGGGGATGTTGACGTAGAGGTCGCGCGGGAAGGACAGCATCGAGATGAAGCCGGACTTGCTGTCCATGCGGACGAGGATGAGCGAGTCGGAGCGGCCAGAGTCGCCGTCTGCCGGCCTGCTGTCCGAGCCGATCAGCAGCAAGTTGACCGGCTTGCCGGGCAGCACCGGCCGTGTGACGCGCCTCGCCGCACGCGCCTCGGGCGTGTCGGGCGCGGCCTCCTGCAGCGTCTGGTCGATGAACACGTAGCCGCCGAACAGCATGGCGGCGGCGGCGCCCAGCACCAACCAGCCGGCGAATACAACGGGCACCAGCCAGCGCCGGGCGCGCTTCGGCACGCGGTAGTAGCTGGCGCGCGAGTGGAGGGGCTCGCGCGACCCGCGGTCGGGGCTCACGCCGGGGCTTCCTCGGCGGTCGTGGCCGGATCGCACACGGCAGCGCGGCGGGCGAACCGGGTGAGCGCCCCGCGGTAGCGCCGCAGGCTCTCCACCTCGACGTGCTCGTCCGGGCCGTGGTGGCCCGCGCCGCGCGGGCCGAACTCGACCGCGGGCACGCCCACCCTCAGGAATGCCACGGCATCCGATGCGCCGTCGCGCCCAATCGAGGCGGCCGACAGCTCGTGCGCGGCCGCCGCAGCCACCAGCTCCCGGACCAGGGGGTGAGCGGGGTCGACCCACGCCGGCGGCCGCTCGAGCAGCACCTCGAACCTGGCCTGCGCGTCGATGCCGCGCACCTCGGCCAGCAACTCGGCTGGGTTCTGGTGGGGCAGGTAGCGGATGTCGATGTCCATACAGCAGGCGTCGGGCACCTTGTTGACGGCGTCGCCACCCTCGATGCGGCCCAGGTTGATGGAGGCGCGGGGGAACAGCTCGGTGGACTCGGCCGCAAACGGCAGGCGCTCGATGGCCCGAAAGACGGCCACCGCGCGCAGCACGGCGTTGTCACCCAGCCAGGGCGTCGCGCCGTGCGCGGCGGTGCCCCCGACCTCGGCGCGCAACATCAGCACGCCCTTCGCCTGCACGCCCACCTGGAGGTCGGTGGGCTCGCCACAGACCACGAAATCGGCCCGCAGGCCCTGGTCCACCAGCATCTCCGTACAGTTCTCGCCGGGGTCGGCCCGCTCCTCGTCGGGCACCACCACCAGCTCGAGGCGGACGCCCGCAAGATCGTCGGCAAGATCGGCGAGCGACAGCATCATGGCTGCCAGCGCAGCCTTCATGTCGTATGCGCCGCGGCCGAACAGCCGCCCGTCCACCAGGCGTGGCGCGAACTGCGCCGGGTGGCCCGGAACGACGTCGAGGTGGCCGTGAAAGATGACCCGCCGAGGACCGTCGCCGATGCCGGCGATGAGCGCCGTGCGCCCACCTGTCGTGACCCGCTGGACGTCCACGCCGCGGCCCTCCAGCCAGCCGGCGACGAAGTCCATGGCCAGGCCGAGACCCTCGCGGCGGGAGGTGTCGTAGGCGATCAGCCGCTGGGCCAGCTGAACCTCGTCCACCGGCGCAGGATAGCCGAGCGCCCCTCGGTCCTCGCCGCCCGCCGGTCTGGGACGACCGTCCCGGATCACCGGATCCGACGTCAGGTCGAGGCATCCCGGTAGCGCTGGGAGACGTCGATGGTGCGCACCGGGTTGAGCAGGCTCCACAGGCCCCAGGCAGCCAGCGCGAGCGCGGACAGCACCAGGCTGCCGGCGATGCCGATCTCCTCGGCCAGGACCCCCGCGACGACCGGGCCGACGGCGATGGGCGCCACCACGGCCAGCTGATAGAAGCCCAGCATCCGGCCCAGGTACCGGGGCGGCGAACGCAGCTGGATGGCGGTGTTGGTACCCGCGAACATCCAGATCCAGAAGACGCCGGCGAACGCCATGGCGCCCACCGTGAGGGCGAAGCTCGGCGCCACCGCCACCGCCGCCAGCCCGACCGAGAACACCAACGTGGCCAACGGCAGCGCGCGGTGGCGTGGCAGGCCCGCCGCCGTGGAGCGCTCGAGCAGGTAGGCGCCCAGGAGGCCGCCCCCACCCATCGCGCCCAGGAGCACCCCCAGCCCCCCGGGGCCGGCGTCCAAGCGGCCGGCCACGACCGGCGCCAGCTCCTGGATGGTGGACGCCAGGCCGGTGAAGACGGCCATCCCCACGAGCAGGCGGCGGATGGCTGCATCACGCCGGGCGTAGGCGAAGACCTCGGCCGCGCCGGCGCGCTGCCCGGCGGCCGGCGGCGGGCGGGGACCCACCCGCGAGAGGGCCCACACCAGGACGAGGAACGAGGCCGCGTTCAGGGCGAAGCACGCGGTCGCGCCGGCCAGCACGAGCGTGGCTCCACCGATCGCCGGCCCGGCCAGGCGCGCCACGTTGACGCCGGCGGCGTTCAGCGAGACCGACTGCGACAGCAGATCGCGCGGCACCAGCGTGGGAATGAGCGCCAGGATGGCCGGCAGGCCAAGGGCGAAACCGGCGCCCACCACGAACGTGAAGACGTAGATCGCGGCCACGCCCGCGGCGTCGAAGGCCGAGAGGACGGCCAGCACGCCCGCGCCCGCGGCCTGCGCCGCCAGTGCGACGATGGCCACCCGACGACGGTCGAGCCGATCGGCCAGGTGGCCCGCGTAGGGCGACAGCGCGATGGCCGGCGCCCGCGTCAGCAGCGCGAGGGCGCCCACCGCGGCAGCGCTGCCGGTGAGCTGGAAGATCAGCCAGCCGGCGGCCACGTTCTGCAGCCAGGTGCCGGCGTTCGAGGTCACCGTGCCAACCCAGACGTCGCGGAACGCCGGTACGCGTAGCACCGGCGGGATGCCTCTGGCGGCGGCGGACGCCATCGCCCGCCGGACGCCTAGGAGGCGCCGCTACTGATCGGCGACACGCAGGCGGTTCTCGGCCCGCCGGCGGGCGCTCTCGGCCGCCACGCGGCCCACCTCGTCGCCCGCCGCCTCGGCCTCGGCCAGCTTGGCCTCGGCGCGCTCGAGCGCGGCCTGAGCTCGGGCGCGGTCGATGTTGTCGGCGGGCTCGGCCTGCGCCACAAGCACCAGCACCTGGTCCTCGAGCACCGACAGATAGCCCTCGGTGGTGGCGAACACGACCTTCTCGTCGTCGACCGTGGTGATGCGGGTGTCCCCCGTGCGCAGGAAGGCGATCAGCGGCGTGTGCCGCGGCAGGATGCCTACCTCGCCTTCGACGCTGGGCGCCACGAGCATGGTGGCGAAGCCGTCGAACGCGGGGCCCTCGGGCGTGAGCAGCCTCACGCCCATGCGCTTCTTCTCGGTACCGGGGACGCTGGTCGACATCGTTCGTGCCTACGCTGCCGTCTCGAGCTCGGCCGCGCGCTCGATGGCCTCGTCGATGGTGCCCACCATGTAGAAGGCCTGCTCGGGCAACTCGTCATGCCTGCCCTCCACGATCTCGCGGAAGCCGCGAACGGTCTCCGCCAGCGACACGTACTTGCCCGGCGTGCCGGTGAACGCCTCGGCCACGTGGAACGGCTGCGACAGGTAACGCTCGATGCGGCGGGCCCGCCCCACGGCGAGCTTCTGCTCGTCGGTGAGCTCGTCCACGCCGAGGATGGCGATGATGTCCTGCAGGTCCACGTAGGTCTGCAGGATCTCCTGCACCTGCGTGGCGATCTCGTAGTGCTCGGCGCCCACGCCCTCCTTGCTGAGCGCGCGGCTGGTGGAGTCGAGTGGGTCGACCGCCGGGTAGATGCCCTTCTCGGCGATGCCACGGCTGAGCACCGTGGTGGCGTCGAGGTGGGCGAAGCTGGCGGCCGGAGCCGGGTCGGTGAGGTCGTCGGCCGGCACGTAGATGGCCTGCACCGAGGTGACCGAGCCCTTGCGGGTGGAGGTGATGCGCTCCTGCAGGTCGCCCATCTCGGTCTGAAGCGTGGGCTGGTAGCCCACGGCCGAGGGCATGCGGCCCAGCAGCGCCGAAACCTCGGAGCCCGCCTGCACGAAGCGGAAGATGTTGTCGATGAACAGCAGCACGTCCTGGCCGCCCTGGTCGCGGAAGTACTCGGCCATGGTCAGCCCGCTGAGACCCACGCGCAGGCGCGCACCGGGCGGCTCGTTCATCTGGCCGTAGACGAGGGCGGTCTTGTCGATGACCCCGCTCTCCTTCATCTCGAGCCAGAGGTCGTTGCCCTCGCGGGTGCGCTCGCCCACTCCTGCGAACACGGACAGGCCGCCGTGCTCCTGGGCGATGTTGTGGATCAGCTCCATGATGAGCACGGTCTTGCCCACGCCGGCGCCGCCGAACAGGCCCACCTTGCCGCCCTTGACGTAGGGCGCCAGCAGGTCGACCACCTTGATGCCGGTCTCGAAGATCTCCTCGGTGGGGTCGAGCGCTTCGAACGCCGGCGGCTCGCGGTGGATGGGCCAGCGCTCGGTGACGACCACCTCGCCCGCCTCGTCGATTGGGTCGCCCAGCACGTTGAAGATGCGGCCCAGCGTGGACTCGCCCACCGGCACGGTGATGGGCCCTCCCGTGTCGATCACGTCGATGCCGCGGGCCAAGCCGTCGGTGATGTCGAGCGCCACCGCGCGCACGCGGCCGTCGCCCAGCAACTGCTGCACCTCGGCCACCAGCGGCGGGCCGCCGTCCGGGCGGGCGATGTGGAGCGCCGAGTAGATGCCGGGCAGCTCATCGGGGAAGTGGGCATCGATCACGACGCCCCTGATCTCGATGATCGTGCCCGTGTTGCGACCGTCGTCAGCCATCGTTGGTGTCTCTCCGTTCCTTAGACCAGGGCGTCGGCGCCGGCCACGACCTCCAGGATCTCCTGGGTGATCGACGCCTGCCGGGCACGGTTCATCGCCAGCGTCAGGTCCGAGATCAGCGAGCCGGCGTTGTCGGTTGCGCTGTGCATGGCGTTCCGCCGGGCGGCGTGCTCGGCGGCGGCGCTCTCGAGCAGCGCACGGTAGATGGTGGTGTCGAGGAAGGTGGGAAGCAGCTTGCTGAGGAAGATGTCGGGGTCGGGCTCGAACAGGGCGAGCGCCCGCGACTCGACGAGCGGGTCGTGCTCCTGCTCGTCCTCGACCAGCTCGCGCTCGATGGGCAGCAGGCGCTCGACGGTGACGCGCTGCTCGAGCACCGACTTGAAGGCGTTGTAGACCACGAGTACCCGGTCGAAGTGCCCCTCGGTGAACCCGCGCACGAGGTGCTCGGTGACCTGCTGGGCGTCGGCGTAGGTGGGCTCGGTGGAGAAGCCCTGGAAGATGCGGTCGACGGTGAGTCCGCGGAAGTTCAACGTGCCGGCGCCCTTCTTGCCCACGGCGGTGTAGACGACGTCGCCCACCCCGTCGCCCCGCATCTCGGCCTCGGCGGCAAAACCGGCTCGCAGGATGTTGACGTTGAAGGCACCCGCCAGGCCACGGTCGCCGGTGATCGCGACGATGGACGCACGGGCCGCCTCCCCGCGCTCCTCGAGCAGCGGCAGGCTGGTGAGGCTGCCGCTCTGGCGCGCCGCCTGGGCCATGAGCCGACGCATCGCCTGCGCGTAGGGGCGCAGCGACTCGATGCGCTCCTGGGCGCGGCGCAGCTTCGCCGACGCCACCAGCTCCATGGCGCGGGTGATCTTGCGCGTGTTCCGGACCGAGTCGATCCGGCGCTTGATGTCCCTCTGCGAGGGCACTTAGTGCCCCGTCAGGGGACGTTGGCGTGTTCCGCCCGCGAAAACCCCGCGGGGCCAGGACGCAGTGTCATCGGCATGGCGGACCCCATGGCGATGACCGAGGACGCCGCATCCGCGGAGGTTTGCAGCGCGGCGGATTGCAGGAGAACTTCCGAAACGGAGCACTATTGCTCCATGTGCGAGCGGAAGCGCTCGACCGCCGCGTCAAGCTGGTCGATGGAGTCGCCGCCGAACTTCTCCACCAGCGCCTGGGCGAGCACGAAGGCCACCGCAGCCTCGGCGACCACCGCCGCCGCCGGGACGGCGCAGATGTCCGAGCGCTCCTTGAAGGCCTTGCGCGGCTGCTTGGTTGCCACGTCCACCGAGGCCAGCGGCCGGGGCAGGGTGCTGATGGGCTTCATCACGGCCCGCACCACCAGCGGCATGCCGTGAGTCATCCCGCCCTCGAGGCCCCCGGAGCGGTTGGTGCGACGATGGTATCCGCGCTCCTCGGAGTGGAAGATCTCGTCGTGGGCCTGGCTGCCGGGCAGGCGACCCAGCTCGAATCCGGCTCCCATCTCGACGCCCTTGATGGCCTGGATGCCGAGCAGCGCCTGGCCCAACCGACCATCGAGGCGCAGGTCGCCGCTCTGGTGGGAGCCCAGGCCGGGAAGCACGTCGAACGCCCGGACCTCGAACACCCCGCCCAGCGTGTCGTGGTCCTGGCCGTGGGCCTTGATGGCCGCCACCATTCGCTGGGCGGCGTCGGGGTCGAGGCAGCGCACCGGGCCGTCGTCGACGCCCTCGAAGTCGCTCAGCTCCAAGTCGGCGCGCTCGTGGGCCACCACCTCGGGCCCGATGCGGATGACGTGGCTGCGGATGCTGGTCCCGTACCGGCGCAGCAGCGCCTTGGCCACGCCTCCGGCGGCCACCCTGGCTGCCGTCTCGCGCGCGGAGGCGCGCTCCAGAATGGGGCGCAGGTCGCCAGAGTCGTACTTGAGCATGCCGGCGAGGTCGGCGTGGCCGGGGCGCGGCAGCGTGATGGGCTCGACGTCGCCCTTGGGCTCCCAGACCGCCATGCGATCCTCCGCCCAATTCGGCCAGTCCAGGTTGGGGATCTCCATGGTGAGCGGGCTGCCGATGGTCCGGCCGTGGCGCAGGCCGCTCTTGACCTGCACCCGATCCTTCTCGATCTTCATCCGCCCGCCGCGCCCGTAGCCCAGCTGCCGGCGCGCCAAGTCGGCGTCGATGTCGTCGGGCGTCAGGAGGAGCCCGGCCGGAAGCCCCTCGACGACCGCGAAGAGCGCCGGACCGTGCGACTCTCCGGCGGTGCGGTAGGTCAGGACCACGGGAGCGGCAGTCTAGTGCCCTGCGTCGTGCTGGGAGCCTGCTGGCGCGGCGCCTCGGCTAGCGGATCCTCCTGATCGTCACATGGGCCGCGTAGGCGCCCCAGCCGTGGCGAGCGCGCGAAAGGTCGGCACCGCCCCTGATACCGCGGTGCTTTCGGATGTCGTGCGCCTCGTCGGCACCCACGCCGTGGGCGCCCAGGCAGGGCACGCTGCTGGCGCTCTCGTCGTTGGCCTCGGCGCCGGCGTCGTACGCGGGGATGTTGCGGCGGACGGCGAAGCGCGTCCTGCTCTTAACGCGGATCGGCAACACGCGCGAATCGAGCCCGGTGAACCCGTCGTTGGTGCACTTCAGCATGGATGCCCAGGAGAGTCGTCGATGCCGCGACGTGGCGCGAACCGTGAAGGTCACCGAACGCCCCGGCGCGATCTCGTCGGTGACGCCGGCGTGCAGCACTCCTCGCTTGCGCGAGAGCTCGCCGAGCGCCCTCGTGGTGGCGCCGTCGCGCGCGAGGAGGGCCATGCCGGCGCTGGCCCGGCGTCCCTTCTGCCAGAGGTGCGCGCGCTGGTCGTGGACCCCGTAGACCAGCGGGGTGAGGCCGTCGGGCGTGCGGTTGACGACCGTCACACGGTAGGTGAGGTTCGTGACCGCGGCGGCCTGTGTGGCGCCCGCTGCCAGAACACCGGCGGTCACCGCACCAGCGATCAAGATGCGCTTCATGTCCTCCCCGACGAACGACGTCGCTCGCTGCATCCTGACGCACCGTGGCCCTAGAGAGAAAGCTCCTCGGTCAGGGCGGCCACCCCACGACGGCGCGCAGCAGTACGAGCCCTCATGTTCAGGCGGCGCGGATGTCGACCAGCTTGAGCTTGTAGCTGCGCCGCGCCGTGGCGTTGTAGAGGGTGACCGACTCCCCCTCCTCCAGCGTGACCGAGTCGGTGCCATCCGGCAGCAGGCCGCCCACCAGCTTCAGCACCACCCGGTCGACCAAGACGCGCTGAACCGCGAACTGCTGCGTGTCGGGGGGAATGGCGTCGCCCTCGCGGGCCACCACGGGCTCGCCCGAGATGTCGAAGTCGGCCTCGAGCGTGCGCGGCGACCGCACGGGCGGCGCCCCCGGATCGGGGGTCGGCGTCCCGCTCGGGCCGGGGGTTCCGACCGGCAGCGGGTCGGTGGGGACCGACACCAGGGGATCGCCGGAGACCGAGGGCGGCGGCGGTGCGCCCTCGCCGTCGTCAGGCTCGGAGCCCGAGGCGGACGCCGGGTCGTTGTCGCGGACCTGCTGACGGAAGGCGTCCTGCGGTGTGCCGAACTCGTCGAAGCCGCTCAGCGTCTGGCCGCGCTCGGCAGGGGCGACGGCCGGGGGCTCGCCCAGCGACCCCACGGCCAGGCTGGCCGACTCCTCCGGCGCAGCCCCCTGCGCCGGAGGGATGTCGGCCTGGCCGGGTGGTGCGCCGCCACCCGTGTCGGCCGTGTCGCCGCCACCGCCACCCCCACCGCAGCCGGCCAGCGCGAGCGCCACGGCAGTGGCCGCGGCAGCGAGCGCGATGCCCGCGCGACGGCTCACTGCGTCTGCCCATCGTCGGCCGAGTCGGCGGGCGCCGGCGCATCGTCGCCGTCCTGGGCCTGCGGCCCGCCGTCCGAGACCTCGGCCGTGGCGTCCTCGGCGCTGCTGAAGGCCACGACCTTGAGCACGGCGTCGATCTCGTCGTCGGGCCGCAGCCGCGAGCCGTCGCCGGCGTCCTCCTCGACGAGGGTCATGTCGATGGAGGTCGTTGCGAAGAGCCGGCCTCCGACGACCGGGCGGTCGCGGTCGTCGACGGCCACCAGCCGGTGCATCCGGAACAGGAAGTCGTCGACGTCGAAGAACCTGCCGCGCACGCGGACCTCGAGCTCGGTGGCGCGAACGGCCCCGTGGTCGGTGGAGCTGGTGGTCTTGAACCCGGACAGCTGAACGGCGGCCCCGCGCGCCAGGCGCTCGAGCTGCACCACGGCACCCGGCACCGCCCCGGACACCGGCAGCGCCTTGGCGAGACGCAGGCGCTCGACCGTACGCCGGACCTCGGCGCCATCGTCAGGCTCGAGCCGCGCGATGGTGTCGCGGATGGCGTTGTTCTCGGTCTCGACCTGGTGGAGCGTGTGGCGCGTGGCGTTCGCGTCGGCGTTGGCCGGCTTGACCACGAACCACCACAGGCCGCCCACGCCGACCACCACGAGCAGCAGCGCCAGCATCACCAGGTCGCGCCGCGTGAGCTTCATGGCACCGCACCCCCCGTCGCCGCAGGCGTGGCTGCGGCCACGAGCGTGGGCCGGTCCTGCGCTCGCCGGTCGATGGGGATGTCCAGCACGAAGCGCACCACCCCCCGGCCGCCAAGTCGCTCGGCCTCGGAGCTGGTCAGCCGCGGCTCGCCCAGCCCGCCCACGGCGGCCGCGCGCGCCATGAGCAGCGCGACCTGCTTCTGGGTGAACGCGTAGCCCTCGAGGTGCACGCCCTTCGGCGCCGACTCGGGGGTGGGCGTCGCGCTCGCGGCGCCGGGCTCCGGCGAGGAGGCCTTGAGCGCCGTGAGCCACACCTGGTGTGGCATCACGGTGGCCAGGTCGCGGATGATGCGCTCCCAGTTGACGCGTCCAGCGGCCAGGCCCACCACGACGCCCCTGCGCAGCCGCTGGCGGGCCAGCCGGGCCTCGGTCTGCTGGTAGTGGCCCAGCTCGGCCCGGAGGCGCGTCTGCTCAAGGCGCTCGCTGCGCAGATCGGCCTCGGCGTCGGCGGCACCCTGCCGCGCCGAGTAGCCCCAGAAGCCGACGGCCGCCACGCAGGCGGCGACGGCGAGCGCGATGAGCGGGCGCCTGGGGCCGCCGAAGCCGCGCCCGCGGCGCTGATCGTCGGGAAGGAGGTTGACCGAGCTCATGCCGCGTCCGGCTCGTCGAGCGCCAGCCCCACAGCCACGGCGGCGCGCGCGGCGAGCGCCACGTCGATCTGCGGGGCGCCGTGCAGCCAGGTGAGCGGGTTTCCCCGCTGGACCGGGATGTTCAGCGCTTGGGCCAGGTAGCGGTCGAGGCCGGCACAGAGGCTGGTGCCGCCCGAGAGCACCAGTCGGTCGACAGGCCGGCTGAAGCTCTGCGAGCGGTAGTACTCGAGCGATCGCTCGATCTCGCGGGCGAGGGGCCGCGCGGCGACCGCCAACGCCTCGCGCACGTCGCCCACGACGGCGGGGTCGTGCCCGACTACCTGCTCACCCAGCAGGCCGGACGCCACCTTGAGGGACTCGGCCTCGGCAGTGGGAAGCCCCGTGCGCTCGGACACCGCCGCGGTCAGCTGCGTGCCGCCGAAGCCCACCATGCGGGTGAAGTGGCAGCGCCGGTCGACCGCGATCATCATGTTCGTGATCTGCGCGCCCACGTGGCACACGGCCCGGGCCGGCGTGTCGGGCGAGCCCTCGTCGACCACGGGCGGCGGCGGCAGCAGCGCGCGCAGGATGGCGAACGACTCGAGGTCGATCGCCGTGGGCACCAAGCCCGCGCGGCGGACCACGCCCGCCAGCGCCTGGACCATCTCGCGGTGAGCCACCACCGCGACCACGCGCTCGCGCGCGCCGGCCTCGGTCGAGAACCGCATGACAGGCTGAAGATCGACCACGGTGGACTCGGGCGGCATCGGGATCTGCTCGGCGGCCTCGTACCTGGCGGCGGAGCGGCGCTCCTCTGGGTCGTCGAGCGCCGGGATCTCGATGATGCGTACGACCACGCGCTGGTTCGCCACCCCCAGACGCACCCGCTTGCCCGAGAAGCGCTCCGCGCGCCAGAAGCGCCTGAGCTCGAGCGCCAGCGCACCCGGGTTGACGATCTCGCCGTCGCGCACCAGGCCCGGCGAGAGCGGCTCGACGGCCGCCTTCGAAAGCGTGACGCGGCCCTTGCTGCTGCGAAGCTCGGCGCCGGCGACGGAGCTCGAGCCGATGTCAAGCGCGACGATGGTTGCCACTGGTGATCTCCCTCCCGGCTCGGTCGATCAGCCGAAGCTACGGCCATACCAGTCGATGAGCGCCGGGCCGGCCCACAGCGCGACCAGCGCCCCTCCGGCCAGGAAGGGCGCGAACGGCAGCGCCGTCTTGCGGGCACGCGGTCCAAGGCGCAGCAGCAGCACGACGCCCAGAAGGGCCCCGGACACGAAGGCCAGGGCCAGCGCGGGGATGATCGACGCGCCCAGGACGGCTCCCAGGAGCAGGGCCAGTTTGACGTCGCCGAAGCCCATGCCGGCGGGGTACGCGAGCCACAGCAGACCCAGGAAGACGGCGGCGCCAGCGGCTGCGGCGACCGGGACCCACCAGCACGACGGATCGGCCGCGACAGCCGCAGCCAGCCCCAGTGCTGCGGCCGGGAGCACGATGACGTCGGGGATGAGCCGGTGCTCGAGGTCGATGACGACGACCGGCACCAGGACCAGCAGCAGCAGCGCGGCCGCGACGCCGCGCCACGTGGGCCCGAAGGTGGCGATGGCCAGGGCCGCCAGACCACCGCTGGCCAACTCGATGGCCGGGTAGCGTGGCGAGACCGCCGCGCCGCAGCTACGGCAGCGCCCGCGGAGCAGCAGCCACGACAGCACCGGGATGAGCTCGAAGGGGCGCAGCGCGTGCCCGCATGCGGTACAGCGCGAGCCGGGTGCGGCC
Source organism: Miltoncostaeaceae bacterium (assembly GCA_030598395.1). GTDB lineage: Bacteria > Actinomycetota > Thermoleophilia > Miltoncostaeales > Miltoncostaeaceae > JAUVPZ01. The sequence continues at coordinate 7,915 of JAUVPZ010000003.1, read as the reverse complement.
AGCGACTCGCCGCGCGGCCACCGGTAGACCGCCAGCGTGGAGAAGGAGCCGACCGCGAGCCCGAGGACCCCGGCGACGGCGACCCAGTATCCGAGGGGGGCGATCACCTCAGCGCCCCCTCACCACGAAGCGGTCGAACACCAGAACGCCCCGCCGACGACTCGACGCGGTGCCGAGACGCCGGCGCTTGTCGCGCGGCACCAGCAGCCGCAGCTGATGACGGCCAGGGCGGAAGTTGGCGCGCAGTGCCATCCCGAACCGGGCGCGCCGGGGCTTGAAGCGGCGAACGGTCTCCCCGGCGTCGGACGTGCGCTCCTGGAGCACCGCCCGCCGGCGCGGGAACACCGAGCCCCGGAGACGGATGAAGCCGCGCCGCTCGACGCGGCGCGGCTTCACGACGAGGGTGACGCGCGGCGTGACGGTGACGGCGAAGGGTGCGACCCCCTCCGGGTGGGCGGCGGTGGCCTTCCAGAGCAGCCGGTATGAGGCCGAGCGCGTCATGCGTAGGCGGAAGCGAAAGCGACCGCGAGCGTCGGTGCGCACCACGCGGCCGCGCCGATAGCCGCGGCTCGGCCAGAAGCGGCGCTCGAGACGGAGGCGCGCCCGCCGGACGCGACGGCCGTTGTGCACCAGCCTGCCCGACACCACGATGCGCCGCTTGAAGGTGACCTTGGACGGGATGCTGTTGAGGTTGAAGTTGGGGGCGCGGACGCTGCGGAAGCTGCGCGTGGGGCTCCACTGCCCCACCACGTCGTCGCAGAGGTCGGCCCGCACGCGCCAGTGGTAGACGCCCGGGCCCGGGATGACCTCGCGCGTGGGCACGTGCGCGCGCTGCGCCGTGGTGATGGCCCCGTCCGCGGCACCGCCCACGTCCTTGAAGGCGGGGTCGCGGCTGATCTGGAGCTGGTACGCGCAGGCGCCCGGCACCACCGACCAGCGGAAGGTGGGCGCGCCGACCGCGGCCTGTCCGTCGCGCGGCGCCTCCTGGACGGGGCGGCTCGCCGTGAGGGTGAACCGGCCCACGGGGCTCCAGGTCTGCGCCTGGCCGCCGCCGTCGACGGCGCGCACGCGCCACAACCAGGTGCCGTCGGGCAGCAGCTTCTCCTTGCCGCCCGTGCCCGGCACGTACCCGGTACCCCAGATGGTGGCCTCGCGCACCGCAGTGTCGAACTGGCCGTCCTGGCTGAGCTGCACCTCGAAGCGAGCCACGCCCGGCACGGCTCCCCAGGTGAGCAGCGGCGCCTGGCCGATCTGCCCCAGATCGCCCGAACCCAGCGTGACCCGCGTCTGCTTGCGGAAGGTGGCGGTCGGAGCGGCGTCCTCGGCCACCATCCAGCGGGGGTCCTCGGCGATGGTGCCGCTGCCCCAGACGACGCGCCAGTGGTAGCCGGAGGTGATCTGGTTGTCGGGTAGCGGCACCCGGGACACCCAGCTGGTGCTGGAGGTCATCTGGCTCTCGACGATGTTGTTGAACTGCGCGTCGGTGGCGATGTCCACGCGATACAGGCTGGCGCCGGTGACCGCGGTCCACGTCAGCCGCGGCATCAGAGCCGTGTCGCTGTCGGGGTCCGAGCTGAGCTGGGCCGTGCCGGTGGTCGCGCCGGGCAGCGCCCAGGTGATGTGCCGCGGGGACGCCCACGCGCCGAAGCGGCCCGAAATCACCGGGCGCACCCGCCACCACAGGTTGCCCAGGCTCAGGTCCTTTGCGAGCTGCTCGGACAGGGACGGCGTGAACCCGGTGGACGCGGTGCGCTGGAACAGCTGCAGATGGTCGCCCGACCACACGTGCTGCCGGCTGGAGATCTGCACCTCGTACGCCTCGGCGCCGGCCACGGGGTCCCAGCGCAAGTTGACGTCGTGGGTGACGGCGTCGTCGGCCGGGGCCGTGACGTTCGGCGCTACCCAGGCCTTGCGAAAGGCGGTGGACGTGGTCCAGGGCCCGGGGTTGTCGTTGGGATCGCGCCCGCGGACCCGCCACGAGTAGATGTCGTCGGCCAGGGCGCCGGCGCCCGCTGGGCTGGCGTAGGGCGCGTGAAGCTTCTGGCCGAGGAAGGCCGGCGACCCGAACTGGTCGCCCGGCGCCACCTCCACGTCGTACTCCTTGGCGCCCGGCACGGCGCTCCAGCGCATGTACGGGTTGAGCAGCAGGTGGCTCACCGGCGCCCCGCCGGGGGCTGCCGATAGCAGCATGCCGGCGATCCGGTTGGGCCAGGTCTTCGTGAACCGGGCCACGCGGCTGGTGCGACCGACCGTGCCGGCGGCGTCGGTGGCCGTGACGCGCCACCAGTAGCTGCCGTCGGGCAGTAGCAGGTCGAGAGCGGCGCGGTGCTGGTCGGTGTCCAGCTCCCAGACGACCTTGGAGAACCCGGGGTTGCTGGCGACCTCGACCCGGTAGGACACGGCGCCGGGGACCTGCGTCCAGCTGAGGACGATCGGCTCGGCAGGGTACTCGAAGGGGTCACGGACGTCGTTGGGCCCGAGGCCGAGCGGCTCGCTGGCCAGCCGATTGGCCCTGAAGGGCGACTTGGCCCTGGTTGGAGCAGGCACCGCCGGCGTGACCCGCGGGGTCGTCGTGCCGGTGCCGGGGACCGTCGTGGAGCCGCCGGGCGCCTCGGCGGCGAACGCCGCCACGGGGGCCGTGAGCGCTGCGGCCGCGACGAGTCCCAGAGAAAGCAGACGCGGCATGCGGGCCGACGGTAGGCGGCCAGGCCGTACGCGTGGCGCGCGGGGTGCGACCGGATCGTCGAGGAGCGCTGCCCGCTCGCGTGTGGGGTGCTTGGGAACGGTGCGTCCTTGCGTGGAGTTTTTCCTGGGCCCAGGCGGACCCTTCCAAGATGAGGTGCGACCCGCGCCCCGGCCCACCCGGAGGCGGGCCGGAGGACGGGCGACTATCAGGGGACTACCAGGTTCCTCCGCTACAGCCGGAGCCGGCGCAGGTGCGGGACACGGTGGACCCAGCGGCCCCCGTGTCCTTGATGTAGTTGTAGGTGGTCCCAGAGTTGCTGACCGAGGTCAGCGTGTAGCCGGTGGGAGCCACGCCCGTGATCTGGACCTCGTCGGAGGCCATGCTGGCGGCTCCCACGACCCAGACGATGTTCGGCTCGATGGCCCCAAGGTTGGTGGGGTCGGCACCGGCGTACGTGTTGCCCTCGGCGAAATACGCCTCGACGGCGGTGGCGCCGTTGCGGACCAGCGACTTCGACGCGGCGTCGTTCGCCTTGTCGCGCTGACCCAGGAACGCCGGGATCGCAATGGCGGCCAGTAGGCCGATGATGATCACCACGACCAGGAGCTCGATGAGGGTGAATCCCTTCTCGCTCCGAGCCCGGCGACGAAGTCGCTCAAGCATCACTTCTCAGTTCTCCTCCGTGAGAAACAAGCGGTCGGCACGAGATCCCGGCAGCGACGTCGTGCCTGCGGAGGACCTGGTGGGCTGGTCCATTCATCGAGACGAATGGTCTCGGCCTTGAGGGCCGTGGACGAAACTCGTGTCAGCTGGAAGGTTCTGGCGACTCGGCCTGCGTCAGGGCCGGCGTGCCACGCCGAAGAGCCTCACCATCGTGAAGCGCAAGCCTTTCGGGCCGGCGGCGCGAGTCAGCTCCTCGGCGATGCGGGCGTTGAGGCGCTCGACAAGGTCTTCATCGAGGCCGGCGGAGAGGTGTCCTGCGACCGCGCCGATCCTCGCCAGGTGGCGATCGACGGGTCGCACCGGTCGCCGCCGATCCTCGCCAGGTGGCGATCGACGGGTCGCACCGGTCGCCGCCGATCCTCCCAGGCGTCGATCGGCTCGAGCCCGGCAAGCTGGAGGTGCGACGTCAGCTCATCGACGCCGCGCTGCACGAGGTCGAAGGTGTCGATCCACGCCGCCGGGACCTCATCGATGCCGCAAACACCAGCCGGCGCGCCGCCAGCCGGTTGGGCTCCAGAAGGTCGTCGTACTGTGGCGCACTTGCGTCGAACGACGCCGACGGCCGCCCCGAGGACTCCTGCGCCATCGCCGCTAACCTAAGCGCCTGATGGGAGCGAGCGACGCACCCGCCGTCACCCTGGTCACCGACGGGGCCTGTTCGGGCAACGGCACCGACGACTCCCGCGGCGGTTGGGCGGCCATCCTCGTCGACGCGGCCGGCGAGGAGACCGTGCTCACCGGCGGCGAGTTCCCCAGCACCAACAACCGCATGGAGCTCACCGCCGCGCTGGAGGGGCTCGCCGCCGCGCCCGAGCGATCGGATGTGGAGCTGGTGACCGACTCCAGCTACGTGGCCAACGCGCTCGAGCAGGGCTGGCTGAACGACTGGCGACGGCGCGGATGGCGCACCGCGGCCAGGAAGCCCGTGGCCAACCGAGACCTGTGGGAGCGAATGGTGCACGAGCTGGGCCGGCACGAGCGCGTTCGCGCCACGCTGGTGCGCGGCCACGCGGGACATCCGGCCAACGAGCGCGCCGACCGCCTGGCGCAGGACGCGGCGCTGCACGCCGAGCCCGCGACAGCGCTGCCGGCGGCCGAGGAGCAGCTCGGCCTGGACGTCTGACGGCGCCGGGCGCTCCGGGGCCGCCGCGGACGCTGGTCGCCGGCCCGGGGGCGATCGGCGGCTTCGTCGCCGTCCGGCTCGCGCTGGCGGGCTGGCCGGTCACCGTCCTCGCGCGGGGCCGCACCGCCGCGACGCTGCGCGCCAGCCCGCTGCGCCTGCGCGACGGCGACGAGGAGCGGCAGGTCCAGCTGCGGGTGGTCGACGACCCGGCCGACGCGGCGCCGGTGCAGCTGGGGGTCGTGTGCGTCAAGAGCTTCGACACCGAGGCGGCGGCGGCGGCGCTGGGGCCGGCGCTGGCCGACGGCGCGGTCGCGCTGTCGCTCCAGAACGGCATCGGCAACCCGGACATCCTGCGGCGCCACCTCCCGTCCGGCACCGCGCTTGGCGCTGCCGCCGTCTACCTGGGCTGTCAGCGGCTCGCGCCCCAGAGGGTCGTGCGCCGGCCCTCGATCGACCGCGCCACCGGCCGCCCGCGCGACCGCCTGGTGGGAGGTGGGCCGGCCCGCGCGGCCGCGGCGCTCGTGGCCGTGGGGCAGGCCTGTGAGGTTGCGGTGGAGGTGGTGCAGCGCCCCGAGATCGCGCTGTGGACCAAGCTGGTGGCCAACGCGTCGCTGAACACGGTCACCGCGCTGGGTCGCGCGCGGGTGGGCCGGGTGTTCGCCGATCCCAGTGCGGTCGCGCTCATGCTCGCGCTGGGCGCCGAGGTGGAGGCCGTCGCCGCCGCGGCCGGCGTGACGCTTCCGGTGGGCTCGGCCCGGGCATACGTGGCCGACGCCCGCCGGCGCCTGCCCGCTGACGGCGGCAGCTCGACGCTCTTCGACCTGGAGGCCGGACGACGCCTGGAGCGGGAGGCCCTGGTGGGCGCGGTGGTGCGCGAGGGTCGCCGGCACGGCGTGGCGGTGCCGGTCAGCCAGGTGTGCGACGCGCTGCTGTCGTTGGTGGATCCCGGTCGTCCGCAAGCCCCGGACGGCGCGCCAGCGTCACGTCCACCGTGAGCTCGCGCGCGTCGCGGATGAGGCTCAGGCTGGCGCGCTCCCCGGTTCGACGCCGCCGGATGGCGGCGGTGAACTCGGGATTGTCGTGGATCCTACGGCCGTCCACGCCCACCAGCACGTCGCCCACGGCGAGGCCTGCCGCGCGGCCAGGGCCCTCCTCGAAGACGCGCACGACCAGGATCCCTCGTGAGCCGGCAGGCAGGCCCTCGTCCGCGGCGATGCGCCGATCCACGTCAACCGCCACGAAGCCCACGTAGGGCCGCTCGCCGCCGCGGCCCAACAGGTCCCCGGCCGCCCGGACCACCGTGGCGATCGGGACCGCGAACCCCACACCGTCATCGCTGCCGGTACGGGTGGCGATGCGGGTGGTCACACCGATCACCTGGCCCGAGGCGTCGAGCAGCGGACCGCCCGAGTTCCCAGGGTTCAGCGCGGCGTCGGTCTGGATGGCGCCGGCGATCGTGACGTCGTTGGCCGCCGGGATCTGCCGCGCCAGCCCGGAGACGATGCCGACCGTGGCCGAGCGGTCCAGGCCGAACGGAGCGCCGATGGCCACCACGGGGTCGCCCACGCGCACGCGGGCGTCCCCACCGTGGGCGAGGGGCCGCAGGCCCTCGGTGTCAGGCGGCACGGCGAGCAGCGCCAGATCCACCGAGGGGTCCGTGCCGACCACTCGCGCCCGCACGGGCTCGCCGCCCGGCGTGAAGACCTCCACCCGATCGGCTCCCTGGATGACGTGCGCGTTGGTGACCACGTGCCCGTCGCCGTCCAGCACGAAGCCCGAGCCGCCACTGCCCGCACGAGGGCCACCCGCCGTCACGCGCACCACGCCCGGGGCGGCCTGCCGGTAGATCTCCCCCACCGACAGCGGTCGCTCGGGGTCGCGGGGATCCAGGTCCAGCGGACCGAGGGCCGTCACCACGAGTGCCACGGCGGCTCCCCCGATCGCCGCCAGCGCCGTCAGCCCGACCACCCATCCCGGTGCAATGTGTCCCTGCATCCTCTCCGAGGGTGGAGCCGCGGCCGCGGCGGCGCACCGGACCTGCGTCGAGGACGGCGCCCCCCGTCCGGGGGGGCCGCGATCGCCGGGCGGGACGACATACCGGCCGCCAGGTGCGCAACACTCCAGCCGTGCGCGGCAGCTACTCCCTGGGCAGCATCGCGGGCATCAGGATTGCGCTCAACTGGAGCGTCCTGGTGCTGCTTGTGCTGGTGCTGTGGATCCTGTCGGTTGACGTCTTCCCCAGCACGAACCCCGACCTCGACCGCAACGTGCACTTCGCCATGGCCGTGGTCGCCGCCGCCATTCTGTTCGGCTCCATCCTGGCCCACGAGATGGGACACGCGGTTCAGGCACGCCGCGACGGCATGGTCATCGATGGCATCACGCTGTGGGCCCTCGGCGGGGTGGCGCGCTTCCGCGGCGGCTTCCCGGGAGCGGGCGCCGAGTTCAGGATCGCCGTCGCCGGGCCGGTGGTGTCGGCCGTGCTGGCGGGCGTCTTCATCGGCGTCGCCGCACTGCCGGGCCTGCCCGTCGCGGTCGGCGGCGTGGCGGCCTGGGTGGGCCTGCTCAACCTCTTTCTGCTGGCCTTCAACATGCTCCCGGCCCTGCCCCTCGACGGCGGCCGCGTGCTGCGGTCCGCCATCTGGGGCTGGCGCGGCGACCTGGTGCTCGCCACACGGGTGGCGGGGGCCATGGGCCGGGGCTTCGCCTATCTCATGATCGGCGGCGGCGCAGCCCTCTTCTTCATCGTGGGCGACGTCCAGGGCCTCTGGCTGGCGGTGCTGGGCTGGTTCCTCAACAGCTGGGCCCGCGGCGAGACCGAGTCCACGCTGGTTGCCGCCCGACTGTCGGGCGTGCACGTGGGCGACCTGATGGTGAGGCAGCCGGTCACGGCCTCGCCCGACGAGACGCTGGCCCACCTGCACCAGCTCATCGTCTGGGGCCCGCCGTACACCTCCTACCCGGTGGTGGACCGGGGCGTCGCCCTCGGGCTGCTACCAGCGGCCTGTTTCCGCGACGTGCCGCAGGCCGACTGGGACCAGCGCGTGGTCGCCGACTGCATGGTGCCGAGCGGCGACCTGGCCACCTTCGCCCCCGACGACGACGCCCTCGACGCCCTGATGCGCCTGCAGGGCGCGCCGCTGGGCCGGGGCCTGGTGCTGGACGGCGGCCGGATGGTGGGGCTGCTGTCGATCACCGACCTGGCCCACGCGCTGCGCACACGAGGCGCCCCGACCAGCGGCTGACCCGCCCTCCGCCCGGATCCGCCGCTCGGCGATCCAGCGCTGCACGGTGCGAAGCGAGGGCGGGCGCTGCTCGCCCCGGGCGAAGCGCCGGGCGATGTCGGCCACGATGGCGCCCACCCCCTCACCGTCCTGGGCGCG
>JAUVPZ010000018.1 GCA_030598395.1 Miltoncostaeaceae bacterium | reverse complement strand
GTGCGCCTGAAGGACACCGTGGCGCGCGTGGAGGACCTGGAGGCCGGCGCCTCGACGCGCGGCGCCCCCGGGCCCGCCGGCCCGCCCGGACCGCCCGGACCGCGGGGCTTCCAGGGCGCGGGCGGCCCGGTTGGCCCAGCCGGCCCCGAGGGTGTGCGCGGTCTCAAGGGCGAGAAGGGCGACACAGGAGCCCAGGGCTCGCAGGGCCCGGAGGGTCCGCAGGGCCCGGAGGGGCCCGCGGGCGGCGGCTCCGGCGGGAGCGGTCTCACGTTCAAGGTCGAGATCGCCTCCACGTCGCCCTTCGCCAACAACGGCCAGATCTTCTCCACGGTGCACCTCTGCAGCCAGTCGGGCGCCTTCGCCACGGGCGGCGGCGCGCGCGTGCTCGACCACTCCCTCGGTGAGGTGGTGGGCTCGCTGCCCACGAAGGACGGCTCGGACAACCCCACGGGCTGGCAGGTCCAGATCCTGCCCAAGGCCAGCAACAACATCCCCCACGAGGTCTGGGCGATCTGCGCGACGCCGGTGAGCTGACCGCCACGGCGGGCCCATTGGGCCGGGGGCGCGTCGGCCGTGCCACGGGAGAAACGCGTGGTACCGCAAGGCGGTCTGGCCCGGGTGCCTCGTCGGAGCGACCGGGATGGGGCGGCGTATACTCGGCGCGTGCGCGGCGCGATCCTCACTGCCATGGTCACGCCGTTCGACCTCGAGCTGCGCATCGATGAGGACGCGTTCGCCAGCCTGGCGCAGCGGCTACTTGCCTCCGGCTCCGACGGCCTGGTGGTGGCCGGCACCACCGGCGAGGCTTCCACGTTGGACGACGCGGAGAAGGTGGCGCTGTTCCGGCGCGCGATCGCGGAGGCCGGCGGCGATGCCACGGTGATCGCCGGCACCGGCAGCAACGACACGGCTCACTCGGTGGAGCTGACGGCGCGCGCGGCGGAGGTCGGCGCGGACGCCGCCCTGATCGTCACGCCGTACTACAACCGCCCCAACCGCGAGGGCATCGCGGCGCATGTCGCCGCCATCGCCGCGGTGGGCCTTCCGATCGTGCTCTACAACATCCCGGGCCGCACCACCGTCAACATGGAGCCGGACCTGCTGGCCGAGCTGGGCCGCATGCCCGAGGTCGTCGCCGTCAAGCAGGCCAACCCCGACCTCGCCGAGTGCCGCACGGTCGTGAAGCATTCGGGATTGACGGTCTACGCCGGCAACGACGACATGCTCTTCCCGGTGCTGGAGATGGGGGGGCAGGGCGTGATCTCGGTCACCTCCCACCTGGCGGGCGAGCAGGTGGCCGCCATGGCCGCGGCCGCCCGAAGCGGCGATCTGGACGAAGCGCGTCGGATCGACGACGGCCTGCTCAACCTGTACGCCAGCCTGTCCATCACCACCAACCCCATCCCCATCAAGGCCGCGTGCGAGATGGTGGGGCTGATTCCCTCGGGTCGTATGCGCCTGCCGATGGTCCAGGTCACGCCGGTGCAGCGCGAGATCGTGCGCACCGCGCTGGAGGCGCAGGGACTGTTGGCGCGGGTCTGACGAGCCACTGAGCACCCTCGACCCCCACGACGCCACGCCGGCAGAAGTGCCGGAGGGGCCGATGATTCGCGTGATTCCGCTGGGCGGGGCCGGCGAAATCGGCAAGAACATGTACGTGGTCGAGATGGACGGCCGCATGGTCGTGATCGACTGCGGCGTCACCTTCCCCCGGGCCGAGCAGCTCGGAGTGGACCTCATCCTCCCCGATTTCCAGTACGTCGAGGAGCGGGCCGAGGCGCTCGAGGGCGTGATCGTCACCCATGGCCACGAGGACCACATCGGCGCGCTGCCCTACCTGGTGCGCGCCGTCGGCGAGACACGCGTCTACGGTGCCCGGTTCACGCTGGGGTTGGTGCGCAGCAAGCTCGACGAGCACGGGCTGCTCTCACGCGTGGAGCTCATCGAGGCCGACCCCGAGTCACGTCACACGGTCGGCCCCTTCCAGGCCCAGTTCGTGCCGCTCACGCACAGCATCCCCGACTGCACGGCGGTGGCCCTCCACACGCCGCTGGGCACACTGGTGCACACGGGCGACTTCCGCATCGATCCGAAGCCGGTCGCCGGTACGCCCCGCACCGACGTGGCCGCCCTGGCGCGCCTGGGCGAGTCCGGCGTGCACCTGCTGCTGGCCGACTCGACCAACGCCGACGAGACGGCTCCGGTGGCACCCGAGAGCACGGTGGGCGAGGCGCTGGCGCGGGTCATGGCGCGGGCACCCGGGCGCGTGCTGGTGACCACCTTCTCGTCGCACGTCCACCGCGTGCAGCAGGTGTTGGACGCCGCCTACGAGGACGGTCGCGTCGCGTCGTTGGTGGGGCGCTCGCTCAACCGCAACGTCAACATCGCGCGCAACCTCGGGCTGCTGAACCCGCCGCCGCACACCCTGCTGCGCCCGCACGAGCTTGCCCACCACCGCCCCGACGAGCAGGTCATCGTGTGCACCGGCAGCCAGGGCGAGCCTCTGGCGGCGCTCAGCCGAATGGCCCGCGGCGATCACCCCCAGATCAGCATCGAGGAGGGGGACACCGTCGTCTACTCCTCGAGCACCGTGCCCGGGAACGAGCTGGCGGTGAGCGACACCATCAACCGCCTCGCGCGCCGGCGCGCAACGGTGATCACCGAGCGCACCGAGCCGGCCATCCACGCCTCCGGGCACGGCACCGCGAGTGACCTGGTGTTCATGCTCGAGCTGCTGCGCCCCCGCTTCTTCGCGCCCATCCACGGCGAGGCACGACACCAGTTCGCACACGCCGCCCTCGCCGAGGACGTGGGGGTGGCACCCGAGAACACCTTCATCCTCGACAACGGCGATGTCCTCGAGAGCGGCGAGGGCTGGGCCCGCGTGACCGGCCACGTCCCCGCGGGGCTGACCTTCGTCGACCGCCTGGGCGCCGGCGACGTGGGCGAGGAGGTGCTGCGCGACCGGCGCCACCTCGCCGAGGACGGCCTTGTGCTGGTGGTGGTCACGGTGGGCTCCGACGACGGCGTGCTCCAGGCCGAGGCCGAAGTGATCACCCGGGGCCTGGCGGCCGCCGACGACGAGCTGGTCGCCGACACGCGCGCCCTGGTGGCCGCAAGCCTGGCCGAGTCGGCCGAGCAGCGGGTCACCGAGATCGGGGTTCTGCACCACCGCCTGCACGACTCGGTGTCTGCGATGCTGCGCGAGCGCACGGGGCAGAGCCCGATGGTGCTGCCGGTGATCGTGGAGGTCTGAGCCGGACCGAGGCGCGGCGCGGCGGCCGGATCAGCCGCGCAGGAATTCCACGATGGGCGGGAGCACCTCCCCGGGCGCCTCGAGGTGCGGCCAGTGCCCGACGCCGCTCACGGCCCGGAGCCGGAACGGCGCCGTGAAGTGCTCGGCCTGCGACTCGTGCACCTCGGGCCCGATGCAGCCGTCGGCATCGCCGTAGATCGCCAGCGTGGGCACCTTTACGGGATCGGCCCAGCGCGCCGCGGCGTCGGACAGGGCGGGGTCGCGCTCGGACTGCCCCAGCGCCGCGCGGTAGTACTCGAGCACTGCCGGCAGCACCCCGTGGGCACCGAGCGTGCGCTTGATGGCCACCCACTCAACCGGTTGGAACGGCGGGCTCGGCGACCACTCCGCCACCAGCCGGTCGAGGAACGCGAAGTTGGAGTCGGCGACAAGCCGCTCGGCGAGGCCCCGGGCCAGGAACACGAACTCGTACCAACTCCGCCGCAGCTGGAGCGGGTCCTCGCGGAGCGCCCGGGCGAAGGCGCGGGCGTGGGGGACGCCGAGCGTCACCAGGCGCAGCACGCGCTCTGGCTGGAGCACCGCCGCGTGCAAGGCGGCCACCCCTCCCCAGTCGTGGCCCACCAGGCGCAGGCTCTCGCCGGCGCCCAGCGCGTTGCCCAACCCCAGCAGATCGCTGGCGAGCGCTGCGCTCTCGTACGAGCGCACTTCGCCCGTCGTTGGCGCGTAACCGCGCATGAAGGGCGCCACCGCCCGGAACCCGGCCACCTCAAGCGCCTCGAGCATGGGCCGGAGCGTGGGCGCGTGGTCGGGGAAGCCGTGGGCGCAGATGACAAGCTCCCCGACCCCCGCCTCGAGGTAGTGGAGCTTGAGCGGCCCCAGGTCGCAGACGCCGGGGGTGATCACGGTTCTGCCGGCTGGCCGGCGGCCAGCTAGCCGCCCATCTGCTGAAGGAAGGCCTCAATCATCCCGAACCGGCCGTTGATGGCCTGCCAGTCGAGGTTGGCGACGAACGCGTCGATGTACTTCGGCCGGGCGGTCGAGAAGTCGCGGATGTAGCTGTGCTCGTAGACGTCCAGCGCGATGATGGGCGTCACGTTCCACACCGGGAACGTGTTCTGCGCGTCGCCGATGTAGACGTCCAGGCGCTGCCAGTCCCAGTCCCAGGCCAGCCACGCCCAACCGCGCGCGGCCATGCCACCGGCCCGGAGCTCGGTCAGCATGGTGTCCACATCGCCGAACGAGGCCTCGATGTGGCCACCCAGGCCATCCGAGGGCGAACCGCCGCCGGGCCCGAGGTTGTCGAAGTAGACCTCGTGGTTCTTGATGCCGCCGATGGCGAAGGTGAGCATCTCGCGCAGGCCGCGATAGTCGGAGAAGATCTGGTTGGCCGCCCCGCGGTCGGCGCCGGCGAGGCGCTCCTGGATCTCGTTGTACTTCTTGACGTAGCCCTCATACAGCGCCCAGTGCGCCTCGACGGACTCCGGGGAGATGCCGTCGAGCTGAAGGATCTTGTCCGGCCTGGGCTTGGCCGTGACCTGGTGCTGGGTGGGCGGCACGCTGCCCTCCTGCTCGTGGGATGAGGGCGTCAACCCTACCAACGCGGCAGGAACGCGACATCCCGCGCGGAACAGGGCAAAGCCCGGGTCACGCGCGCGCAGGAGGAATGGATGGGGACGCACGTCGCCGGCGGCCGCTCGCGCCGCGCAGGGGCTCGCGGCAGCCGGAGCCACGAGCGGGCCGCGCGCGGCGACCAGCGCCGCGAGATCGCGGGGCTCGCACTGATCGGCGTCGGCATCCTGCTGGCGAGCTCGCTGTTTCTGGGCTTCGGGGTCGGACCGGTGGGAGGAGCCCTCGAGGATCTGGTGCGCGCGTTCGTGGGCCTGGCCGTCGCCCTGACGCCGTTCGCCCTGGCTGCCATCGGGGTGGCGCTCATCCTGCGTCTGCCCGTCATCGACTCGCGGCCCTTCCGGCTCGGCGCCGTGATCGGCGCCGCCGGGCTCGTGGTGGCGCTCGCGGCCGGCACGTTCGGGGTGGGCGAGCCGTCCGGCGGCTCGCGCTTCGACGTCGCGTCCGTCAGCCAGGCCGGTGGCTACGCCGGCGAGCTCGGGTACGTCGTGATCGGCTCGGCGCTGGGCGACATCGGCACCGCAATCGTGGTGGTCGCGGCCCTGATCGCTGCGATCGTCCTGATGACCGGCGCCTCGTTGGGCCTCTTCCTGCGCCGCTCGGGGCGCGGAGCTGCCACCGCCGGCCGTGGCGCGGCGCGCGCCGGCCACGGCGCCGCGCGAGCAGGTCGGGGCATGGCCACCGCGACCCTCGGCGCGCTGCGCCGCAGCGCCTGGATCAGCGACGAGGTGCGCGCGAAGGTGGACGCCCTGGAGGCGCCGACGCTGGTGGGGCTGCGCGGCGGCCGCGCGCGAGGCGCGGGCCGGCCGTTCATCGACGGCGCCGGCGCGTTCCCGGACCTGTTCGAGGGCCCCTCGGCGCTGCCACCCTCACCGGCCGTGCGCGACAGGGCCGACGCCGTGGCCGCGCCGCCCATCGGTTACGCCCCCGACGACGACCCGGACGGACCGAGCGGGGAGCCCGAGCAGGCGACGTGGCCCGTTGTGGACGACGAGCCCTCGGAGGCGAAGGCTCCCTTCCCGTTCACCCCGCCGCCGCTTTCGGTTCCCGAGGCCGCCGTGGGCGGCCGGGACGCGGGGGACGGCTACCGTCCGCCCCGGGCCGATCTGCTGCGCCGCTCGGTCCGCTCGGGCGGGCTGTCGGACGACCAGATCGCCGACACCAGCCGCCGGCTCGAGGAGGCCCTTGGGCACTTCGGCGTGGAGGCCCAGGTGAGCAACGCCGTGCCCGGGCCGCGCGTCACGCGTTACGAGCTGCAGCTGGCGCCGGGCACGAAGGTCGGGCGCATTGCGGCGCTCCGCGACGATCTCGCCTACGCGCTGGCGGCACGCGAGGAGCTGCGCATCATCGCGCCGATCCCCGGCAAGCAGGCCGTGGGCGTGGAGGTGCCCAACCCCGAGCCCGCCCTGGTGACGTTGGGCGACATCTACCGTGACTTCCCGCCTGAGAGCGGGCCGTTGGTCGCGTGGCTGGGCCTCGACATCGGCGGCAAGCCGGTCTACGTGGATCTCACCAGCATGCCGCATCTCCTGATCGCTGGCAGCACCGGCACCGGGAAGAGCGTGTGCCTGAACGCCCTGCTGGCCTCCGTGTTGCTGCGCGCCGGCCCGGACGAGCTGCGAATGATCCTGGTCGACCCGAAGAAGGTCGAGCTGAACCACTACGAGGGCCTGCCGCACCTGCTCACGCGGGTGGTCACCAGCCCCAAGGACGCCGCCACGGTGCTGGCCAACGTGGTGCGCGAGATGGAGACCCGCTACGAGCTGATGGGCATGGCGCGCGCCCGGAACCTGCGCGACTGGAACGCCGCGCGCGTCGCGGACGGCGAGGACTCCATCCCCACGATCCTGGTCGTCATCGACGAGCTGGCCGACCTGATGATGGTGGCGCCTGCCGAGGTGGAGGACGCGATCATCCGCCTCGCGCAGAAGAGCCGGGCCGTCGGCATCCACCTGGTGCTCGCCACCCAGCGCCCCTCGACCGACGTGATCACGGGAATGATCAAGGCCAACGTCCCCTCGCGTATCGCGTTCGCGGTTTCGAGCCAGGTCGACTCGAGGGTCATCCTCGACGCCAACGGCGCAGAGAGCCTGCTGGGGCAGGGGGACATGCTGTTCCGCCCGGTGGGCTCGTCGCGGCTTCAGCGCCTGCAGGGGGCCTACGTGTCGGAGGAGGAGATCCGCCAGCTCACCGACGCATGGCGCGAGCAGGGGCTCCCCGAGCTGCGTGAGGAGCTGCTGCAGCGGCCCGAGGCGGCCGAGGACGCCGGCGGCGAGGACGCCGACGCCCTGTTGGCCGACGCCATCGAGCTGGTGGTGCGGCAGGGCACCGCCTCCGTGTCGCTGCTGCAGCGCCGGCTCGCCGTCGGCTACGCCCGCGCGGGTCGCCTCGTGGACGCCATGGAGCGCCTCGGCGTGATCTCCGGCTACGAGGGATCGCGGCCCAGGCGCGTGCTGGCTGGCGAGGCCGACCTGCCGCGCCTGATCGGGCCGGCGCCCCACGATGGGGCCGCGGAGCAGGACCACGCTCCAGTAGCTGAGCGTGACGTAAGCGCTAGCGCAGAGGCTCCGGTCGCCGATACCTGACGCGCCGCGGCGCTTGCGTGCGCGGCGGCACCTCGACTAGGGTGCGCCCGGCCGGAGGCAGGACGCCTCCGCCCGGCTGCGCATGTTCGAGATCGGAAACTCACTCCGCGAGGCCCGCTTCCGCAAGGGCCTGGATATCCTCGAGTGCGAGGCGGAGACCAAGATCCGAACGAAGTACCTCCGGGCGATGGAGGAGGAGCAGTTCGACCTCCTGCCGTCACCGACGTACACGCGCGGCTTCCTGCGCACGTACGCCGAGTTCCTCGAGCTGGACGGCCAGCTCGTGGTGGACGAGTACGAGTCCCGGTTCGGCACGTTCTCGGACGCCGCCGAGGACGAGGCGGCGCGCTCCCAGCCCTCGCGCACGCGCAAGCCGCGTCGTCGCCGGCGCAGCGAGGCCCAGCTCCTGTGGCTGGCCATCGGCGGCGTGATGGGCGTCGCCCTGCTGGTGTGGCTGGGCGTGGGCAACGGCGACAACCCCGCGCCGACCCTTCCCGCCTCCACCACCGAGACCGCGCCGGCCGTGCGCGCCGCCGAGCCTGAACCCTTGCGCGACGTGGTGCCCGAGTCGCCCGGCAAGCTCAAGATCGCCCTTGTCGGCGAGGGCGACGAGGGCTCCTATCTCGTCGTCCGCGGCCGCAACTCCACCGGGCGCACGGTGTTCGAGGGCATCCTGCTGCCCGGCGAGCGGCTCGCCTACCGCGTGGACCGCAGCCTCTGGATCGAGGTTGGCAACACCGACGGTCTGAAGCTGCGCGTGGACGGCCAGGAGCAGTCGCTGGAGGGTGGCGCCGCCACCTACCTGATCGCACGAGGCGAGACCCGCCGCCTCGCCTGAGACGCCGCTCCGCGTTCTCGTCGTCGTCACGGGCGAAGAGGTTCTGCGCGGACGGATCCGCGACCGCAACCTGGCGCTGGTCGCCCGCGCCCTGGAGGCGCGGGGCGCGCGCGTGCACGGCGCGGTGGTGGTGGGCGATCGGCGCTCCGATATCGCCGGGGCCGTGCGCGCCGCCCTGGACGCCGGCGCCGACCTGGTCGTGGTCACGGGCGGCCTGGGGCCCACCCACGACGACCTCTCGATGGCCGGCATCGCCGACGCCGCCGGCGTCGGCCTCCAGGTCGACGAGCGCGCCCTCGCGATGGCCTCGCGCCGGAACGCCGGCGTGCCCGCATCGGAGGCGGCCCGGCACGCGGCGGCGCGCAAGCAGGCGACCCTGCCGGCGGGTGCAGAGCCGCTGCCGCCGGCGGGCACCGCGCCCGGGGCGGCGCTCCGCGCCGGGAGCGCGTGGGTGCTTGCACTGCCCGGGCCGCCGTGGGAGCTGGCGCGAATGCTCGCGGCGGCGCTTGAGGACGGGCCGATGTCGGACTTCGGCACCGACGCCCCCGCGCCGGCCGTGGCGCGACTCTTCGGGGTGCCGGAGTCCCGTCTGGTGGGGGCGCTCAACGCCCTGGGGCCCGGGGCGCTTCAGGGCGTGGAGTTGGGCATCTGCGCCCGCGACGGCGAGCTGGAGCTGACGCTCCGGACCGAGGGCCCGGGCGCCGATCCCGGCCGTCTGCTGGACGCCCTCGAAGAGGAGTTCGGCGCAGCGCTCTACAGCCGTGACGGAACCGGCCTGGACGACCTGGTGGCGATGCGGCTGCGGTCGCGCGACGAGACCCTCGCCGTGGCGGAGTCCTGCACTGGCGGCGGCCTGGGCGCCCGAATCACCGCCAGGCCCGGCTCCTCCGACTACTTCCTCGGGGGCGTGATGGCGTACGACGACGTTCTCAAGCGCGACCTCCTCGGGGTGCCCGCCGGGCTGCTGGCCCGGCACGGCGCCGTCTCGGCGCACGTCGCCGAGGCGATGGCGTCGGGGGTGCGGCGCCTGACCGGGGCAGTCTGGGCGCGGAGCGTCACCGGCGTGGCCGGCCCCGGGGGCGGCACCGCCGAGAAGCCAGTGGGGCTGGTCTACGTGTGCTGCGCCGGACCGGGGGTGCAACGTGTGGACGAGCACCACCTGCGCGGCGATCGCGAGCGCATCCGGGAGCGAGCGGGCGCGATGGCCCTGCAGCGGCTGCGCCGCGCTCTTGCCGTCTGACACAGCCGTCACGCATACGTGACGCCGCGGCGTGGTCGCGTCCGAGCGGGGCGGCTACCTTGGGGCGGAGTGGACCTGCGCGACGACAACCGCCTGTTCGTTGCGCTCGAGGTGCCCGAGCCGCATCGGGCCCGGCTGGGGACGCTGGGGCGCGACCTTGCCGAGCGCCTCGAGGGGCGCGCCGTGCCGTCCGAGAACCTGCACGCCACGGTGGCGTTCCTGGGCTCGGTGGCGCCCGAAGCAGGGCCTCTGGTCGGCGCGGCGCTTGCGGCCGGCGCGCCGGACGGGCCGGTGCCGGTCGAGGTTGGGGCCGTGGGCGCCCGGCCCTCGTCGCGGCGCGCGCGGGCCGTGGCCGTGGAGCTGGCGCCCCGCCACGATGCCCAGGCACAGACCCTCCGCGAGCTTCGCGACGGGCTGTTTCGGGCCGCGGGGCGGCCGGTTGAGGAGCGCCCGCTGTGGCTGCACGTCACCCTGGTGCGGCTGCGCGGCAGGCGCCGGGTGGAGATCCCCGAGCAGGGTCCGTCCGACGCGGAACGTATGTTCGCTTTCAGCCGTCTGGCTCTTTATGATTCCCAGTTGGGCCATGGCCGTCCGCCGCGCTACGTGCCGGTGCACGCCGTTGAGCTCGGCGCACCCGTCAGGTGAGGAGATCTCAGGTGGACAAACAGCAGGCACTCGGCTCCGCCGTCGCGCAGATCGAGCGGCAGTTCGGCAGGGGCTCCATCATGCGGATGGGCGACCCCGGAGCACTGGTCCCCATCGAGGCCATCTCCACCGGCTCGCTGGCGCTCGACATCGCCCTGGGCATCGGCGGGCTGCCCAAGGGCCGCGTCGTCGAGATCTTCGGTCCCGAGAGCTCGGGTAAGACCACGCTGCTGTACCACGTCATCGCCGAGGCGCAGCGAAGGGGTGGGCTGGCGGCGTTCATCGACGCCGAGCACTCCATGGACCCCACCTACGCCAAGCGCATCGGCGTCAACGTCGACGAGCTGCTGGTGTCGCAACCCGACCACGGCGAGCAGGCGCTCGAGATCGCCGATCTCCTGGTCCGCTCGGCGGCACTCGACGTGGTCGCCATCGACTCGGTGGCCGCGCTGGTCCCCAAGGCCGAGATCGAGGGCGAGATGGGCGACAGCCACGTTGGCCTCCAGGCGCGGCTCATGTCGCAGGCGCTGCGCAAGCTGGCCGGCACGCTCAACCGCGCCGGCACTATCTGCCTGTTCAGCAACCAGCTGCGCGAGAAGATCGGGGTCATGTTCGGCTCGCCCGAGGTCACCCCCGGCGGCCGCGCGCTCAAGTTCTACTCATCCGTGCGCCTCGACATCCGCCGCATCGAGACCCTCAAGGAGGGGGCCGGCGTGGTTGGCAACCGCACCAGGGTCAAGGTCGTCAAGAACAAGGTGGCCCCACCCTTCCGCCTGGCCGAGTTCGACATCATCTACGGCGAGGGCATCTCCTACGAGGGCAACCTCCTCGACCTCGGCGTCGAGAACGGCGCCATCACCAAGAGCGGCGCCTACTTCTCCTACGGCGACGAGCGCCTGGGGCAGGGACGCAACGCCGCGCGCGCCTTCCTGCACGAGCACCCCGACGTGGCGGCCCTCATCGAGGCGGGCATCCGTCAGGAGGCCGGGCTGCCGGGCGCCATCCAGGTCGACCCCGAGACCGGCGAGGTCATCGAGGATCAGGACGCGAGGCCCGCCGCCGACGAGCCGTCCGAGGCGCCCCGGCCGGAGAAGACCCCGGTACCGGCCTGACATTGCCCGGAGGGAACCGCGGCCTGGCGGGGAAGGGGTAGACCACCATGGACCGGCGCCCCGCAAGCGTCGCCTACGACCCCCACGTCGACGCCCTCGCCATCGACCTGGTGGAGCACCCGCGGCCGGTCCGCACGGTGCGCTTCGATCGCCGGCGGGCAGTCGACTACGACGCCGAGGGCCGCATCGTGTCCATCGCGCTGCGCGAGGTCAGCCGCGGCGTCAAGCTCGACGACCTACCCGAGCAGGCCACGGTGCAGGCCGTGGTCGAGCGCCTGGCCCTCGAGCACGGGTAGCCGGGGCGGGTCTGGCGGGGCCGTCCCGTCGCTGCCGGCTCGCGGTCGTCCTGAGCGGCGCTAACATCGTCGGCCGTGCGGTACCACCTCACCACGTTTGGCTGCCAGATGAACGACCACGACTCCGAGCGCATGAAGGGGCTACTCGAGGGTCAGGGCTGGTCCGAGGTTGCCGAGCGCGACGACGCCGACCTGATCCTCTTCAACACCTGCACCATCCGCGGCAGCGCCGACGAGCGCTTCCTGGGCAACCTGGGAGACGCAAAGCGCGTCAAGCGCCACCGCCCCGACGTGCTGGTGGCGGTGGGCGGCTGCTGGGCGCAGAGCCAGAAGGAGGGGGTGTTCCGCGACTTCCCCTTCGTGGACATCGCGTTCGGGCCCGCCGAGATCACCCGGCTGGGCGAGCTTGTGGCGCGCGAGCGCCTCGACGCGGTGGGCGCGTTTAGCCTGGACGGCGCCTTCAGCAGCACCCTGCCCGCCGTTCGGGAGCGCCCGCACCAGGCTTGGGTGCAGATCTCCACCGGCTGCAACTGCGTGTGCGCCTACTGCATCGTGCCCAGCGTGCGCGGCCGCGAGCGCAGTCGCCCCGCGTGGGACGTGGTCGACGAGGTACGCCGCCTCGCCGACGAGGGCGTGCGCGAGGTGACGCTGCTGGGTCAGAACGTCAACTCCTACGGGCGTGACCTGCCCCGCGACGAGCGCCGCACCTTCGCCGATCTGCTGCGTGAAGTGGCCGCGGTGGCGGGCATTATTCGGGTGCGCTACAGCAGCCCCCACCCGAAGGACATGCGCGACGACCTCATCGCGGCCATGGCCCAGTGCCCGGAGGTCGGCGCCCACCTGCACCTGCCAGCCCAGTCGGGCTCCACCAGCGTGCTGCGCGCCATGCGGCGCACCTACAGCCGCGAGCGCTACCTCGACCTGGTGGCGCGCTTGCGCGACGCCATCCCCGACCTCTCGCTCACCACCGACCTCATCGTGGGGTTCCCCGGCGAGACCGAGCACGACTTCGCCCAGACCATGAGCCTGGTGGAGGCCTGCGCCTACGACGGCGCCTACACCTTCCTCTACTCGCCGCGGCCCGGCACCGAGGCGGCCGAGCGCCTTCCGGACGACGTGCCCCACGACACCAAGCGCGAGCGCATCGGGCGGCTGGTCGACCTGGTGCAGGCCACGGCGGCGGCCCGCGCCCAGCGCTTTGTGGGCACCGAGCGCGAGGTGCTGGTGGAGGGCCCCTCCCGAACCGATCCGACGCGCCTTCGCGGCCGCCTCAGCCAGAACATCACCACGAACTT
The DNA here is from genome assembly GCA_030598395.1 of Miltoncostaeaceae bacterium. GTDB lineage: Bacteria > Actinomycetota > Thermoleophilia > Miltoncostaeales > Miltoncostaeaceae > JAUVPZ01. The sequence continues at coordinate 10,152 of JAUVPZ010000018.1, read as the reverse complement.
CACCGGCGCTGCGGCACCCGGCCAGCTGGCGCAGGTGTTGATCGACGCGGCCACCAGCACCACGCTCACCGGTCACGAGGTGGAGGTGGCGGTTCCCGCCTGACGTGCTGGCGCTCTTCGGGCCCACCGCGGCCGGAAAGAGCGCGCTCGCCCACGCCGCCGCCCTCGATCTTGGCGGGGAGGTGGTGGTGGCCGACCCGTTCCAGCGCTACCGCGGCCTCGAGATCGCCGCCGACAGCCCGCGGCCGGCGGAGCGCGCCGAGGTCTCCTACCATCTGGTGGGCGATCTGGCGCTGAACGAGGCTTCCACCGCGGCCGACTTCGCCGCCCGAGCGCATGAGGCCATCGACGACGTGATCGCACGCGGGCGCGTGCCCGTCGTGGCGGGCGGAACGGGTCTCTACGTGCGCGCCGCGCTGGCCGACCTGGACTTCGCCGGGCCGCCCGACCCCGAGGTGCGCAGCCGTGCCGAGACGCGGGTGGCCGCCAATCCGGCCCGCGCCGCCGAGGAGCTTTCGGCGCTGGATCCCGCCCTGGCCGCCCGCACCGACCTGGCCAACCCACGCCGCCTCGTCCGGGCGCTCGAGGTGGCCGAGGGGGGGGGTGGCCCGAGCGCCGGCGCGCTGTGGAGCCGGGCGACGCGGCGCCCTTCGCTGGTCCTCGCTGTCGTGCGGCCGCGCGACGTCCTGGACCGGCTCATCGCCACCAGGGTGCGGCGCGAGCTGGACGAGGGCCTGGTGGACGAGCTTCGGGCCGCGCTGGACACACCAGCCGTCGCCCGTGAGCCGCTGCAGGTGATCGGCGCCCGCGAAGTCGCCGCCATGCGCGCGGGCGAGCTAGGGGCTGCCGACCTGCCGGCGCGCCTGGCGGCGCGCACGCGGCGCCTGTCCCGGCGCCAGCTGGCGTGGCTGCGCAAGATGCCGCACGACGCCGTACTGGACCTGGCGGACGGGCCGGCCGAGGCCGGGCTCGGGCAGTTGGTACAGCGGTGGCGGGCCAGCGTGTGACGTAAGCTGGCCAGGTGCGCTTCGCGAAGTGGCAGGGCCTCGGCAACCACTACCTCATCGTGGAACGCGACGAGTGGCCGCTCGGGCTTACCCCGGAGCGCGCGCGGCGGCTGTGCGACCCGCACTTCGGCGCTGGCGGCGACGGCATCCTGGAGATCGCCACCGAGGGGGCGCGCCCACGCATGATCGTGTGGAACGCCGACGGCTCGCAGGCCGAGAACTGCGGCAACGGCATCCGCATGGTCGCCCGCTACCTGACCCTGCGCGACGCGCTGCCACCCGACGGCGTCATCGAGACCGAGTCGGGCCCGGCCCGCGCGGAGGTCGGTGAGGACGGCATGGTGCGTGTGGGGATGGGCCGCGCCACGTTCCCGGCGGGGGAGGCCCGCGAAGCGCTCTCGGTGGCCGGCGCGCAGGTGGAGCTGGCCGAGGTCTCGTTGGGCAACCCTCATGCGGTGATCGAGCATCCCGACCCCGGCCGGGTGGTGCAGGTGCTTGGACCTCAGATCGAGGTTGACAGCCGGTTCCCGGGCCGCACCAACGTGGAGTTCGTGCGCAGCGATGGGCCGTCCGAGCTGACCATGCGGGTATGGGAGCGTGGGGTAGGTGAGACGCTGGCCTGCGGCACCGGCGCGTGTGCCGCCGCGGTGGCCGCCGTGCGACTGGGCGGGCTGTCGAGCCCGGTCACGGTGCACCTGGCCGGGGGTGATCTGGTGATCGACGTGGGCGACGACCTGGAGGTGACCATGACCGGACCGGCCGAGCCCGTGTACGAGGGCAGGCTCAGCCCCGAGCTGGCGCGCGCGCTGGAGGAGCTCTGAGGCCCGCCGCGGCTGCGGCGGATCGTCTGTCGCGGCTTCCCCCGTACCTGTTCGCGGCGATCGAGCAGAAGATCGCCGCCAAGCGCGAGGCCGGCGTCGACGTGATCACGCTGGGCATCGGCGACCCCGACATGCCCACGCCGGAGGTCGTCATCGAGACGCTGCGCGAGCACGCGGCGCGCCCCGACACCCACCGGTATCCCTCCAACCGCGGCAGGGACAGCTTCCGCCAGTCGGTGGCGGGCTTCTACGAGCGCCGGTTCGGCGTTCAGCTCGAGCCTGACACCGAGATCATCCCGGCACTCGGGGCCAAGGAGGCCATCCTCAACCTCAACCTGGCCTTCATCAACCCGGGCGAGGTGGCGCTGGCCTCCGACCCCGGCTACCCGGTGTACACCAGCGGGCCGATCCTGGCCGGCGGCGAGCCGGTGCCTTTGCCGCTCGTGCCGGAGCTGGGCTTCCAGCCCGATCTGGAGGCGATTCCCGCCGGCGTACGCGAACGGACCAAGCTGATGTACCTCAACTACCCCAACAACCCGACCGGCGCGGTGATCGAGGACGACTTCTTCGAGCGGGTGGTGGCCTTTGCGCGGGAGCACGACATCGTGGTGATCCACGACAATGCCTATTCGGAGATCACCTTCGACGGGTACGAGGCACCCTCGTTCCTGGCCACCCCCGGTGCGAAGGACGTGGGCCTGGAGGTGTTCTCGCTCAGCAAGAGCTACAACATGACCGGCTGGCGGGCCGGGGTGGTGGTGGGCAACCCCGAGCTGGTGTCGGCCTTCTGGCAGCTGAAGACCAACATCGACAGCGGCATGTTCGAGGCGCTGCAGGAGGCCAGCGCCGCGGTGCTCGACTCCGACCAGTCGAGCGTGCGCGAGATGTGCAAGCTCTACCGCCGCCGCCGCGACACGCTGGTGGCCGCGCTGAACCGCATCGGCCTGGACGTGGAGGCTCCCAAGGGCACCATCTACGTCTGGGCGCGCGTGCCCGAGGGCGAGACCTCGACGTCGTTCACCGAGAAGGTGCTCGAGGAGGCGGGGGTGGTCGTCTCGCCCGGCTCGGCCTTCGGGCCCAGCGGCGAGGGTTTCGTGCGCATGAGCCTCACGCTGCCCGACGACCGGCTCAACGAGGCCGCCGACCGCATCTCCGGCCTGGTGGGCTGAGAGGGGCGGGCGGGCATGCCCGACCTGCCCGTACAGCGGCTGCGCGCGGAGGCCGTCATCCCGGCCCGGGCGCACCCGGGCGACGCCGGCCTGGACCTCGCCGCCGCCGAGGCGGCCACCATGGAGCCCGGCGGGCGAGCGGCGGTGCCCACCGGGCTGGCCGTCGCGGTCCCCCAGGGCCACGCTGGCCTTGTGCTGCCGCGCTCCGGCCTGGCCCGCCGCCACGGCGTCACCCTGGCCAACGCGCCGGGCCTGATCGACTCCGGCTACCGCGGCGAGGTGGTGGTGCTGATGGTCAACCTGGGCGACCGGCCGCACACCATCCAGCCCGGCGATCGCATCGCCCAGCTCGTCATCACCCCGATCTCCGGCTCCCAGGCCGTGGTCGTGGACGGGCTGCCGCCCAGCGACGGCCGCGAGGCCGACGGCTTCGGCTCAACCGGCGCCTGACAGCATCTGGAGCTCGCGGTGGTGCCCCGGCGGACGGCTCGCTCAGCGCCGGGTTGGGCGGCCCACGGCCACCTCGTGGGCCGCGCGCTCCAGCTCGTCGTCCAGGGGCGGCAGGTCCAGCCGGCTGCCGGTGCGGTGCTCGAGCGCCCAGGCCAGGATCACGTCGGCCAGCCACGGGTTCTTCGGCAACAGGGGGCCGTGCAGGTAGGTGCCGACCACCCGACCGGCCACAGCGCCCTCGCCGCCGTCGTGGTCGTTGTTGCCATGGCCGCTGAGAACCGTGCCGAGTGGCCGGGCGCCGGGGCCCAGGCGGGTACGGCCGGCGTGGTTCTCGAACCCCACCACACGGTGGCGCTCGCCGTCCAGCTCGGCCTCGATGACCAGGTCGCCGATCAGGCGCGTGGGCCCGGCCACGGTGTCGAGATCCAGCAGGCCCAGGCCGGGCATGCGAGAGCCGTCGACAGCCGTGTAGCCGTGGCCGGCCAGCTGGTAGCCACCGCAGACGCACAGCACGGCCGCACCGCCTTCGACCGACGCGCGCAGCCCCGCGGCCTTGGTGGCCACGAGATCCCTGGCCACGATCGCCTGATCGCGGTCCTGGCCGCCACCGAGGTAGAACAGGTCGTGCTGTCCGGGCTCGAGGCGGTCGCCCGGCTCCAGGGCGTCGACGGCCAGCCCGTGGTCGCGCCAGCGCAGCCGTGCATCGAGCACGGCGATGTTGCCGCGGTCGGCGTAGATGTTCATCTCGTCGGGATAGAGATGGCCCAGGCGCACGACGCTCATGGCGCGCCGCCCGCGGCGATGCAGCGGTGGATCTGCCGCTCGGAGTGCGGCTCCAGCGGGCTGCCGTCGAAGTCGCCCATCGCCTGCACCGAGCGCAGACCGCTGTGCGCGAGCAGCAGGTTCAGCTCGGCGGGCGGGAACACGTGCACGCTGTGGTGGCGGAAGTGCACGCTCCGCGCGCCGTCGTCGTGGTGGTCCTCCACGCGCATCGTGTAGTCCAGCGTTCCCGTGGCCGGGTCGAACGCGTCGTACCAGCCGGTGTGGAGCAGGGTGGTGCGTGTCGCGTCGTCGCGGTGGTACCCGCTCTGGCGCGCAATGCCCATCGTCTCGGTGATCTCCTCGGGATCGGGCAGGGCGACGTCGAACACCAGCTCACCGCCCGGTGCCAGATGTCGGCGCGCAGCGCGAAGGCACGCGAGGCGGTCGTCGTGGTCGGTCAGCACCTGCAGCGTGTTCATCGCCATCACGATCAGCGGGAAATGCCGATCCAGCGCGAAGTCGCGCAAGTCGGCGCACACCGGCCGCAACCGCGCTCGCACTTCGGCCGGCTCGGACTCCATCCTGCGCACGAGCTGGGTGACCATGGCCCCGGAGCCGTCCAGCGCCCAGACCTCGACGCCATCGTGGGCCAGTGCCCGCGCCACGCGGCCTGTGGCCGAGCCCAGGTCCAGCACGGGCGACCCCAGGCGCCCCGCCGCGGCACGCCAGAAGTCGAGGTCCTCCGTGTAGTGCGCATGCTCCACCTCGAAGCGCTGCGCGTACTCGCGCTCATCCATCGCGCCAGAAGGCCGCCGCCGCGCCGCGCTCCACGAGGACCTGGCGCATGCCCAGCATGGCGGTGTAGGTGGGAAGCACGTAGACCGTCGCACCTACCGGGGCATCGGCGACCGCCGCGTCCATCGCTCGCTCCAGGTGGGGCTCCACGCGCAGCCGCCCGAGCTCCATGCCCGCGTAGCGGAAGCGCAGCGCGAGGTCGTGGGCGCGCTCGCCGGTGACGGTGAGTTGGGCGATGCGCCCAAGCAGCGGCTCGTAGTCCACGTCCCAGATCCACGACACGTCGTGGCCGTCGGCGGTGCGGTCGTTCAGCGCGATCAGCAGGTGCAGTGGCTCGGGGTCCAGCAGCACCGTGCGCACGGTCTCGTTGGCGCCCGCCGGGTTCTTAGCGAGCAGCAGCACCAGCTCGCGACCGTCGAGCGCCACCCGCTCGCCGCGCCCGAAGGCCGCCGCGGCACCGCCCACCGCATCGCCGATCCCGTCCGCCGGAACGCCCATGGCCAGCGCCGCCGCGATGGCCGCGGTGACGTTGTAGGCGTTGTGCACGCCCGGAAGGCGCGGCGTGGCCTCGATCTCGCCCGCCGGAGTCACCACGCGCAGCGCCAGGCCCTCGGTTCCCTCGAGGCGCACCCGCACGGCGCGGACGTCGGGCTGGGGCCGGGCCAGATGGCCGTCCGGGCAGGCCCAGTGGCCCATGTGGCCGACCGTCACCTGCTCGTACACGAGGCGAGCTCCGCAGCGGCGACAGCGCGTGCTGTCGGCGGCGTGCGGCAGTGCGGGAAGCGCCAGCCACGGGTCGTCGAGGCCGAACAGCAGCGTCTTTCGCCGTGCGTCGTGCAGGCTGGCCACCGCCGGGTCGTCGGCGTTCAGCACCAGCGTGGCGTCCGAGGGCAGGTCGTCGATCATGCCCGCCCAGTCCTGGACGAGGCGCTCCAGCTCACCGTAGCGGTCCAGCTGGTCGCGGAACAGGTTCATCAGCACCACCACGCGCGGCTGCAGCTGGCGGGCCACCTCGGGGAGCGCAGCCTCGTCAACCTCGAACAGCGCCGCGTCGGCGTTCGGCTCGGCCGCCACGCCGTCCAGCAGTGCCGTGGCCACTCCCGACAGCAGGTTGGCGCCGGCGGTGTTGGCGATCAGGCGCCAGCCTGCGCCCTTTGCCGCGGCGGTCGTGAGGCGTGCGGTGGTGGTCTTGCCGTTGGTCGCCGAGATCAGCGTTGCGCCGCGCGGAAGATCGGCGGCCAGCTCGGCGACCGCCCCGGGGCGCAGCCGTAGCAGCACCTTCCCCGGCAGGCTGGTGCCGCCGCCGCGACCGAGGCCTCGCGATAGCCGGCCGGCCGCGCGGGCCAGCGTGAGGGCGGGTGCGGGCACCGGCTGATGGTACCGCCGGCCGACGTCCCTACCCGCCCGAGGTCCAGCTGCCGTCCGGATGGCCCACGATGACATCGCCAAGTGGCACGCCGGTGAAGAGGCCGTGGTCCACGACGCCCGGAAGCGCCCTGGCGCGCCCGGCCGCCTCCGACCAGTCCGAGCCGGCCGGCAGGTAGAGGTCGATCAGCGCCAGGCGGTCGTCGCTCTGGCCCGGGCGGCGCACGGGGCCCAGATCGGCCAGCTCCTGGGCCACCCGCTGCGCCGCGAAGGGCACGGTGGCCACCGGCAGACGGCCCCACTCGTCCAGCGAGCTCACCATCTTCGGGCCGTCCACCAGCACCAGAAACCGCTTCGCCGCGCTCGCCACCACGCGCTCGCGCACCATCGCGCCGCCGCCGCCCTTCACGATCAACCCCCGTGGGTCGACCGCGTCGGCGCCGTCGATGGCCAGATCGAGCGGTCCCGACAGGCGGCCCAGCGGAATCCCCAGCTCGCGCGCCAGAGCGGTGCTGCCGCGCGAGGTGGTGACGCCGGTGCATCGAAGGCCCTCCTCACGCATGCGCCTGGCGATGGCACGGATGCCCTGGCCGGCAGCGCGCCCGGTGCCGAGGCCCACCCGCATGCCCGACTCGACCTGGGCCGCCGCTGCCTCACCCGCCGCGCGCCAGGCGCGATGCCGGTCGTCCTCCACGGCCGGAAGGCTATGCAAGACTCGGCCGGTGAGCGAGATCGCCGTGGGCATCGAGGTGGTCGACACCCGCATGTGGGGCTGGGAGGGGGTCACCTCGGCCTACCTGGTGCGCGGCGAGGCGCCCGCCATCGTGGATACCGGCCCGCAGACGTCGGCCGCGGCGGTGCGGCGGGCCCTGGCCGACCGCGGCATCGGGCCCGGCGACCTGGCGTGGATCGTGCTGACCCACATCCACCTGGACCACTGCGGCGCCTCCGGCCAGCTCGCGCGCAGCTTTCCCGGTGCTCGCGTGGTGGTGCACCCGCGCGGCGCGCGCCACATCGCCAAGCCCGAGCGGCTGATCGCGGGGTCCGCAGCCGTCTACGGTGCGCAGTTTCCGCGGTACGGCGGGCTCGATCCGGTGCCGGCCGAGCGGATCGACGCCGCAGAGGACGGCCACCGCGTGCGCATCGGGCCGCAGCGGGAGCTGGTGGCCATCGAGGCGCCCGGGCACGCCCGGCACCAGCATGCGTTCCTCGACACCGCCACCGGCGCGGTTCTCGCCGGTGACGCCCTGGGCGTGCGTCTGCAGGGTGGTGACCTGTTCCCGGCCCTGCCCCCGCCGGACGTCGACATGCAGGCCGGGCGCGCGAGCGTGGCGGCCATCGCAACGCGCGATCCCACGGTCCTGGGTCTGGGGCACTTCGGTGACGCGGGCGACCCCGCCGAGGTGCTGGGGCAGGCGGACGCGCTGTGGGCGGTCATGGCCGACGCCGGCCGCAGCGGCTGGCGAAGGGGGGGCAGCGTCGCCGCGGTGGGGGAGGCCGTCGAGGCCGCCTGGCCTGCGGCCGCCAGGCTTGGCCCGCGAGCGCACGCCACGCTGACCGAGCTGACCTGGATCGAGGCCACCGCCAAGGGAGTCGCCAGGTGGGCCGAGCAGCGGGAGCGCGACGGGGGCGACCCCTCTTCCCGATAGCGTCAGATTGACAGAAACCCCGCGCCAGGGTATGCCTTGGGGGATGAAGCGGCTGGAGGTCGAGGTGGTGGTCTTCACGGTGCGCCAGGGGCGCCTCGAGGCGCTTCTGGTGCGCGGACCGGGCAACGCGTGGGCGCTTCCCGGCCGGCCGGCGTCGGGAACCCTGCCGTTGGCCGAACAGGCCAGAAGTGCCCTTGCCGAGGCGGCGGGCGTCCGCGACGTGGAGCTGGAGCAGCTGTACTCGTTCGACCGCGACGAGGGAGAGGGAGTGGCGGTGGCCCACATGGCCCTGATCGCGGCCGAGCCGCACCCCCTGGCACCTGGCCCCGAGGTCGTGGAGGTGCGCTGGTGCGACCTGGACGACCTCCCCGGCCTGCCGCCGCAGCAGGCCGACGCGCTCGAGTACGGCCATCAGCGCCTGCGCGCCAAGTCGGCGTACGCGCCCATCGCCTTCCAGTTGATGCCCGAGGCGTTCACCATGCGCGAGCTCCGACACGCCTACGAGGCGGTGCTGGGAGTCGACCTCGACCCGCGCAACTTCCGGCGCGACGTGCTGGCCGCCAGTGTGGTGGAGCCCGCCGGCAGCGCACGATCGGAGGGGCCCGGACGGCCGGCGCAACTGTACCGCTCCGTTGGCGGCGAGTTCTCGGTGGTCGCCCAGGAGCGGCGTATCGCAAGGGCGATCTCCAGCGGCGAAGGGAACGGTCGGTCCGGCCCCGACGGCGGGGAGGGCTGAGCCCCGTGGTAGATTTGGCGACGCGAGGCCCGGAGTCACGGTTCGTCGCCCACCGACCCGAGGGAGGCTCGTGGCCCACCACGACAACGACGACGGAGTACCGCTTACCTGGCCGTTCCGCGCGGCGGGCACGCTGCTGCTGTTCGCGATGGCGTGGTTCTGCCTGGGCTTCGCCGCCGAGGACTTCGGCAGAGACCTCGCGGCCTTCTGGGGCGTGTTCTGGGGTCTCATCATCGCCTCGGTCGCACTGATCGTCGGCGGCGGGGCGTTCAACATCTACCGGGAGCGCGCCCGCCACGCCTCCTGACGCGCGCCGCGCCGGCAGGGGCCTGACGCTCGCCGGCGACCGGGCGCTGGCCGAATGCGCCTGGCTCCTTGCCGGCGCCGCGGCGGCCCTGGGCGACGACCGCTGGGCCGCCGACGTCCGAGCCCTTGCCGCCCTCGACGCCGGATCTCTTGGTGAGGCGCCGACCTACGGCCAGGTCGCCCGCTCGGGCGCAGACCTGGTGGCAGCTCTGGCCGATGCCGGGCGCTGGGGCGACGCCGAGTGCCACGCGCTGCACCTGGCGCGGTTCTTCCGCGCCGCCAAGCCGCACCTCCACGCCGTCGCAGGCGAGGCGTTCGGCGGCCTGGTCACCGCGGTCCGCGCGAGGGATGGCGCCGAGGCCGAGGAGTCGGCCGACCTGATCCGCGAGATGTTCGGCGGGCAGGCATGAGCGACGAGGGTGCACCCCAGAACCGTACGGGCCGGCTGCTGGTCGCTTCGCCGAGCCTGGTGGACCCCAACTTCCGCCGCGCGGTGGTCTTGATGCTCGAGCACTCCGCGGAGGGAGCCCTGGGCGTGGTGCTCAACCGCCCCACGCCCCTGATCGCCCGCGAGGCCCTGCCCGAGAGCCTGGCCGACCGCATGCCCGAGGGCGAGCACGTCTACCAGGGCGGCCCGGTACAGCCGGAGGCGGTGATCGTGCTGGCCGACTTCGAGGACCCCACAGAGGCCGCGTCGATCGCCTTCGACACGGTTGGCGTGCTGGACCCCGACGCCGGCGTCGAGAACGTCGCCCCGGTGCGGGCCATCCGCGCCTACGGCGGTTACGCGGGGTGGGGGGATGGCCAGCTGGAGGGCGAGGTCGAACAGGAGGCCTGGATCGACGCCCCGTGCGGTCTGGAGGACGTCTTCACCGACGACCCGGACGGACTGTGGAGCCGCGTGCTGGACCGCAAGGGCGGGAGCTACCGCCTGGTGGCGCGGATGCCGGAGGATCCGAGCTTGAACTAGTGCCCCGTCAGGGGACGTTGGCGTGTTCCGCCCGCGAAAACCCCGCGGGGCCAGGACGCAGTGTCATCGGCATGGCGGACCCCATGGCGATGACCGAGGACGCCGCATCCGCGGAGGTTTGC
>JAUVPZ010000007.1 GCA_030598395.1 Miltoncostaeaceae bacterium | reverse complement strand
CGATGCTCCCGACCTGCTCCTGGAGGCCGAGCACCCGGGCCCCGCCGAGCGTCGCGAGCCGCAGCAACTGCTCGGCTCGTGGTGCGTTCGGACCCTGGATGGCCGCACACGCGCGGGCTTCTGCCCGAAGGTCGTAGCCGCCCGCCGACGCAGGGCTGTCGCTGCCCAGCCCCATGGCGACGCCCGCCGCATCGAGGCGCTCGATGGGCATGCGCCCGCAGCCGAGGAACGCGTTCGAGGTGGGGCAGTGGGCCACCCCTACGCCCACCCTGGCGAGCAGCGCGGGGTCCTCGGCGTCCAGGTCCACGCAGTGCGCAGCCACCAGTCCCCCGCGCAACGCGCCCGCAGCCTCGAACCGGCGCGCCGCACCCACGCCGGCGGGCCCCGGCCAGCGCCCGGGCTCGGCGCCGAGTTGTCGGAACACATCGGCCAGGGGTCCCTCGCCGCCCCCGATCACCGTTCGCTCGTCGGCCGACTCCGCAAGGTGGGTCGCCCACCGCCGGCCGGCGAGGGCCGCTTGCTCGCTCAGGGCGCGCCAGTACTCCTCGCCCACCGAGTAGGGAGCGTGTGGCGAGAGGCCGATCTCCACCCGGGGGCCGGCCGTCTCGGCAAGCGCGTCGAGCCGGCCGGCGACCTCGGCGGCCTCGGTCTGGGCCTGGGCCCCGGTAGCCCGGCCGAAGGTCTCGAGGAAGACGAGGCCCCGCATGCCGGCGTTCCCCAGCGCGCCCACGCCCGCGCCGGTGGGGCCGCTGTCCGCGACCGTGGTGGTCCCCGCCTCTACACATCGCACGGCGGCGGCGTCCGCGGCGAAGGCATGATCTGTGGGCTGCTGGCGCCCGCGGAGCCGCAGCAGGGCGCCCAGCCACGGCGCGAAGGCGCCGCGGGGCAGGAGCCCCTCGAGCAGGCTCCACTCCAGGTGGCAGTGCGCGTCGACCAGCCCGGGCATCAGCACGGCTGCGCCGAGGTCCTCGCACGGCAGCCCGGGCTCGGCGGCCGCGACCTCGGCGGCCGGTCCCGCCGCGGTGATGACGCCGTCGCGCACCGCGACCGCCCCGTCGCGCACCGGGGGGCCCTCGATGGGCAGCAGCCAGGCCGCGCGCCAGCGACGTCCGGCCGGAGCCCTGTTAGTCGCGCTCCTCCTCGCCGGTCGAGCTCGAGAGGGCCTTGGCGTCGTTGGCGTCGTCGTCGCTGTCGCCGGAGACGCCCTGCTTGACGTCGTCGCTGTCGCCGGAGATGCCCTGCTTGAACTCGCGGGCGCTGGACCCCAGGCTGCGGCCGATCTCGGGCAGGCGCTTGGCCCCGAAGATGACCAGCAGGATCACGAGCACCAGGGCCAGCTGCAGTGGGCTTGCGCCGAACGGCACGGCGGCTTCCTTTCGAGGGCGCCAGGCGGGTGCCGAGCCGGAGGCTAGCATGGCGCGGTGGCGGGACCGAGACTCGGGCGTGCCCGTGCCGAGCGGATGGACCTGATCGGCGCAAGCTGGGGTGGTCTGGTGGCGTCCGTCGGTCTGCTGGCCGGGTCCGGACGCGATCTCCCGGTGCGCCTCGGCGCCCTGGCCGTGGCGTTCGCGGTCGGCGGATTCATCAGCGGCGCGAGGGCCCGCGACAAGCGGGTGCGCCACGCGGCGGTGGCCTTCGTCATGGCCTTCGTCATCTACGCCGCCTTCATCGGCCTCGCGCACGTCATCCATCGAGCAGGAGGCTCGGCCCCGCCCGAGCTGGTGCCCACCGACGACGACCAGCAGGCGCTGATGGCGGTCGGCTGGTCGGCGGCGTTCATGCTCATCGGCACGGGGGTGGCCGCGTCGATGCGGCGCGGGCGCGGACGCGGACGCAGGCGCCGCCGCTAGCTAGGCGTCGAACTCGCGGTGGAAGGCGCTGGCCGTGGGGCCGGTCTGGTCGACGTACTTGCCGGCGTAGGGCCGATCGACGGGCGTGGTCATCTGCAGGAAGCTGATCTGGCCGATGGGCATCGCGGCGTAGATCGAGATCGGCAGCCGCGACACGTTGGACAGCTCGAGGGTGAGGGTGCCCCGAAAGCCCGGGTCGATGTACCCCGCCGTGGAGTGGATCAGCAGCCCCAGGCGGCCCAGGCTGGACTTGCCCTCCAGTCGGGCCACCAGGTCGTCCGGGATCCCCACGCGCTCCAGCGTGGTGCCCAGCACGAACTCGCCGGGGTGCAGGATGAACGGCTCGTCAGCGCCGATCTCGATGAGCTCGGTGAGGTCGTCGGAGGGGTGGCGCACGTCGATGTACGGCCGGAAGCTGTTGTTGAAGACGCGGAACTGGCTGCCCACCCGCACGTCGACCGACGACGGCTGCACCAGCCCGTCGTCGAAGGGCTCGATGACCAGGCGGCCGGCGGCGAGCTGCTCGCGGATGGTGCGGTCGGAGAGGACCACGGCGTCGGCGAGGCTACTCGATCCCGGGCCTGGGTAGCTCGCTACGCTCTCCCCGGATGACCGGCGAGCGCGCATTCCGGGTTGCGATTCCACCCGACCCCGCCCTCGTGGAGCGGGTGAGGGAGGCCCAGGACGCGGGGCGCCTCCCTGCCGCGCTCCTGGACGGCCACCGCGTGGGGGCGAGCGCCGACGTGCCGCTGGAACCGGTCGACGTTGCGCCCGACGAGCTCGAGCAGCTGCTGGCCGGTGGGCGGCTGCCGCGGTGGGTCGCCGCCAAGAACCCACTTTCGGGCGGCTACGTCAACACGCGAGCGCTCATGCGTGAGGCCGAGCTGGTCACGGTGTGCGAAGAGGCCGCCTGCCCCAACATCGGCCGCTGCTGGGGCCGGGGCACGGCCACGTTCATGATCGGGGGAAGCCACTGCACCCGCGGATGCCGCTTCTGCGCGGTGATGACCGCGCGTCCAGTGGGCCCTCCCGACCCCGACGAGCCGGCTCGCGTCGCCGCCGCGGCGGCCACCATGGGCCTGCGCTTCGTGGTGGTCACGGCCGTCGCTCGCGATGACCTCGCCGACGGCGGCGCCGCGCACTTCGCCGCCACCGTGGCCGCGCTGCGCGCGGCCGTGCCCGAGGCGCGCGTGGAGCTGCTGATACCCGACTTCCGGGGCGGCTGGGAGGCCCTCGAGGCGGTCGTCGAGGCGGCGCCGGATGTGCTGAACCACAACACCGAAACGGTGCCGCGCCTGTACGGGCGCGTGCGACCCGGAGCCCGGTACGAACGCACCCTCGAGCTGCTGGCTCGCTCGCGCGCGGCCGGCCTGCGCACCAAGAGCGGAGTCATGGTTGGTCTGGGCGAGCGCCTCGCCGAGCTCGGCGCCGTCTTCAGCGACCTGGCCTCCGTGGGTTGTGAGCTGGTGACCGTGGGCCAGTACCTGCGCCCCTCGACCGCGCACCTGCCGGTCGCCCGCTACTACGCGCCGGGCGAGTACCCCGCTCTCGCGCGCATGGGCCGGCGGCTGGGGCTCGCGCACGTCGAGGCGGGCCCGCTGGTGCGCTCCTCCTTCGAGGCCGATCGGGTGGCCGAGGCGGTGGCCTGAGGGCCCCCGCAACCATCCCGGGGGCGCCTCAAGTGCACAGGCGGCGGGCCGATATCTACGCCACCGGGAAGGGACTCCAGGGAGCCATGGACGGTGGGTGGAGGAGCCATGAAGGGCCACCAGACCAAGCGCGTCGCACTGCCGGGCGGCAGGGTCATCGAGATCGTTTACTTCTCCGACTCCGCCGAGCCGGTCGACGACGCCGGCCAAGGCGAGGCCGAGGCCACCGGGCACCCTGTTCCGGCGCCGGTCACCGAGCCCCTCGACGGAGAGAGCCCGCTCCACCTCTGCCCGTCATGCTCCAGCTCGCTCGTGTACCCCGTGGCCTGGGAGGAGCGCAGCAACGACCGCTGGTGCATCGAGCGGCGCTGTCCGAACTGCGAGTGGCGCGATGTCGACGAGTTCCACCAGACGCAGGTCGAGCGGTTCGACGACGTGCTCAACGACGGCACCGAAAACCTGCTGGCCACGCTGCGCAACTACGCGCGCGCCAACATGGAGGCCGACGTCGAGCGCCTCGTCGATGCGATCCAGAGGGATCGCATCGAGCCGATGGACTTCTAGCCGACGAGCGGCTGTTAGCCTCGGCGCCGTGAGGGACCACACGGCCCGCGAGGCATACGAGGCCTGGACCGCGGGCGAGGTCGCCATCGTCGACTGTCGCGAGGAGGTCGAGCACGAGATCACGTGGGTGCTGGACGTACCCCTGTTGCCGATGAGCGAGCTCATCGAGCGCGTGGAGGAGCTGCCGACCGACCGGCCGCTGCTGATGATGTGCCGCAGCGGCAGCCGCAGCGCGCGGGTCGCCGACTGGCTGGTGGCGAACGGCGAGCGCGACGAGGTGGCCAACCTGGAGGGCGGCATCATCGCCTGGGCCGCCGAGGGCTTCCCTTACGAGGGGCAGTCACCGAGCTAGAGAGCTGCCGCCGAAGGGCTCCTAGAACCGCCTGACGGTGCGGTAGAGCGTGTCGCGCTGCACGGCACGGCGCCCGGTGGCCTCGATGGCCGCCACCATGCGCTCGGTGTCCAGGCGGAAGGCCGTGCCCGCCGCGCGCACCACGTTCTCCTCGATCATGATCGAGCCCATGTCGTCGCAGCCGAACTCCAGCGCCAGCTGCCCCACCCGAAGTCCCTGGGTGACCCACGACGACTGGAAGTGGTCCATGTTGTCGAGGTACAGGCGGCTGACCGCCAGCATCATCAGGTAGTCAGCGGCGGTGGTGTGGGCGTGGTCGTCCCCCCGGCGGCTGCCACCCCCCGGCTGGTAGCTCCAGCAGACGAACGCGCGGAAGCCACCGGTGTCGTCCTGCACCTCGCGCAGGCGCCGCAGGTGCTCCACCCGGTCGGCCGGCGTGTCGACGGTGCCGTACATCATGGTGCAGGTGGTGGACATGCCGCGTTCGTGGGCCGCGCGCATCACCGCCAGCCAGTCGTCAGACATCGTCTTCTTGGGCGCGATCACCTGGCGCACGCTGTCCACCAGGATCTCGGCGCCGCCGCCGGGCACCGAGTCGAGGCCGGCCGCCTGAAGCCGCCGAAGCGTCTCGTCCAGCGACAGCCGGCTGCACTGGGCGATGTGCAGGATCTCCGAGGGCGACAGCGCGTGCAGGTGGATGGGGTAGCGCGCCTTGATGTCGGAGAACAGATCCTCGTACCAGTCGATGTGCAGCCCGGGGTGATGCCCGCCCTGCAGCAGCAGCGCCGTGCCGCCGAGCCCGAGCGTCTCCTCGATCTTGTGAAAGATCGTGGACTTCGGCAGCACGTACCCCTCGGGGTCGCGCGGCAGCCGGTAGAAGGCGCAGAAGTCGCAGTCGGTGACGCAGAAGTTGGTGTAGTTGACGTTGCGATCGACGATGAAGGTGACCTCTGCGCCGTCGGTGCGCCGGGCCCGCGCGCGCGCCGCCGCCGCCCCGACCGCCGGCAGGTCGCGCGATGCCAAGAGGGCCAGTGCGTCGTCGTCGGTGAGCCGCGCGCCGTCGTCGACGCGCTCCAGAATCTCCTCGACCGGTGCCGGAGCCAGGGTGGTCATCGTCCTGATCCTACGCCCTCCGGCGCTGCCGGCGCGCGGAGCAGACCGGCCTCGCCGGCGCGATCGAGGAAGTGGGCCAGGCCGGCGCGCTCCACCTCGCCGAACTCGTATGACAGCCCACCGAAGTACTTGCGGATGAACTCGGCCGGGAAGGGGAACCGCTGCGCCGCGGCCTCGACCACGGCGTCCGGCCGCTCATGGAAGCCCCGCTGCGCGTCGCGGATGAGGTCGGCCAGCGACCCGATCGCCTCGGGTCTCGACCGCGCCACCTCCAGCCGCGCGGCCCACACGGCGAACACCATCGGCAGCCCGGTCTGGTCGTGCCAGAATTCGGCCAGATCCACGTTGAACGGGGCGATCCGGGCCCGAAGCCCCGCCAGCGCCTCGTCGCCGATCAGCAGCACGGCGTCCACCTCGCGCAGGGCCTTGCGCGGCGAGACCTCGAGCACCCGGAAGGGCGGGCGGTCGGAGCCCAGCAGCAGCCGGAGCAGTACCACCGAGGTGGCGCTGTGCGGCGTCACTGCGATGGTCTCGACCCGGGTCAGCGGCACCCTCGAGAACAGCTGGATCGAGTCGGCCGCGCCGGCCGCGGTGATGGAGGCCACCGGAACCAGCGCCAGCCGGTCGGCGTTGCGCGCATAGGCGACGCTCGACACCGCCGAGACGTCCAGCCGTCCCGCCAGCAGCGCGTCGTTGAGCGCGGTGGGCACGCCGTCGGTGAAGCGCAGCCCGTCGCCTCTCGCCTCGAGGCCGAAGTAGATCGGGAACATGTTGAGTGCGGCGATGCGCCCCACCCGCAGGCTCACCGCTGCACCGCACGGGCGCCGACCGCCGCAGCGAGGGGCTCGGGGTCCTCCCGCGCGTCGGGCGGGAGGCTCCAGTCGTCGGCGCCGAAGGCCACGGCAACCTGGCACGCGGCGGCGCCGAGGCGCACCCAGTGGGGTCGCACCCACACGTCGTCGGGCAGGGCGGCCCGGGCTGCTGCGATGGCGCCCAGGTCCTCGACGCCCCAGGACCCGGGCCGCTGCCCCGAGCCCACGCCCGGCCCTGGGCAGACGGCCCGCAGCAGCCCCGTTTCGGAGGCCAGCTCGGCCAGCGCGAGCAGCCGCTCGGCCGCCCGCTCCGGCTCGGTGCCGGCGCCGTAGGCCAGCGCGGCTTCGCTCGGCGTGCCGGCGCGGTGCGCGCTTCGGTGCCGTTCGATCGAGCCCTCCGCGTCGCCGTCGCTGAGCCAGCCGGCCGGCGCCGGGCCACGGGTGTAGGTGATCTCGCGCGAGGAGCGCACCCCCGCGGCCCGCGCCGCCTCCAACACGCCGCGGCCGGCGAGAAGCTCGATGAGACGCTCGCGCGTGGGGAGGGCGCTCACGAGTAGCGGTCCACCAGCCCGTCGGCGATCGAGCGCAGCGCCTGCGCGTCGGCACCGCCGAGGTCGCCGTCCAGCGCTCCGCGTGCCGCTGCCACGAACCCGAGCGCCCGCTCGCGGGCTCCGGCCAGCCCCGGGTGGGCCGCAAGGCGGTCGCACAGCGCCGCGAGCTCGGGGCCCGGCGCGACGTCCGACAGCGCTGTGCGCAGCCCGGGCTCGTGGCGCAGGGCCAGAATCACCGGAAGGGTCACGGTGCCGTCGGCCAGATCGGTGCCCCGGGGCTTGCCCGTGACGGCGGGCGAGCCCGCCAGGTCGAGGATGTCGTCGAAGATCTGGAAGGCCATCCCCACGTTCTCGCCGAAGGCGGCCAGCCGCTCCACGGGCTCATCGCCACCACCGCCCACCAGGGCTCCCAGCCGGCACGCGACCGAAAAGAGGGCGGCCGTCTTGCGCCGGCAGCGGTCCAGGTACTCGCGCTCGGCGAGGTCCAGGTTGAACGCCGCCTCGTCCTGGTCCATCTCGCCCATCGACAGATCGAGCGCGGCGCCCGCCAGGGCCTGTACCGCAGCCACCGAGCCGGTGCGCGTCAGCTCGGTGAACGCGCGGGCGAAGAGGAAGTCGCCGGCGCGGACCGCGGCCTCGGGGCCGTCGGCCTCCGCCACCGTGGGCCGCCCGCGCCGCATGGTGGCCCCGTCGATGAGGTCGTCGTGCACGAGCGTGGCCATGTGCACCAGCTCGACGGCCGCGGCCGCCGACAGCAGCGGCTCGCTGGGCGGGGCAGGCTGCGGCGCCGAGCAGAACACCAGCAGCGGGCGCACCCGCTTGCCGCCGGCGGCAAGCGTCTCCGCGGCTGGGCGTACCACCTCGGCCACGCGGCCGTCCACGGCGTCGCGCAGGCGCGTCTCGCACGCCTCCAGCAGGTTGGCCTGCGGCAGTGCGAAGGCGCGGGCGCGCGCGGACGTGCTCACGCCCGCACGCGCCCATGATGCAGCGACACCATGCCGCCGGCGTAGGTGCGCCAGCGCACGTCGTCGAGGCCCGCCTCCGCCATGCGCCGCGCGAGCTCCGGCGGCGCCGGGAAGCGCCGCGCCGACGCCGGCAGGTAGGAGTAGGCGGCGAGGTCGCGGCCCACCAGCGCGCCGAGGCGCGGCACCACCCTCTCGAACCAGAACCGATAGAACGCCACCAGCCGGCGGGGCGTCGTGATCTCCAACACCACCGCACGCCCCCCGGGCCGGACCACGCGGGCCATCTCGCCCAGCGCCCGGTCGAGGTCGGCCACGTTCCGCGCGCCGAACGCCACCGTCGCCGCGTCGAACTCGCCGGCCTCGAACGGCAGGTCGGCAACGTCGGCGACCTCGAAGCGCACCTCGGCACGCCGCGCCCGGGCCTTCTGGCGCGCTCGCGCCAGCATGGGCTCCGAGAAGTCGACCCCCACCACCTCGCCCCCGGCGACCCGGTCGTGGAGGTCGAACGCCAGGTCGCCGGTGCCGCAGCAGCAGTCCAGGGCGCGGTCGCCCGCGGCCAGGTCGGCCGCCGCAGCGGCCGCGCGGCGCCAGGCCCGGTCGCGCCCGGCGGTCATGAGGCGGTTCATCAGGTCGTAGCGCGGGGCGATGCGGTCGAACATCGCCCGCACCTCGCCGGCGGCCAGGCGACCCTGCGCGGCGGTCACGGCGCACTCTCAAGAGGCGCGCCCTCACCCCAGCGCCGAAGCAGCCGGTGCGACACGCCGAGCGCGTCGAGCGCCTTGCCCACCACGAAGTCCACCATGTCGTCGACCGTCTGCGGCAGCGTGTAGAAGCCGGGGCTGGCAGGCAACACCACCGCCCCGGCGCGGGCCACGGTGGCCAGGTTGTCGAGGTAGATGGGGCTCAGGGGCGTCTCGCGCGGCACCAGCACCAGGCGGCGCCGCTCCTTGAGCATCACGTCGGCACAGCGGTGGATGAGGTTGTGTCCGGTCCCACAGGCGATGGCTCCCAGCGTGGAGCCCGAGCACGGAACGATCAGCGCGGCCGACCGAAGTGACGACCCGGACGCGAATGGCGAGGTCATGTCGTCGAGCCCCAGCACCTCCACCCGCTCGGCGTGGCCGTGCCTCTGCACCAGCTCGCCCACGACCTCGTCGGGATCGGCGGGCCGCCGAGGCCCCCGGCCCAGCAGCTCGTGAGCGACGACGTGGGCGCCGCTCTGGGACACACACAGGCCCACGTCGCAGCCCGCCTCGCACAATGCCTCGAGCGCGCGCGCCGCGTAGGGCGCGCCGGAGGCGCCCGTGACGCCGAGGAAGACCCGGTTCATGCGGGCGATGGTACCGACGGGCCCGTCGCGGCGAGCCGGGAGTGGTGGCCTACGGGGCCGTGTACTTGGTGCCGAGCCCCTCGAGGAACACCGCCAGGTCCTCCAGCTCCTGGTCGGTGAGGCTGGCGAACGCGGGCATGCTGGAGCCCGGCGTCGTGGACTGGGGATCTCGCAGGTGCTCGATCTGGTACTCGATGCCGCGACCCCTCTCGCCCTCGTCGGTGAGGCCCGGACCCGGCCCCGGCGCGCCGACGCCGGCGACCGTATGGCACGCCAGGCATCCGTTGGCGAGGAAGAGGTCGAGGCCGGCCTGGCCCTGGGGGTCGAGGTTCTCGAGCTGGACCTCCTCGGTGCCCGCCGGGGCCTCCGAGCCGAGGTGGGTGAGGTAGGCCAGCAAGAACACCACGGCGATACCCGAGAACAGGGCGATGGGTCGCCGCCAGATGCGCCGCTCGGGGCCCCGGTCGATGAACGGTGTGACGAGCAGCAGCACCAGGAGCACGTTCGGGACGATGAACGTGGCCATGATGACCGGGGTGAGCGCGCCCTGGCCCTTGAAGATCCGGAGCAGCTCGAACAGGAAGAAGAAGTACCACTCCGGCCGGGGCACGAAGTCGGTGGTGGCCGGGTTGACCGGCTCGCCGATGGGGATGCGCTGCCACACCGCCAGGCCGATGACGAAGCCGATCGCCAGCGTGGCGACGATGAGGTCCTTGTAGACGGCGTAGGGGAAGAACGGCTTCCCCTCCTTCTTGGCCTGCGCGTAGTCGCGCTTGTAGGCCTCCTTCTGGCCGCGGTTCACGAGCCGTCCTCGGCGCGGGCCGGCTCGCGCTCGGGCGCTGGCGGGCCCACCGCCGGCACCTCACGCCGGCCGTACGGCGTGCGCGCCGCGCGCTCGCGCTCGGCCTCCTGCTCCTCGCGCTTGGCGCGGAAGCGGCGCTTCGACCAGGGCGGCTCGGCGATGCCCAGGAACGAGATGAAGTAGAGGTGTATCGCGATGAAGGTGGCAATGCCCAGAGGTATCACCAGCATGTGCAGCGAGTAGAACCGGCTGAGCGTGTTGGGGCCGAACTCCGGTCCGGCCCGCAGGATGTCGGCCACGAACGGGCCGACCAGCGGCGCCGAGGCGGTGATGTTGGTGGCCACCACGGTGGCCCAGTACGCCTTCTGGTCCCACACCAGCAGGTAGCCCGTGAGCCCCATGAACATGGTCAGGACGAGCAGGAGGGCGCCCGTGACCCAGGTGAGCTCGCGCGGGTACTTGTAGGCGCCGAAGAAGAACACGCGCGCCATGTGGAGGAACACCACCACGATCATCGCGCTGGACCCCCAGCGGTGCATGCTGCGCACCAGCCAGCCCCAGGTGACGTCGTTGGTGATCACCTCGATGCTCTGGAAGGCCGACGCCGGGTCGGGCTTGTAGTACATCGCCAGCACGATCCCGGTGATCGCCTGCAGCCCGAACAGCATCATGGCGGTGAAGCCCAGCGTCTGGAACCAGCTGGTCTCGGCCGGGATGTTGCGGAACAGGTACCACTTGAGGCCCGTGGTGGCGCCGCTGCGCTCGTCGACGTAGTCGACCGTGGCCTCGCCGGCCTTGACGCCGGGCTTCTTGGGCGCGATGTCGGTGGTGCCCACGGCGGTGGTGCCGGTGCGGCCGTCGCCGCTGGCGTCGCTGCTGCTCACGCCGCGCTCAGAAGGGGTAGAGGTTCGACAGCACGCCCGTCACCGGCTCGCCGGGGCCCTTGAGGGCGTAGATGGCCAGGTCATCGTCGAGCGAGTAGGCCTTGCCGATCAGCAGGCGGTCCACGTCCCGGACGCGCCCCAGTCCGCCCCCGGTGCGGCTGGCCACCTCGGTGCCGTCCGGGCGGATGATCTTCCAGTCGAAGCGGTCGAGCGGGCGCGCCGGCGGCCCCGCGGTCACCCTGCCCACCGGGTCGTAGGCGCCTCCGTGGCACGGGCACGCGAAACCGGCGCCGGCGGTGGTGACCGGGCAGCCCAGGTGGGTGCAGCGGTTCCACATCGCCAGCAGGGAGTTGACCTCGCGGCGGATGAACGCGCGACGGTCGGCCGGCGGGTCCTGTGCCGACACCGCGATGGAGCTGGTCTCGCCGATGGGAAACTGGGACATCGGTCCGATGTCCACCCAGTCCCACCGCTCGTCGGCGACCGCGTCGGCCACGGCGAAGCCGATCACCGGCACCAGGATGGCGGCGGTCATCACGCCCCCGGTGGCCACGGCCACGCCGGTCAGGAACTTGGTGCGGGTGACGTAGCTGGGGTCGTGGTGCGGGTCGTGCTCCTCGACCGGGTCGTGAGCGCGCGGCCCCGCGTAGCGTCCGCCAGCCGCCCCCTCGCCCTCGTGGTTGCCCGTCACACTGCTCCCTGTCGCTTGAGGGGGCGTGCCGCCCCGGAGCCCACGGGATTCAATCCGACGCGAGGTCGTGATGCAACGCACATCATCCGGGGCAAGTGTCCCGGGCGGCGCGGACGGCCCAGGCGGTTAGGGCTCGATCCCGTAGTCGGCCCACCGCCGGTCCACCAGCGCCCTGACGTCGTCGCTCATCACGATCTCTTCGGGCCACGGACGCACCACGCCCTCACTTGGCCACTTGCGGGTGGCGTCGAAGCCGACCTTGGCGCCGTAGGCGAAGTACGGGGCCGCGTGGTCCAGCGCGTCGACCGGCCCCTCGGTGACCAGCATGTCGCGGCCCACGTCCACGTTGGAGAAGGCGCGGAACGCCACCGCCGAGACGTCCTGCACGTCCACGTCGGCATCCACCACCACGATGCAGCGGGTGAGCGAGAGCAGCCCGAGCCCCCACATGGCGTTCATCAGCTTCTTGGCGTGGCCCGGGTAACGCTTGTCGACCGACACCAGCGCGCAGTTGTGGAACACGCCCTCGAGGGGCAGGTTGAGGTCGACGAGGTCGGGCACCGTCGTGCGGATCAGCGGCAGGAAGATGCGCTCGGTGGCCTTGCCGAGGAAGAAGTCCTCCATGGGCGGCATCCCGACGATCGTGGTGGCGTAGATGGCACCGCGCCGCGTCGACATGCCCGTGAGGTGGAACGTCGGGTAGTCGTCGACCGGCGTGTAGAAGCCGGTGTGGTCGCCGAAGGGCCCCTCCGGTCGCAGGTCGCCGGCGTCGACGTAGCCCTCCAGCACGACCTCCGACTCGGCGGGCACCTCCAGATCCACGGTGCGGCACCGCACCATCTCCACCGACCTGCCGCGCAGGAACCCGGCGAAGGCCATCTCGTCCACCCCGGGCGGCAGCGGCGCCGAGGCCGAGTAGGTGGTGGCGGGGTTCCCGCCGATCGCCACCGCGACCTCCACGCGGCCCTCCGAGTCGCGCAGATGCGACGCGCCGTCCTTGTGGATCTGCCAGTGCATGATCGCCGTGCGCCCGTCCAGCACCTGGATGCGGTACATGCCGCAGTTGCGCACGCCCGTGCGCGGGTCGCGGCTGAACACCATGGGCAGCGTGATGAACGGACCGCCGTCGTCCGGCCAGCAGGTCAGCACCGGCAGCAGCCCAAGATCGGGAGGATCGACCCACACCTCCTGGCACGGGCCGCTGCCGGCCGTCCGTGGGATGAACGACGCCAGCTCGCGCAGCCGGCCGAGCGCCCGCACCTTGGCGGCGATCCCCTGCGGGGGCTGGAGGTCCACCAACTCCTGCACGCGGGCCCCGAGCGCGTCGATGCTCTCGGCGTCGAGCGCCATTCGCATCCGGCGCTGGCTACCGAACTGGTTGATCAGCAGCGGCATGTCGCTGCCGGCGACGTCGTGGAACAGCAGCGCCGGACCACCCGACTTCGACACGCGGTCGGTGATCTCGGCCACCTCGAGGCGCGGGTCGACCGGCACGCGGACGTCGGCCAGCTGGCCGGCCTTTCGCAGCTGGCCGATCCACTGGCGCAAGTCGCCGCTCATCGGCGCAGGGCCTCCTCCAGGCCCAGGGTCGGACCGAGCTCTGCCGCGAGCCGCTCCAGCTCGGACGGATCGCCCCGCTCGAGCGCCGCGGTGGCCGACCAGTAGCGGCTGCGCAGCCCCGGCTCGTCGCCCGCGATCGCTCGGACGGTGGCTCGCCACAGCGGCACCATGGCCGCGTGATCGTCGCGGGCGGCCATTCCCGCCCCGGCGGCGATCAGCGCCGAGAGGGCCTCGATCATGAACAGCTCGCCCGCCGAGGCCACGCGCACCAGGCCGGCGGCGTAGCAGTAGTCGCCCGCCAGCACCTGGCGGCCACGGTCGCTGACGGCCAGCTGGCGCGGCGTGCCGTGGTGCAGTAGGAACCCCTCCAGGATGAGGTCCAGCCCCACCGCCGCGGACGGCATGAGCGCCGGCTCGGCCAGCGGCGCCAGCAGGGGCGGAGCGGGGGTGCTGAGAAGGTCCGGCCCCAGGGTGGGTTCGGCCGCCAGCGCGTTCCTCACGCCGTCGCCGCCCCGAGCGCCTGCCCGGTGGCCGCGAGCTCCTCGGGGCCGTGCGCGGCGCTGACGAACCACGCCTCGTACTGGCTGGGCGGCGGGTACACACCACCTTCCAGGAGGCGCCGTGCGAAGGCGGCGTACGCCTCCGTGTCGCTGCGCGTGGCCGACGCATAGTCGACCACCGGGCCCTCCTGGAAGAAGGGGGTCATCATCGACCCCACGCGGTTGACCACGACGCGCGCCCCGCAGCCCGCGATGAGCGCCTCCAGCGCTGCGCCGGTGGCCTCGAGTCGCTCGTACACGGCCGGGTCGGCCAGCTCGCCCAGCGCAGCGAGGCCCGCCGCGGTGGCCAGCGGGTTCCCCGAGAGGGTGCCGGCCTGGTAGCAGGGCCCCTCGGGCGCCAGCTCGCGCATGATCTCCCTGGGGCCACCGAAGGCCCCCACCGGCAGCCCGCCGCCGATCACCTTGCCGAGGCAGGTGAGGTGCGCCTGCACGCCGTAGCGCTGCTGCGCGCCGCCGTGGGCCACCCGGAAGCCGGTCATCACCTCGTCGAGGATCAGTAGCGCCCCGGCTCGGTCGCAGACCGCGCGCAGGCCCGCCAGGTAGCCGTCGGCCGGGGCCACCACCCCCATGTTCCCGGCAACCGGCTCCACGATCATCGCCGCCGCGCCGTCCAGCGCGGCCTCGGCCGCCGCGAGGTCGTTGAACGGCACCAGCCGGGTGGCCGCCGTGGCGCCGGCCGGCACGCCCGGGCTGGTGGGCACGCCGAGCGTGGTGGCGCCGCTGCCTGCGGCGGCCAGCATCCCGTCGATGGCTCCGTGGTACCCGCCCTCGGTCTTCACGATGACGTCGCGTCCGGTGGCCGCGCGCGCCAGGCGCAGGGCGCCGGCCACCGCCTCGCCCCCGGAGCTGGTCATGCGCAGCTGCTCGATGCTGGGCATGGCGCTGGCCACGGCCTCGGCGAACCGCACCTCGGCCTCGGTGGGCGCCCCGAAGCTGGTGCCCGACGGCAGCGCCGCCTCGATGGCGCGCATCACCGCCGGCGGGGCGTGACCCAGGATGGCCGGGCCCCACGTCGCCAGGTAGTCGACGTACCGCGCGCCGTCGGCGTCCCACACGTACGGCCCCTTGGCCCGTTCGATGAACAGCGGGTCGCGGCCGATGGGGCCCATGGCGCGCACGGGGCTGTTGACGCCGCCCACCAGCACCCGGCGGGCGCGCTCGTAGAGCTCGGCGCTGCGGGTCACGCCCCTTTCCAGCGCGGCAGGGCCTCGCCCGCGAGCGCCAGGTCCTCCCACTCCCGGTACTCGGGCGTGAAGTAGACCAGTCGCACCTTCTTGTACTCGTAGGTGGAGTAGAGGACGGCGCGGTCGTCCCGAGCGGTGAGCCCGGTCTCCTCCGCGATGGCGGCGATCGTCTCCTCGCACCCCTCCATGCTGCGCGAGTGCACCATCGTGAACAGGTTGTACGGCCAGTCGGGGTAGGTTGGGCGGCGGTAGCAGTGCGACACGGCCCGGAACGCCGCCATGCGCACCCCCAGCTCCTCCAGGCGCTCCTCCGGGACCTGCCACACGGCCATGCCGTTGGCGCCGAACCCCGCGCGCCGGTGGTTCAGCACCGCGGCGAAGCGGCGCATGTAGCTGCGGTCCACGAAGGTCTGGGCCCAGCCCAATAGATCGTCCACATCGACCCCTGCCTCCTCGGCCCAGGCGTCGAAGGGGCCCGGCACCAGGGGAAGGTCGCGCTGCAGGATCCGGACGGCCTGGCGATCGGCCTCGGTGGGCGGTGCGCCATCCCCGCGCCGCGGCGCCGGCCGCGGGGCCTCGTCCTTCTCGTCGGCCGCCTGTTTGCCGGTCATGTCGAGCTGGACGTTGATCTTGTAGAGCTTGAGCGTGGGCAGCATCCGCATCGACTCGGCGGCGGTGGCCTCCCGAAGCCGCTCCACCGTGTCCTCCAGGCCCAGGCGCGAGCCGCGCTCGACGGCCACCGTGTACCAGAGGTTGAACGCGTGGCTGCGCCGGTAGTTGTGGCTCACCCCCGGGTGGCCGCCCACGATGTCGGCCGCGTCAGACAGGCGGTCCTCGGGGTAGCGCGCGGCCACCAGCGAGCTCTCGTACCCCAGCGCGCGCGTGTCGAAGATCGCCGACAGCTGGCGCACCACGCCGCCCTGCTTGAGCCGGGTCAGCCGACGCAGGACCTCGTCCTCGTCCATGCTCAGCCGCGCGCCCACCTCGGCGTACGGCCGGCGCTCGAAGGCGATGCCCGCCTGCAGCTCGTTGAGCAGGTCGCGGTCGGTGTCGTCCGGCCGCGCGCGGGGCGCGCCCGAGGGGCTGGCGGCCGTGGTCACGCGCTCGCCTCCTGGAGCCAGCCGGCGGCGTCCTCGGCGAAGTAGGTGATGACGACGTCGGCGCCGGCGCGCACGATGGCCGTGAGGGTCTCGAGGGCTGCCTCGCGCTCGTCAAGCCAGCCGCGGGCCGCTGCCGCCTTGAGCATCGCGTACTCGCCGCTGACCTGGTACGCGGCTACGGGCAGCTCGCTCGCGGCGCGCGCTGCCGCGATGACGTCGAGGTACGTGGCGGCGGGCTTCACCATGACCATGTCGGCACCCTCCAGCTCGTCCTGGGCGATCTCGCGCAGCGCCTCGCGGATGGTGGGCGGGTCCATCTGGTAGCCGCGCCGGTCGCCAGTGCTGGGCGCCGAGCCGACCGCCTCGCGGAACGGCCCGTAGAACGCCGAGGCGTACTTGGCCGCGTAGCTCAGCACGGCGACGTCCTCGTGGCCCTCGGCGTCGAGCGCGGCGCGGATGGCGCCCACGCGACCGTCCATCATGTCGCTGGGGGCCACGATGTCGGCCCCCGCCTCGGCGTGGCTCACCGCCGTGCGCGCCAGCAGCTCGAGCGACAGGTCGTTGTGGACGCGGCCGTCGACCACCACGCCACAGTGGCCGTGGTCCGTGTAGCCACATAGGCAGACGTCGGTGATGACGACCATGTCGGGCACGGCTTCCTTGATGGCCGCCACGGCGGCCTGCGCCGGCGCGCCCGCCTCGTAGGCCGCGCTGGCCGCGGGATCCTTGTCGTCGGTCACCCCGAATACCAGCATCGCACGCACGCCCGCGGCTGCCACGCGCGCCGCCGTCTCGGCCAGGAGGTCCGGCGACTGGCGGCGCTGACCGGCGAGCGCCTCGATGGGCTGCTCGACCCCCCTTCCCGCGACGGCGAATGCCGGCAGCACGAGCTGGTCGGGGCTGACGCGCGTCTCGCGCACCAGCCGCCGGATCCCGGCGGTGACGCGCAGGCGGCGCGGGCGAACCTGGGGAAATGCGCCGACGCCTGCAGCGGTGGCGCTCGTCGCGTCGATCACGACGCGATTGTACCGGCCTCGGCCCGGCGCGCCTGACACCATATGCGCGTGGCCGATCCAGGTGTGGCGGTCGTGTTCGGGGCACGCAACGTCGGGCGCGCTGTGGTGGGCGAGCGCCTGGCGCGCGGCTGGCGGGTGATGGCCGTGTCGCGCACCGCCGAGACGCTCGAACGGCTCGCCGAGTTTCACCCGGAGGTCGTGACCGTGGCCGGCGACGCGTCGAGCCCGCACTTCGTCGAGGAGGTCGTGGCCCGGGCCCAGCTCGATCTCGGCGGTCTCGACCTGGTGGTCAACGCCGTCGCGGCGGCGCCGCGGGACCAGGGCTTCGGCGGCGGGCCGGTGGCCGAGGCGCCCCCCGAGCGACTCGACGACTGGATGGCCGGCTTCGTGCCCCACGCGTGGGCCGTGCTGCGATCCGCCGCCGCGGCGATGGCCCGCACTGGCACCGGGACGATCATCCAGGTCTCGGGTGGCTCCGCCCGGCGGGCCTTCCCCGGTCGAGGGGCGTGGGGCGCGGCCCAGGCGGCGGCGCGGGCGCTCACCCACGCCGCCGCGCAGGAGCTCCGTGCCGTCGGCGTCCACGTGGCGCTGCTGATCGCGGACGGGATGGTCCGCACCGAGCGGAACCCCATGGCGGGACGCCCCGAGCGCGACGGTCTGGACCCCGAGGACGTGGCCGCGGCGGTGGCGTACCTGGAGGCCCAGAGCGAGCGCGCGTGGACCCACGAGCTGGTCATCACCCCCGCGGGCGACATCTGGGTGCCATAGGGCGCGGACCGTCGCCGGAGGAGCTGCTCCGCGCCTACGCGCTGGGCTACTTCCCCATGGACCAGCCCGGCACGCCCGGGCCGATCCCCTTCTACGAGGCCGACCCGCGCGCGGTGCTGCCCATCGAGGGCTTCCGGGTGCCGCCCTCGGTGCGGCGGGCGCTCTGGCGCGAGCGCTACAGCGTACGGGTGGACCATGATTTCCCGGCGGTCGTGGCGGCCTGCGCCGTCGGCCGGCGCGACGCCTGGCTCACGCCCCGCCTGGCCGCCGCGTACGTGCGCCTCCACCGCGCCGGCCACGCCCACAGCGTGGAGGCCTGGCGCGACGGGCGGCTGTGCGGCGGGCTGTTCGGTGTGGCGCTCGGGGGGCTGTTCACCTCCGAGAGCATGTTCCACCGCCGCACGGACGCCGGGAACGCGGCGCTCGTGGCTGCCGCCGCCATGCTGGTGCGGGCCGGGTTCACCCTGTGGGACATCCAGATGTCCTCACAGCACACCCGCCGCTTCGGGGCGATCGATTTGCGCTCGAGGGACTACCGGAAGCGGCTGGACGAGGCGCTGGCCGCCGAGCCCGAGCCGCTGGATCCGACCGCCGCGGCGCCCGGCTGAGGCGGCCCCGGCGGCTCGGCTCCGGTCGCAAGGGCCCCGCTGGCGGGTGAGCCAGCCTCTCAGGTGGGCCGAGCGGCCAGCACCCACGCGGCGGCGGCGCCGAAGGCAACGGCCAGCAGGGCCAGATGACCCATCTCGAGCAGCACCCGCGTCGGGACCTCGGGCTCGACCAGCAGGGTCTGGAAGCTGTCGAACGCCGGGCCGAAGGGCACCAATGCGGCCACGACGTCGGCAGGGGCGCTGTTGGGGATCAGGCCGACGGCCACCAGGGGCACCGACAGCATGAGGGTGGCGAGCAGCGCGGTGCGCGAATCGCGCGCGGCCGCGCCGATCAGCGTGCCGAAGGCGCCGAACGCCGCGCCGGCCAGCAGCAGCACGGGCAACCACAGCGCCCACCGCCCCACCGCGAGGGCGGTCAGCAGCGCCACCAGGGCGAGCAGCACCAGGCCCACCACCATGCAGGCCACCGCGGTGAGCGCCACCTTCCCTCCGACGAGCGCCGGGGCCGGGACGAGCCCGCGCCGCAGTCGCACGAGCACGTTCTCGTCGCGCTCGCCGGACAGGGTGGCGGCGGCGAGCAGCGCGCCGGCCAGGCCCAGGCTGACGACGAGCGCGCCGGCGAACCCGAAGGCCGACAGCGGCTGGCTGCCGCGCGCCTCCTCGTTCACCTCGAGCTCGATGGGCGATCGGATGGCGTTCGCGGCCGGGCGGGCCAGGTCCAGGTTGGCCGCCGCGCCGTCGATGAACGTGACGATGGGGTCCAGCCGGTCGGCCACCTCGTCGTCGCCACGCTGGCGCAGCGTCGCCTGCACCTCCTGCACCAAATCGCGCGCCCGCACCAGGCCGATGGCCTCCACCGATCGGCCGAAGATCCCCAGGTCGCCGCCGTTGACCACGAGGTCCACCAGCGCGATCACGTTGGCGACGTACTCCCCCGCGAGGCTCTGGTTGAAGCGGAAGACGGCGGCCTCGAGGCGCCGCCGGATGGACTCGGCGACGATCGGCTGGCGCGGGCTGGTGGTCAGGATGACCTGCGCTGGCGCAAGCCCGGAGCGCAGATCGGCCACGAAGCCTTCGGGAAGCGTGATGATCGCGGCCACGCGCCCCGCCTCCAGCTCGCGCTGGGCCTGCTCGGGCCCGAGCGGCTTCAGATCGACCTCCTCGGCGAGGCGGTCGGTGTAGTCGGCCACGCTGAGCCGCTGCTGGCCCACGCGCACGCTGGTCCCGGATGTGTCCAGGTTCACCAGCGCCACCGCCGGCTGGCGGCCTTCGGTCTGGAGCGCCACCGCCACCAGCAGGGCCACCAGGATCGGATAGCCCAGCAGCAGTGCGACCGTCGCGGGCGAGCGCCACAGCACCCGGGCATCCTTGACGCCCAGGAGAAGGGCGGCGCGAAGTGGCCTCACGGCCCGTCGTCCGAGACGAGCCGGAGGAATGCTGCCTCGGCCTGCGCGGGGTCGCTGGCCGCGCCGCTCGCGAGCTCCTCGGGGCCACCGGCGAACGCCACCCGGCCGCGTGCCAGTACCAGCAGGCGGTCGGCGCGGCGGACGGCCTCATCGACCGACTGGGTGGAGAACAGCACGGCGAGCCCGGCGTCGGCACGCAGCTCGGCCAGCCAGTCCCAGAATCGGTGTCGCTGGTCGGGGCTGAGCGATGCGGTGGGTTCGTCCAGCAGCAGGGCGCCGGGGCGTCCCGCCAGCGCGACGCACAGGTTGAGGCGCTGCAGCGTCCCCGTCGAGAGCGTGTGCGCTGGCTGGTCGGCGAAGCCCGTCAGGTCGGCGCGGGCGATGAGGTCGGCGGTCAGCCCGTCGGGGTCGGCGTCGCCCTCCAGGGCTGCGAACAGGCGCAGGTTCTCCGCCGTGGTCAGCCGTCCGTACAGGGACGGCCCCTGCGGCACCCAGCCGGGACGCCCGTTGCGAGCTTCGACCGTGCCGTCCGTTGGACGGGTGACTCCGGCCAGGATCGACAGCAACGTCGTCTTGCCGGCGCCGTTGGGGCCCGTGAGCGCCACCGCCTCGCCCCGCGAGAGCGCCACGTCAATGCCGTCGAGCGCCAGGAAGTCCCCGTAGCGGCGGGTGAGGCCCACCGCCCGGAGCAGGGGCGCAGAAGGCGCGGTCACGGCCCGCGATCCACCTGAGGCGGCGGCGTGACGGTGCGCGTCACGGCCACCAGCCCTGCGCGGCCAGAAGCACCTGAGCCCACGGGGGCGTGGGGGCGGGCGCGGGACACTCGGGCGCCATAGTAGTGCCCGCTCACCGGCTCCCGCGGGCCGAACGCCAAACGTCCGGTCAACCATCCCCAGGCATGCGGGGCCCTCCGGGGAGGCGCCGGTTCCCCGCCCTGCTCGCGCGCCGCCGGTGGGCGCGCTAGCCTCGGTGTCCATGCCGCGCGTGACCCAGCAGGAGCTGGCGAGGAAGCGCGTGGACCGGCAGCGCCGAGTGCGCGTGCGCCGGCGGCGCGTCCTTGCCACCGCCTCGATCCCTCTGATCGTGGTCGGGATCGTGGCGGTGGTCATCGCGCTGGTCGGAGGCGGAGGCAGCTCGGGGGCAGCCGGTCCCTCCTCGCCGGTCCCAGAGCCCAGCCCCGGGGGCGGAGAACGGCCGCCCGAGCAGGTCATCGCTACCGTGGACAACGTTGCGGTGCACCTGCCAGTCGACCCCGAGCGTGTCACCGCCATCGTCTACCACCCGCTCAACAACCGCTCGGCGGTGGCGTTTGCGCCTGCCGGGGACGTGGAGCACGACACCGCGCCCCGTCTCGGCCGGGACGGTCCCGAGACCGCGGGACTCGACGTGGGCGCCGCGGCCGGCACGACCGTCTATGCCCCGGTGGACGGGGTCGTCGCCAGCGTGGCCGACTACACGGTGTCGGGATCCACGCAGGGCTACGAGGTGGTCATCGAGCCCGCCTCCGGCAGTGGCGCCGTGCTGCGCATGACCCACCTCGAGGCCGGAGGGGCCAGCGAGCGACCCACCGTGGGCACGGCCGTCCGTGCGGGGGCCACGGTGCTGGGCCAGGTGCGCGACTTCTCGCCCATCGCCGAGCAGGAACTGGCCGAGTTCAGCCACGACGAGGGCAACCACGCACATCTGGAAATGGTGCGAACGGCGGTCGACTTGCTGCCGTGACGCGGTGAGGGCGCTGCTCATCGGCGACGTGGTCGGCGGCGTGGGCCTGCGGGCCCTGCTTGCGCTCCTGCCCGACCTGCGCCGCGAGCACCGCCCCGACGTCGTGGTCGTCAACGCCGAGAACGCCGCGGCCGGCGTGGGCACCTCCGCGCGGCAGGCCAGGCAGCTCCTGGACGCCGGCGTCGATGTCCTGACCGGCGGGAACCACACCCTGCGGCGCACGGAGCTCTACCCCCTGCTGGCCGCCGAGCCGCGCGTCCTGCGCCCCGACAACCTGGCGGTGCGCGCGCCCGGCAGCGGTCTTGTCGTGGTCGAGACGCCCGCCGGGCCCGTCGCGGTGGTGAACGTTGTGGGCTCGGTGTTCATGGACGCCGCGCGCAGCCCCTTTGCGGCCGCCGAGGAGCTGGTGGAGCAGGCCGCCCGCCGGACCCCCCGTGTACTCGTCGACGTCCACGCCGAGGCCACCAGCGAGAAGGTGGCCCTGGGCCGCCATCTGGACGGCCGCGTCACGGCGGTCGCTGGCACCCATACCCACGTCCAGACGGCCGACGCCCGGCTGCTGCCCGGCGGAACCGCCTACATCACCGACCTCGGCATGACCGGCCCGCACGACTCGGTCATCGGGGTCCGCACCGAGACGATCCTGCGCCGCTTCCTCACCGGCGCCCCCGGGACGTTCGAGCCCGCCGACGACGGCGTGCGCGTGGAGGGCGCGGTGATCGACGCGGACGCCGACGGGCGGGCCACGTCGATCGTGGCCTTTTCGCTCGAGGCGGGCGAGTAGATCGAACGCTCAGCCCGGGTAGGCGGGCCCGAAGCGCACATGCCTGTGGGTCTCGTGGTTCGGGATGAGCCGCACCCGGCGACCCTGTCCGGCGAGGCCGGTCTCGGGGCTGACGAAGATCACGCCCGCGCCCGCACGGAGGAAGCCGCGCAGCAGGTCGCGCGAGCGGCTGCGGTGCACCTGGCTCACGGTGAGCGGCGCCGTCGCGCGCCCGTCGCGACGGGGGTAGTAGACGTCCACGTCCACGCCGTTCTGGTGTGAGGCGTGCCCCGGCAGGCCGTAGCGCACACCGAAGTCGCCCCCCCGCGGGCGGCTGAGATCGCCGACCACGACGCGCGGGGCGCCCGGATGGGCGCGCCGGTAGTCCGCTGCCACCTCGATCACCCTGCGTACCGTCCGGTAGGTGCCGAACTGGCGCCAGTCGCGGTTGGGGGAGCGACGCAGCACGGGATCCCAGGTCACGTGGGACGATCCCGCAGCCGGGAGCCGAACGCCGCCCTCCAGCCCACCCGACCAGGGCAGCCCGATGGACCGCGACGGGCCCTTGGGCCGCGTTGGCAGCCCGTGCGCGCGAGCATCGGCCGGGGCCACCTCGCGCCGCTCGCTCCCGCCGGGGTCCGGCTGGAGGGGGGCCAGCACGCTCGCGCAGCCGGCCACGACGAGGGTGGTGGAAAGAAGCAGGGCCAGCCCGAGGGCACGCACCCCTCGCATGTAGGCACGCTCGCGCCGCGCGTCGCCGGGTGGCGGTTCCGCTCCGCCCGCCGACGGTGGCGGGTGAACCTCAGTCCGTGAGGAAGCGGCCGGCCGCCGCCCGTTCGCGCTGTGGCGCCGCCGGGGGCCGACGCCACCACAGCACGCGGCCCTCCGACCGCAGCGCAACCGAGGGACGCGGCCAGCAGGCACCGATGAGCCCGATGATGACGGCGTTGCGTGCGATCAGCAGCCAGATGGGCCCTGAGTCGAGAGCCACGAGGTTCCAGTAGATGGAGGGGAAGTACGCCTGGGTGAGGAGCATTGCCAGCACCGTGCCGCCGGCCGCGAGCCAGGCGAAGCGCCCGGCGATCAGAAAGCCGAATGGCAGCAGCCAGACGACGAACTGCGGCGACAGCACCTTGCCGCCGGCGAGCAGGGCCGCGACCACGGCCGCCGACGCCGCCACGAAGAGGCGCGCGTCGCCCGGCGGACGCGCGCCGCGCGAGGCCAGCCACTGGGTGACGAGCGCCGCACCGATGGCGACCAGCGCCGCCGCGGCCGAGAACGCCGCCACGATGGCGACGCCCTGGCCGGACAGGCCCTGGCTGCCGAACGAGTTCTCGACCGCCACGGGGACATCCGCGAGCGCGTGGAGCGCCAGCATGTAGGCGGCCGCCGACGACTCGATCTGCGGTGGACGGTCGAGGTGGTAGTCGACCAGTCCCCACGTGCCGCTGAGCGACAGCGCGGCGAACGGCAGCACCCCCACGGCGAGCACGGCTGCGCCGATCCCTGCTCCGCTCAGCGTGGCGCGCCCTCCACGCCGCCGCCAGCAGTAGATCGCCAAGGCCGGGGCGAGCGCGAGCGGGAACAGCTTGATCAGGCTGGCCACCGCCAGAAGCGCCCATGCCAGGCGAAGGCGCCCCGATGCAGCCGCCCACAGGGTCCAGGCCACCGCGGCCGCCACCACCAGGTCGAAGCGCGTCTCCACCAGGTTGCCCAGCAGCAGCGGCGAGAGTGCGATGGCGACCCCCGCCACGGCCTCCCGCCGCCGGCTGAAGCCCAGCGCCCGCGCGGTGGCCATGACGCCCAGCGCAAGCCCGCACAGGGCGATCAGCATCAGGACCGAAAATGCCTCGCCATATCCAACCGGCAGGAGGTCGGGGACGAGGAAGACGAGCGTCGCCAGCGGCGGGTACTCGAGGGTGAAGTCCCGGTACGGCAGCTGCCCGTCCAGCATCGCGCCGGCCGCCTCGGCGTAGACGGGCACGTCGGTGATGACGGTGCCCGCCCACGGGCTCGCCAGCTGCAGCGGCAGGGCCCACACCAGCACGGCCAGCGCCACGACGCCGAGCTCGAGCCGGCGGTCGCTCATCGCGTGAGCACGGCTGTCTGGCGCTCCCGGGCGGCGGCGGCCGGCGGCGCGGGGGGCGCGGGCTGCCTGGGCCGGCGCCACTCCGGCACCAGCGCCACCAGTGCGAACGGCAGGAACCACGGGATGTAGAGGTAGAACCAGTGGGTCGCCGCCAGCTCGACACCGATGACGAGCGCGCCCGAAAGGGCCGTCATGCGCAGCAGATCCATCCGCCGGGGGTAACGCAGCATCACGAGAGCGGCGATCACGACGCCGGCCATGAGGGCAAGCTGCAGCGGCCGCAGCGCGGGGTACTGGCCCCAGATTGAGAACGGCGAGTCACGCCCCAGCTGGTAGCCGAGCGTGCGCGACCAGAACGCGCGCACGCCGTCGTCGCCGTCGAGCAGGAGCACCCAGCCCACCAGCGCCAGCGCCGCCGCCAGCCCGCCCGCGTACGCCAGGAGGCGGCGGCGTCCCGGCCCAGGTCGGGGGAAGGGCTGGCGGCTCCACAGCGGCAGCAGCACGGCGGGTCCGAACTTGGACGCCACGGCGAGGCCCAGCGCCAGGCCGCGCCCGGCCGGACGTCGCGCCAGCACCAGGCCCCAGATGAGCGCGGCAGCGACGAGCGTGTCGTTGGCGTTCGTCGCCAGGGCGAAGCCGGTGAACGGGAACGCCGCCCAGGCCAACCCGAGGGCCGCCCCCAGCCGCAGCCCGCCCAGCGACCAGCCGAGCGCGATCATCCCGGCCACGGCCAGAACGTCGAACATCACCGCGGCCCCGTGCGCGGCCGGAAGCGCATCCCATGCGCCGCTCCAGGGCTGCGCTGCCTCGAACGGCACGTACAGCAGGTAGTTCAGCGGGCCGTAGGTGTCGCACGACCCGCAGTCGCTGGGAAAGGTGCCGTAGGGCGTGATCCCCTGGGAGATGCGGTCGGCGCCGATGACGCCGGCGTATCCCACGTCGATGACGTTGCTGTCGAACGCGTTCAGCCCGTACCGCAGTCCCAGCGCCACCGTCATGGCCGAGAACAGCACCCAGGTTGGCGCCCAGCCCACGAAGCGCGGACGCGGGGCCTCCTCGGGCCTGTCGGGGGCCGGGGCGTCCACCGGCCGGCGCCGGCGCCGCAGCCCGATCCAGGTGAGCCGTGCGCCGAGGTAGATCAGCGGGGGATACGCCAGCGGCACCGACGTGAAGATCTCGCCCCGGTTGAACCAGATCAGCGAGATCGAGAACGAGAGCAGCACCAGAAGGTCCAGCGTGCGCCACGAGATCAGGCGCCGCACCGTCAACAGCGGCAGCAGGAACAGCGCCGACAGGGTCAGCCAGATCGCCTCGCGGTTGATCGCCCGCCCGAAGGCCCCCGGGTTGCCGCGGGCCATCATCCACGCCACCTGCGGCCCGGTGCGCACCTCGGCGATGGTTCCGCCGCCGTCGGCCACGAACACCTGGGCCTCGACCTCCTCCTCGCCGTCCGCGTCCTCGCTGACGTACGAGACCTTCCAGCGCGACTCGTCGGGCTCGAACTCGGCGGCCGAGCGCGTGATGGGGTGCCCGGCGATCCAGTCCTGGAGTCGCCCCGAGCCGCCGGCGATTGCGATCGCCTCCTTCTCCCCGAGCGTGGGCCGCGGGGCGGGCGTGAGGTCGGTCTCGCGCTGCAGGGCCTCGATGTCCTGCGCCACCGCCAGCACCAGACCCCGCACCACCCGCGCCGCCGCGGGCGCGGCGGGGTCGTCGACCGCGCGCGGCGGCGGCGACTGCGCCCCCGCCGCACCGGCGAGCCAGGCCATGGCGCACAGCGCGACCAGAAGCAGTGCCAGGCGCGCCTTGGGGCCGGTCACGGTGCTGCGGCTACCCGAAGGACCAGCGCCGGTTCAGCAGGAAGTTGAGGGGTGTGACGGCGGCGATGGCGGCGGCCTGTGCGACCAGCCGGGGCAGCTCGGCCTGGACCAGGATGTCGAGGATCAGGAGGCCCAGGCCCATGGCTACCAGGCTCACGGTCAGGTACCGCCACGCCTGCTGGATCGCCGGGCGGTCGTGGTTGCGGAAGGTCCAGTACTTGTTGAACACGAAGTTGCAGGTCCACGCCACGCCGAACGCGCCGGTCGCGGCGACCACGTGGTGGATCCCGAACCCGTGCACCAGCACGCCGAACACCGCGAGGTTGACGAGGTAGCCAGTGCCGCCGACCAGGCAGAACCGGACCAGCTGGGCCCAGTCATCGCGCGTGGCCGATCGGACGCCGGGGACGCGGAAGACGCGCCCAGCGGGCCGCGGCGCGGACGTCGTCGACACGACCGCCGATGGTACCAACCGCCGACCCGGTCGCAGCTCCTGGCCGTCGATCCGGCCACGGGACGCGAGTGTCCCGAGCCAGAGACTCATGGGCAGACGAATCTCTCACCCGGGACACTAGAGTGAGGGAGCCTTGCGGCACCTCGACGTGACCCACGCCGACCCATCCCGCGCACGCCCGGCAGAGCTGGCACTCGAGCCGGGCGACTCCGCGCGCTACGACGCCCGCTTCGCCAGCCGCGCGGCCGGCATCGTCAGCTCGGCGATGCGCGACCTGATGGCGCTGTCGGAGCGCCCCGAGATCATCTCGCTTGCGGGGGGGTTCCCGAATACATCCTCGTTCCAGCGTGAGACCTTCGACGAGGTGATGGAGGTGCTGGCGTCAGGGCACCTCGCCTCGTCGCTCCAGTATGGGCCCACCGAGGGCCTGGGCGAGCTGCGCGAGCGCATCGTCGAGGTGATGGCGCACGAGGGCGTGGGGGCGCGCGTGGACGACGTGCTCGTCACCAGCGGCGGGCAGCAGGCCATCGACCTGTCCATCCGCACCTTCGTCAACCCCGGCGACGTCGTGCTGGCCGAGGGCCCCACCTACCCGGGGGCGGTGCCCGTCTTCACCACCTACGAGGCCGACGTGGTGCACGTGCCGCTGGACGACGACGGCCTGAGCATCGACCTGCTCGAGGAGACGCTCGACCGCCTCGACACCGAGGGGCGCACGCCCAAGCTGCTCTACACGATCCCGAACTTCCACAATCCGGGCGGCGTCACGATGTCGCTGCCCCGCCGCCGCCGCCTCATCGAGATCGCGCACCGGCGCGAGCTGCTGATCGTGGAGGACAATCCCTACGGGCAGATCCGCTTCGAGGGCGATCCGCTCCCCACGCTGTGGGAGCTCGACGACGGCGCCGGGTGGGTGATCTACCTCTCCACCTTCTCGAAGATCCTGGCCCCCGGTCTACGCGTGGGCTGGGTGGCGGCGCCCGCGGCCGTGCTGCGCAAGATGAACCTGGGCAAGCAGGCCGCCGACCTCGCGACCTCGACCACGACGCAGCGCTTCATCCTGGAGTACCTGCGGCGCTACGACTGGCGCGACTACGTGGAGCGGCTGAACGGCATCTACCACGGCCGTCGCGACGCGATGCTGCGCGCCCTGGAGGAGGAGTTTCCCGCCGAGGCCACGTGGACCCGCCCGCGCGGCGGTCTGTTCGTGTGGGCCACCCTGCCCGCGTACCTGGACACGCGCGACCTGCTGGCGGCGGCCATCAGCCAGAGCGAGGTGGCGTTCGTGCCCGGCGCCGCAGCCTACCTCGACGGGCAGGGCACCAGCTCCATGCGCCTCAACTTCTCGGGCGTCCCCGAGGCCACCATCACCGAGGGCATCCGGCGGCTCGGTGAGACCGTCGCCCAGGCCATGGACCTGCACCGGGCCCTGGGAGGCGGCGGGTGAGCGACCGGCCCGTGGCGGTGCTCAAGGGCGGGCGCTCGCTGGAGCGGGAGGTGAGCTTGCGAAGCGGGGCCAACGTGGCCGCGGCGCTGCGGCGGCTGGGCCGCGAGGTCCTCGAGATCGACGTCGACGAGCACCTGGTGCGCACCCTGCGCACCGAGCGCCCCGGCGCGGCCTTCGTTGCGCTCCACGGCAAGGGTGGCGAGGACGGCACGGTGCAGGAGCTGCTCGAGATTCTGGAGGTCCCCTACACCGGATCCGGCGTGCTGGCCTGCCAGCGCTCGATGGACAAGGTGGTGGCCAAGTCGCACTTCTCGGTGGCCGAGATCCCCACGCCGGCCTGGTTCTCGTTTAGCCAGGACGCCTTCCGCGAGCTGGGCGCCGCCGAGGCTCTGCCCGACATCGTCGAGCGGCTGGGGCTCCCGGTGGTGGTCAAGCCCACCAAGCAGGGCTCGGCGCTGGGCATCGGCGTTGCCCACGAGCCCGGCGGCGTGGCCAGCTCGCTGATGGCCGCACTGAGCTACGACGACCACGTGATGCTGGAGCGCTTCGTTCCGGGTCGCGAGCTGGCGGTCTCGGTGCTGGGGGCGGGCGACGCGGCCTGGACCCTGCCGGCGGTGGAGGCCATCCCCCACGGCCGCGAGTTCTATGACTTCGAGGCGCGCTACACGCCCGGGCTCACCGAGCTCCGGGCACCGGCCGACCTTCCGGACGCCGTGGCCGATGAGGCCGCGCGCCTCGCTCTGGCGTGCTATCGCGCCCTCGGCTGCCGGGGGTTCGGCCGCGTGGACCTCATCCTCGACCCGGACGGCGCGCTGTGGGTGCTGGAGATCAATGCCATCCCGGGCATGACCGACACCAGCCTGCTTCCCAAGGCAGCCGAGGCCGGCGGCATGAGCTTCGACGATGTGGTGGCGCGCGTGCTGTCGGCGGCCGCGCTGGGGGCATGAACGGCGGCTTCGGGCTCGGCGCGCGCGGCTCGCCGGCCGTCGCCGCGGTGTGGGCCGCGCTGGCGCTCGCCTGGGCCGCCGCCATCATGGGGGCCGGTGTCGCCGTGGGCGACCAGCGAGCGGTCAGCGTCTGGGCGTTGATCCCGGCGGCGGCGCTCGGCCCGCTGGTGTTCGGCGCTGCATCCTGGACCGAACTGCGGCGCTGGCGACGGGCTCTGCCGGCCGTGGTGCGCGTCACCGTTCCCGGGGCGGGCGGTGGCCCGGTGGTGGTGCACCTCCGCCGCCCACGCTCGGCTGCGGCCCTGCGCGTGGGGCTGCTCACCCGCGATGCCCACGGACACCCCAGCGGGGAGGCATGGATCGGCCTGCCCCCGGGGCGTGGCAGGGCGCAGGTGGCGCTGTGGCCGGCGCGCGACGCCGGCGTCCTCTGGCAGCTCGTGGTGGACGAGGAGCCGCCCGGTCGCCCGAGGCGCTCGCTCGACCTCCGAGCCACGCCACCCGCCGAGCTGAGGGCATCATGAGCGGCGATCGTGGCCGCTCGGCCCTCGCTGCTCCTGCAGCGCCAGGAGGCCGTCGAGCACCTCGTTGACCGGCGCAGGCACCCCGGTGCGGAGGCCCTCCCGCAGCACGAAGCCCGAGAGCGCCGACCGCTCGCTGGGACGGCCGGCGTCAAGGTCGCGCGCCGTGGAGGGTCGGTAGTGCCGCAGCTCCTCGTTGAACGCGGCCATCTCCTCCACGTCGGCCTCGGTGAGCGCGATGCCCCGGGCGTTCGCCAGCGCCACCACCTCGGACATCGCCGCGCGAACGAGGGTTGCGCCCTCGGGCACGGCGAGCGCCTCGCCCGCCGTCGCCCCGGTCACCGCACAGAGCGTCGT
>JAUVPZ010000123.1 GCA_030598395.1 Miltoncostaeaceae bacterium | reverse complement strand
GCGGATCTCCTGCACGTTCTGGTCCCGCAGGCCGTCGCCCACCGCGTCGATGGTCAGGGTGGCCGTCAGCGCCAGCGAGCCCAGCACCAGGATCACGACGGCGCCGGCGATGCGCCACGCGGTGATGTGTCGCTGCCGGTACAGTCGTCGGCGACGGCCGCGGTGTTTCCGCCGCCGCGTGTTCATGGGGCGACCTCCTCCGCCAGCGGCCGGATGTCCCAGCCCACCCGGCCGGAGCGGTAGTCGAGGAGACCGATCATCTGCTCACGCCCTCCGCGCACCGAACCGGTGACCAC
This sequence comes from Miltoncostaeaceae bacterium, assembly GCA_030598395.1. Taxonomy (GTDB): domain Bacteria; phylum Actinomycetota; class Thermoleophilia; order Miltoncostaeales; family Miltoncostaeaceae; genus JAUVPZ01. The sequence goes on along the minus strand of JAUVPZ010000123.1, from coordinate 4,096 downwards.
CCAGCCCAGCCGCGACGGGGGCGTCACCCGGCTGCGCCGCACCGGTGGCGGAGTTCCGCCCTTTGGCACGGGTGCGTCGAACGCGCCGTCGAAGTAGACGAGGCCGACGCGCTGGGCGACAGCGGGAGGCCCCGCCCAGACCCGCCGCGCCCGACGCCGCGCCGCGGCGGCGGTGGGCAGTCCCGGACCCCGCGACATCCAGGCGGCGTTCGCGAGGAACTCCCAGCCCCGATCCGGCCGAGCGAGGGAAACCTTCGCCCCGCCCGGGCCGGAGGTGTAGCCGCGCGCGATCAGCGCCGGCCCCCAGACGGCGGCGATCAAGATCGCCGCGACGAGCAGCGCGACGATGCGTCTGCGCCGTGCCGGCAGTCGGTGTCCTCCCAGCGCTTTCGCACGCAGCGAAGCATTATATGACCGCGTGAGCGCATTCCCACGAGGCGCGGTTGTGCCCCGACCAGGCGCCGTAACGCTCGATGCGTTCGGCACGCTGCTGGTGATGAACTCGCCCGCGTCGCGCCTGCACGGGCTGCTCGTGGAGGAGGGTTACGAGCACGCGCCCGCCGACGTGGAGCGCGCGCTGCGCGCCGAGATCCGCCACTACCGCCTCAACCACATGCGCGGGCGCGACGCGACCAGCCTCGCCGTCCTGCGCCGCGACTGCGCCGCCGTCCTGCGTTCCGGCCTCGGCGACGACGCCCCGTCGCTTTCGCGCCTCACCGACATGCTGATGAGGTCGCTGCGGTTCGAGCCCGCCGCCGACGCCCTCCCCGCGCTCGACGCGCTCGATCGAGCGGGGGTGACGCTGGCCGTCGTCAGCAACTGGGACGCCTCCCTGCCCGACGTCCTGGAGCGGCTCAGCCTGCGCGATCGCTTCGGCGCGGTGATCACCAGCGCGACGGCCGGCAGAGCGAAGCCCAACGCCGGCATCTTCGCCCGGGCGCTCGCCGCGATCGGTGCCGCGCCCGAGGACGCGCTCCACTGCGGCGACGACCCCTTCGCCGACGCGGAGGGCGCCAGGCGCGCCGGCATGCGCCCGGTCCTGCTCGACCGCGCGGGCCGTCACCCCAGCCGGCCGGGGCTCATGCGGGTCCGCTCGCTGACCGAGCTGGCCGACCTGCTGTAGCGGACGGGGTTGCGGCTTCCCGCAGCGTCACGTCACGAGCCGAGGGACGCGAAGCGCAGGAAGGTAGCCAGCACCTCGTCGAGGTCCTCGGCTGAGATGTCGCCCTCGTCGTCGACGCATGCGCGCAGCTTGCGCGAGATGAGCCGCAACCCCACCTGATCGACCGCGGCCTTCACGGCCGCCAGCTGAACCAGCACCTGCCGCGCTTCGGCGCCCTCGTCGAGCATGCGCTGAACCCCGCGAAGCTGCCCCTCGGCGCGGCGCAGGCGGGCGGTCAGGTCCGCGCTGCTGGTCGATGCGGTCGTGGCCACGGGCTCAACCCGCTGCGCAGCCGCAGCCACCACCACCACAGCAGCCGCCCGCCGCCGCAACGGCGTCGGCGCGGGCCGGGCGGGACGTGATGAAGCCGGTGAACAGTTGCCGGACCGCGATGGAGCCGCACTCCGTGCAGGCGCGGTCCTCGTCGCGTAGGAAGCCCTGGCGGAACACCTCGAACCGCGCATCGCACGCGTCGCAGGCCAAATCGTAGGTGGGCATCTCCCGCGCCCTCCTCCTAGGCGAGCCCGAGCTGCTGCTCGAGCTGGTTCTTGGGCATGGCGCCCACCGCGTGACGCGTGAGCTTGCCGTTCTCGAACAGTCCGATGAACGGGATGCCCTGCACGTTGTAGCGCTGAGCGATGGCCGGGCTGCGGTCGACGTCCAGCTTGGCAACGACCAGACGACCAGCCGACTCGGCGGCGATCTGCTCCACCACCGGGGCGACCATGCGGCATGGACCGCACCATTCGGCCCAGAAGTCGACGAGCACAGGCACCTCCGACTCGAGGACCTCCCCCTGGAAGGTCTCCTCGGTCACTTCCTTGACTGTCGCCATCTCAACCGTCCTTTTGCGCGGCCAGCGCCCGGTCGGCGCTCGCCCGGTTTGCGGCCTGGTCCTCGAGCCAGCGCTCGGCGTCCATGGCCGCCATGCAGCCGCTGCCGGCGGCGGTGACCGCCTGGCGGTAGACCGTGTCCTGCACGTCGCCGCTGGCGAAGACGCCCTCCACGCTGGTGCGCGTGCCGTCTGTGACCACGTAGCCCGCATCGTCCAGCTCGACTTGCCCCCTGAAGAGGCCGGTGATCGGATCGTGGCCGATGGCCACGAACACCGCGGCGCTGGGAATGTCCTCCAGCTCGCCGGTGACGACGTCGCGCACCCGCACCCCCGTCACCACCTCGTCGCCGAGCACCTCTTCGACCACGGCGTTCCAGCGCACGTCGATCTTCTCGTTCGCCAGCGCTCGGTCGGCCATGATCGCCGAGGCGCGGAGCTCGTTGCGCCGGTGCACGATGGTCACGTGCGAGGCCATGCGCGACAGGAACAGCGCCTCCTCCATGGCCGAGTCGCCCCCTCCCACCACCACCATGGCCCGGTCCTTGAAGAAGAAGCCGTCGCAGGTGGCGCAGGTGGACACGCCGAACCCGCGCAGCCGCTGCTCGGACGGCAGGCCCAGCCAGCGCGCCGCCGCCCCAGTGGAGATGATGACGCTGTTCCCGCGGTGCTCCTCCTGGTCGACCCACACGCGGAACGGACGCTCCGAGAGGTCGACGCGGGTCACGTCTTCGACTATCACGGTGGCGCCGAAGCGCTCGGCCTGCGAGCGGAACATCTGCATCAGCTCCGGGCCCTGAATGCCCTCCGGGAAACCGGGATAGTTCTCGACGTCGGTGGTCAGCACCAGTTGGCCTCCGGCAGCGAAGCCCTCGAACACCGTGGGCGACAGGTTCGCCCGGCCGGCGTAGATCGCCGCCGTGAGGCCTGCCGGCCCGCCGCCGACGATGATCACATCCTGCACTTCCGCCACGCCACGCCCTCCTCGTGTGCTCCACTCCGGGAGTTCCCCCGCGATCCGGCGGCTGCAAGCCGTCGCGGATACGGCGTCCTCGGCTCGGCCAATGGGCCCCGCTATCGACCCCGCCTCAGTCCTGGTCCCGCTCGGTTTTCGCGTGCCGGATCATCACGTACCTCCGGAGCGGAGCACAAGAACGCCAGTTCGATACCCTGCGGGGTATATTAGCACCATGGCGAAGCGGTGCGAGAGTTGCGGTGGGGCGGTGGAGCCCACCGTGCTGTCGGGCTTCGTGTCGCTGAAGCGCAAGCGGTCGATGTGGGCCAGCGGCAAGGTCAGCGCGCTGAGCTCCGAGACCTGCGTGGAGTGCGGCTTCACCCGGCTCTACGCCGACCGGCCGGACCGGCTCTTCCCAGAGCGGCGCCCCCCGGACCGGTAGGACCCCTCGTCTCCGGGACCGGCGCCCCTGGGCAGCCATACGAGGTCGTCGCCCACCGCCACCGGACGCCGGCAGGCGGCGTAGTAGTCGCGTCCGTCGGCGTCCTCGGCGCGCGCGATGCGGCGGGCGTCCCCCAGGGTGGCCGCACCCCACGCTGCCATCATGCCCACCACCACGCCCTCGGCGATGCCGCCCCGGCCCAGCACCGCGACCAGGAACGCCAGCATCGCTGCGCCGCCCGCCAGCAGGACGAGGGCGATCGCCACCCACCAGCGGCGCCAGTCCGACCGTGATGCCGGAAGGATTCTGGGGCCCGCTGCTCGCTGCGCGCGGGGCAGGCGCGACGACGGCAGCGCCGAGCCGCAGAGCCAGAGCCGGAACAGCGGGAACAGCAGCAGCCCCGACAGGCCGGTGACAGCCGCCAGAGTGGCGAGGTACGACCCGTGCACCCCCTCGGCGGCGCCAGATTGCAGCGCCACAGAGAAGGGCAGCAGCAGCACGGCCACGCCGATGAGGCACCACGACCAGAGGCGGGTCAGGTCGGAGTAGCGCCACAGTTTGCGGTCGGACAACGGGGAGAGGGTAGCGAGGCCACCGGGACCGTTCTGCGAAGCTTTCGACGGTGACCGGCCGCCCCGCACGCCGACTGGCCGCGGCTCGGGAGGCCGCTCTGACCCATCGCCGTTGGCGCTGGATGGCTCTGCT
>JAUVPZ010000021.1 GCA_030598395.1 Miltoncostaeaceae bacterium | reverse complement strand
GTTCCTCTCGTCAGGCGGGGAGAGGTGGCGGCGGTGATCTGGTTCAACCTTCAGGACAACGCCCACTGGCCGGCGGGGTTGCTGCGCGAGAACGGTGCCCCGAAACCTAGCTTCACGACGTTCGCCGACCTCGCCGAGGTCCGGCGCGGCGCTCGCCTTCCCTGATCGGCCGGGCGCCGCCGGCCTACGACGAGGAGGTCACGGTGCCGCGCGCCTTGTCGCGGCGCTCCTCGATCCAGTCCACCTGAACAGTGCCGGGGCGGCCCACGGTGTCGGCGATGGCATCGGCCAGCGGCTGGGGAGAGGCGGGTCGGTCGGGTCCTACAAGCTGCACCGCCAGCTGCCAGCCGTCGTCACCGCCCTCGTCGATCTCGAGGTCGCCGATGGTGAGCTGGCGGTCGCCGATCCAGTCCTCGATCCCCTTCGTCAGCTGATCGCGGCGCTGGGCGTCTCGAGCCGTGACGAGCGTGTGCCGCCCCAGCGGCACCGCCACGCCGATCACCACGAGTGCGGTGAGCGCCAGGCCGAACCGGATGCGCCGGGTCTTTCGGATCATCCGCGCACGCGGGATGAAGCCCGTGGCCATGAAGACCACGGCGGCCGCCAGGATGATGGCCGCGAGGTTCGTGACGAACAGCAGCACCGCGCCTCGCGCCAGGCCCCCTTCGCCTCGCGCGAAGAGGATGCCCGCGGTCGACAGCGGCGGCACCAGCGCCACCGCCACCGCCACGCCCGGCAGCGCGCCACCGGAGCGCGTGCGTACCGTTACGTAGGCGCCGGCGGTGCCGGCCGCGATGGCGATGCCGAGGTCCAGGATGTTGGGCGTCGTGCGCGCCACTATCTGATCGGAGATGGTGGCCTGGTCGCCCCGCACCAGCAGCTCCCACGCGGCCGACAACCCGATGCCGAACAGCGCCGCCGCCCCGATGATGATCGCCGACTGGATCTGGCGCCGTGGCCAGGCCATCACCATGGCCGCCGAGAAGCCCATGATCGGCGTCATCAGGGGTGCCACGAGCATGGCGCCGATGACCACCGCCGCCGAGTCGTTGATCAGCCCGAACGTGGCGATGGTGATGGACAGCGCCGTGAGGATGAAAAACCGCCACAGGAAGGGCACGAACTCGGGCCCCTCGAAGAACAGCTGCTCCAGGACCCCGCGCCGCTCCTCGGGCGTGAGGTCCCGCCTGCGCCGCCGCAGCGGCCATGGCAGGCGGTCGAGCGACGCGAAGTGCTCGTCGCGCTCCTCGCGCTCGAGCGCCTCGAGGGTCTCCTCCTCATGAGGCCCTCGCTCGTGCCGGGCGTCGTGGTGCTCGCTCACAGGGGCAGGTTAGTGCGGCCGGTCCGGCGCCGGTGACGACGGGGCTCGCTGCTACTGTCGGCTCCCATGCCGGACCCCGAGCCTCGCGAGCCCGGCGACGCCGATCCGCCGGCCGGCCAGGGCGACGGGCTTCCTCCGGCGCGGGTGCCGCCGCCGCCCGAGCGCCAGCAGCCGGCCTTCAACCTTGGCGAGGCGTGGCTCACGCTCACGTCGGCCGGGCGCGCGGTCATCGTGCTGTTCTGGCTCGCGCTGTTCGCCGCTGCCTTCGTCGGCTTCTACCTGGCCTTCGTCGAGGACGACGACGAGGGCTCCGGCGTGGCTTCCACCGTGGCAACGGCTCCGGCGCCGGCCACCACCCCCACCACGCCGGTCGAGCCCCTGCCGCCGCCCACCGTCACCGACGTCACCACCGCCACCGACACCGTCATCGAGCCCATCCCCGCGCCGCCGACGCCCGCGCCACCCGTCACCGACACGCCCGACACCGACAGCGCCAGCCCCACGGCGCGCGACTACTCGGGCAGCGGCGCGCTGGACCTCGGCATCGTGGAGGTGGGTACGCAGTCCACCCTCGCGTGGACGAACGTGGGGGGCACGGAGTTCCGGCTCACGGCCGACGACCCCGAGCGCACCCTGGTCAGCTCGGTCGACGAGGAGGGGAGCGTCGCGCTCGAGCCCGGTACCTACCGTCTCCAGGTGGAGGAGGGCGGCACCTGGACCGTGGAGATCGTGCCCGCCTAGCTATAGCTAATGGTCGGCGTCGGCGTCGCTCCGCACGAACGCGGGCGACGCCACGGTGAACAGCCCCACCACCAGGAAGCTGAACAGCAGGACCACGCCGATCGCGCGCGGCACGAGCCCGTGGAACGGGACCATCACGAGGACGTAGGCCGCGAACAGGGCCACGGTCAGGGCGATGCCGCCCTTGCGGCTCACCGGCGCCGGTCCGGTCCGAGGGGTCGGAAGTCGCGGTCGAGGCGCCCGCGCAGCACCAGGCGCCACAGCAGCACCAGCGACGGCGCGAGGACCAGCACCCCCACCACGAACGCGATCAGCACGGCCGCGAGGGTGGCGTCGGCGGCGGCGGCCTCCTCGACGGTCAGCGCGCCCGGCAGAAACTCGGGCTGTTGGGCCAGTGCCCAGCCGCACGCCACCGCCGCCACCGCGGCGGCGGCCACGACGCGCGCGAGCGCGAACCGGCGCGTCCAGATGAGCCACAGACCGGCGATGCCGGCGACGATCGAGATGATCACCGCCACGAGGCCCGCACCCTCGGTGAGCCCGTCATACAGCGGGCGGGCGTCTTCGCGCAGCACCCCGAAGCCGCCCAGCGCCACGACGCCGGCGGCAGCGCCGGCACCCAGCGCCCGCAGGCGCATGCGCTCCACCAGGTCGTCGTGGCCGCCGCGCCGGGCGTCGCCGGCCATGTAGACGGCGGCCAGGTAGGCGCCGGTGACGATGGCCAGCACCCCGACGAGGACGCTGGTCGGGTTGGCCCAGCTGGTGAGCAGGTCGCCCGCGGCGTTTCCGGCCGGGACCCGGCCCGAGGCGATCCCCCCGATCGCGGCCGCCAGGAAGAATGGCACGATCAGCGAGCTCGCCGCGAAGATCACGCCGAAGAAGCGCTGCTGCGAGACGGTGGCGCTCTCGCCGCGGAAGGCGAACGCGCTGCCGCGCAGCACGATGCCCATCAACGCGATGAACAGGGCCACCCACAGCGTGGACATGATCGAGCCGAACGCGGTGGGGAATGTGGTCCAGCACACCACCAGCACGAAGATCAGCCAGACGTGGTTCGACTCCCATACCGGGCCCATCGATCGCTCGATCAGTCCGCGCACGCGGGCGCCGCGCTCCGCGCTCCCGGCCGTGAGGTCCCAGAAGCCGGCGCCGAAGTCGGCCCCGCCCAGCACGGCATACGCCGCGAGACCCACAACCAGCAGCGCGACGGCGAACTCGGCGAGCATCAGGGGGCCTCCGGGCCCGTCGTGAGGGCGTCGGCCTCACGGTCGCGCTTGGCGAAGCGGCGGAGCACGTAGATGATCCCCACCGTCAGCGCGGCGTAGACGAAGGCGAGCACGGCGAAGCCCACGTTGACACCGTCGGCCTGGGTGACCGCCGACTCGGTGCGCATGACGTCGTAGACGATCCAGGGCTGGCGCCCCACCTCGGTGACGATCCAGCCGGCGATCAGGGCACCCGCGGCGGCGGGTCCCGCCAGGATGGCGGCGCGGTAGAACCATTTCGACTGCGGCAGGCGCCGCTTGCGCCACCAGGCGAGCAGATACCAGGCGGCCAGCAGGGCCAGGCCGGTGCCCACGGCGACCATGAACTGGAAGGCCAGTCGCACCGTGTTGACCGGCGGCTGATCCTCGGGTGGCACCGCATTCAGCCCCTCCACGGTGGCGTCGGGGTCGTGGAACGCCAGGATTGACAGCATGTAGGGGATCTCGATGCCCCCCTGCACCTCGCCGTCCTCGTACCAGCCCCCGATGGTGAAGGGCGCGCCCTCGGTCGTCTCGGCCAGGCCCTCCTGGGCGGCCAGCTTGATCGGCTGGTCTACGGCCACGTAGCGGGCGATCCAGTCGCCCACCACCAGTTGGGCGGGCGCCGCCAGGGCGGCCAGCGTGAAAGGCACCGCGAACGCCACGCGCACCCTGCGGCTGCGGTCGCCGCGCAGCCAGGCCCACGCGTAGACGCCCCCCATCAGGAAGCCAGCCACCATGTAGGCGGCCATCAGCATGTGGATCAGCTCGGGCCAGGTCGCCGTGTTGGTCAGCGTGGTCCACGGGTCGATGTTGGTGACCTGGCCGTTCACCACGTCGAAGCCGGTGGGGTTGTTCATCCAGGCGTTCACCGCGATGACGAAGTACGCGCCCGCCACGCCGGCCACGACCATCGGCAGGCCCGTGAGCAGGTGCAGCCTGTCGGGGATGCGATTCCAGCCGTACACGTAGATCGCGATGAAGATGGCCTCGATGAAGAACGCGAAGCCCTCGAGCGCGAACGCCACGCCGAAGACGTCGCCGAAGCGGGCCATGAACTCCGGCCACAGGATCCCCAGCTCGAAGCTGAGCACCGTGCCGCTCACCGCCCCGACGGCGAACAGCACCAGCATCACCTTGGACCACCGGCGGGCCAGATCGCGGTAGACCAGGTCCCCCGTGCGGAGCCACAGGGCCTCGGTGAACAGCACGATGCCGGGGAAGGTGACGCCGAAGCAGACCAGGATGATGTGCCAGGCCAGCGACATGGCCTGCATCTGGCGCGCCCCCAGCAGCTTCGGCTGGTCGACGGGCTGGCCCACGGTCCCGGCCAGGCCAGAGGCGACGTCGACGAGCGCGAAAGCCTGGGACGGTCCGATCACGCGGGCCGATCCTACTCGCCGCGCCCGGGGAAGGAGGGGCCGCCGCTCACGCCGAACTCACACGGCGCACCCCAACCCCCTGGGAAGGACCGATGACCACTCGCATCTTCCACCCGCTCGTGATCGTGGCCCTCGGCGTGGGCGTGCTGACGCTGGGCTGGCTGGCCGGCGTGTCTGGCTGATCACGGTCGACTGCTAGGGCACCGCATCCGTGGCGCCCCCGGCGTCCGTGGTGGGCGCCGTGGCGGCGGGCTCGCTCGGCACCGTGGGCTCGGTGGGGACCGTGGGCGCCACGTCGGTCGAGGGCGCGGGGGCGGTGGTCGTCTGGGTGATCGTGACCGGAGCGTCGGTGGTGGTGGCGTCGTCGCCGCCGGTCGCGTTGACCACGAGGACGACGACGATGATGGCGACGGCGGCCACCGCCAGGACGCCGAGCACGATCCAGACCGGGCTGACCCGGCCCCGCCGCGGCGGAGGCGCACCCGCGTGCTCGCCTGCGCCCGCTCGCGCCACGGCCATCGCCCGCTCGCGAACCACGCCGGGAGGCGGGGGCTCCTCGCGCCCCTCGCGCAGCAGGGCGTTGACGGCGGTGGCGACGTGGGTGGCGTCGAGGTCGCCCAGCACCTCCAGGTAGATCTCGGAGCGCTGGGGCGTCATGGGCGTGTCGGGCCACGCGGCCTCGATGCGGCGCGCGATGGGTTCCCACTGCTGGGCGTCCATGTTCCTCCCGGGTCGTCCGGCCGGATCATGACGACCGTCGCGGCCGTCGTGGAGGCCGGGCCGAGACCTGCGTGGCATCCTTCCACGCGGCCGGACGATGAGCACGAGGACCCGCGACCACTACGACGTGCTGGGCGTCTCCCGCGATGCGTCGCAGGAGGACATCCGCAGCGCCTACCGCCGGCTGGCCCGGACGCACCACCCCGATGTCAGCGACAACCCGGACGCCGAGGAGCGCTTCAAGGAGGTGGGGGAGGCCTTCGAGGTGCTGGGCGACCCCGAGACCCGCGAGAAGTACGACCGCTTCGGCCACGACTGGCGCCACGTCGACGCAGCCGGCGCGCCGCCGCCCGGGCGGGGACCGGTGGGCGACGACGCAGCGTTCGGTCAGGACGACCTGTTCGAGGCGCTCTTCGGACGCCGGGGCGAGGGCGCCACGTTCCGGATCCGCGGCAACGACGTGGAGGCCGTCCTCGACGTCACGCTCGAGGAAGCGGCGGCCGGCAGCACCCGCCGTCTGACCCTTCCGGACGGCACTGCCCTCGACGTCAAGATTCCGGTCGGCATCACCGACGGCCGGCGCATCCGGCTCGCGGGTCAGGGCGGCCAGGGGCTGGGCGGCGGTGAGCGGGGCGACCTCTTCCTGGTGGCGCACATGGTCCCGCACGCCCGCTTCCGTCATGAGGGCCGCGATCTCCACATCGACCTGCCGGTGGCTCCGTGGGAGGCGGCGCTGGGCGCCAAGGTGCCGGTGGAGACGCTCGACGGGACCGTCTCGGTCACCGTGCCCCGGGGGTCGTCCACGGGCCGCAAGCTGCGCCTGCGCGGTCGCGGCCTCCCCGACCCGAAGGGCGAGGACGGCGACCTGTTCGCCACGGTCAGAGTGGTCGTCCCGCGCAAGCTCAGCGACCGCGAGCGCGAGCTCTTCGAGGAGCTGCGCGACGCCAGCGACTTCGCGCCCCGAGGTTGACGCGGATGGCGGGCCGGCGATCGTCCGAGCGCAGGGTGGTGGTCTTCGAGGAGGTCCATGAGACGCTCACCTTCCGGCAGCTGTGCCGGGAGTCCGGCGTGCACGGCCGCACGGCGCGGCGCCTGATCGAGCTTGGGCTTGCGCAACCCGTCGACGCAGCGCGCCACGACGAGCGTTTCGGCAGGGATGCCGTGGCCCTGCTGGCCCGCGCCGAGCGCCTACGGCGCGATCTGGCCCTCGATCACCAGGGCGCGGTGCTCGCGTGCGAGCTGCTGGGGCGCATCGAGCGCCTCGAGGCGCGTCTCAGCCGCTACGAGCGGCCCTGAGCCGCGGTCAGCGGGCGAGGCGCTCGGGCAGCCGGCCGCGTGCGCTGTGCCAGGGCTGGCCGAGGCGCAGCGCCGACACGATAGCCCGCACCGGCTCGGCGCGGTTGATGGTGTAGAAGTGCACGCCGGGCGCTCCCCCGGCGAGCAGCTCGCCGCACTGCTGGGTGGCGTAGGCGATGCCCAGCTCCTGCACCGCGGCCGGATCGCCCTCTCGCCGGTCCAGCTCGGCGTCCAGGGCCGGAGGGATGCTGGCGCCGCACAGGGCGGTGAAGCGCCGCAACTGCTCGGCGCTGCTGATGGGCATGATCCCGGGCACGATGGGCACGTCGATGCCGGCGCTGCGCGCCTCGTCGACGAAGCGGAAGTAGTCGGCGTTGTCGTAGAAGAGCTGGGTGATGAGCACCCGCACCCCTGCGTCGACCTTCTCGCGCAGGTGAGCCAGATCGCTGGCCATGCTGGTGCACTCCTGGTGCACCTCGGGGTAGCAGGCGCCCACGATGCAGAAGTCGTAGTGGCGGTCGACCAGGCGTGCCAGCTCCGACGCATAGCTCAGGCCGCCCTCGACGGGCTCGAAGCGGTCCTCGCCCGCGGGCGGGTCGCCGCGCAGCGCCAGCACGTTCTCGATGCCGCGCCCGTCCATGTCGCGCAGTACGACGTGGATGTCGTCCACGGTGAGGCCCACACAGGTGAAATGCGCCATCGCCTCGAGCCCGTGGTTGCGGCGCACCATCTCGACGATGTCGATCGTCTTGGCGCGCGTGGAGCCGCCCGCGCCCCAGGTGACCGAGATGAAGTGCGGCTCGAGATCGCTGACCACGTCGAGCGCGGCCGCCAGCTTCTGCTCGCCCTCGGGCGTCTTGGGCGGGAAGAACTCGAACGAGAAGATGGGCTCCTCGCCCCGCGCTGCGAACAGATCATCGATGCGCATTGACGCGTAAGAGTACCGGAGGAAGGAGTGAAATCCCTGCACCGCGGCGCCGCGAACGCAGCGCCCCCGGCAGCTCGGACACGACGCCGCTCGGAAGCCGCGCAAGTTCTTCGCCGACCCTGCCGACCACTCTTCAGGGTGACCCTTTTCGATCCCAGGAGCCCGGCGCGACGCCGCCACGCGGCGATGCTGCTGGCCCTGGAGCGGGCCGGCAGGTCGCTGAGCGCCACCGAGATGTCGCTCAGCGGAGCGGTCTACGGGCTGGACCCGGAGCGCATCACGGAGATGGCCGAGGCCCAGCCGCCGCTCGTCGAGCGCGACGGCGCCGGGTGGTGCATCACACACAGCGGCCGCGCCATGCTGGCCGAGTTGCTCGGCGGCACGGGGCAGCCGCGCGCCCGGGTGCCCGACACGCCGCTCGAGTAGCAAGTAGCGTGCCTGCGCGTCCAGCGCGCGGGAGGTAGGCCCATGAGACCCATCGCCCGGCGGCTCCGCTCCATCCGACCACTGCGCATGCCGGACGGCGCAGCCGCCGCGCTCCGCTCCGACGGCCTCCTGCTGGCCCTGGAGGGCCGCGGTGCCGCCGTCGGGCTGGCGTTCGCGCAGCCTGCACGACGACCGGTGGGCCCACACCCGCCTGACCACGAGGAGGTTCCCATGAGCACGAACGGCCAGGAGCCGAGTTCCGGCGACGCCGGCGCGGCAGTCGAGGCGGTCGGGGGCCGCATGGGTGCCGCGCTGGACGCCCTGACGCGAGGCTGCGACGCGGATGGCGTGTTCGGCCCGCCCCAGCAGGCCGGCGAGCGCATCGTGGTGCCAGCCGCCGCCGTGCTGCGCGTCGGCGGCTTCGGCTTCGGCGCCGGCGGTAACGGGTCGGGTGGCGGCGGTGGGGGTGGCGGCGGTGGCGGCACCGCCGAGGGCCGCCCGGTCGCGGCCATCGAGATCGGCCCAGAGGGGGTCCGCATCCGCCCGATCGTGGACCTCACACGCCTCGGCCTGACCCTGCTGGCGACGGTGGTCACGCTTCTCGCGGCGCTGCGCGTGGCCCGACTCGGGCGCTGACCGGGCGTCCACGGGCCAGGCGGGACCCAGACTCAAGGACTCCTATGATTACTTGATAGAGTGGCGACATGCAGGCGAGCGGTCGCGCCTACAAGGACGCGGTCTACGGGCAGTTCGCGCGCATCGGCAAGGCGCTCGCGAGCCCGCGGCGCCTCGAGCTGCTGGATCTGCTCTGTCAGGCACCACGGACCGTGGACGCCCTCGCCGGCGAGGCAGGCCAGTCGCTGGCCAACACCTCGCATCACCTGCAGGTCCTGCACGGCGCGCGCCTCGTCGAGTCCGAGAGGAAGGGCGTGTTCGTGACCTACCGGCTCGCCGACGACGACGTCGCCGTCCTCTACAGGTCGCTGCGCGCCCTCGCCGAGTCGCGCCTCGCCGAGCTCGAGCAGGTGACACGGCTGTTCCTCGACGAACGCGAGGCGATGGAGCCGATCGGCGCGGTGGACCTGATCGAGCGGATGCGCTCCGGCCGGGTGACACTCCTCGATGTCCGGCCCGAGCGGGAGTACCGGTCCGGGCACATCCCCGGCGCCGTCTCGGCTCCGCTGGGCGAGCTCGAGGGTCGCCTCGAGGACTTCGACCGCGACGGTGAGATCGTGGCGTACTGCCGCGGCCCCTACTGCGTGCTGGCCATCGAGGCCGTTGCGCGCCTGCGCGCGCGGGGCTTCGACGCGGTACGCATGGAGGACGGCGTGCCCGAGTGGCGCGCGCGAGGATTCGATGTCGAGACCGCGGGGGCACCGCTCTGATGGAAGGAGGCCCAGCGGCGTCCCAGGCGCTGTTCGTGTTCAACGACGCGCCGTACGGGAGCGAGCGCACCTACAACGGCCTGCGCCTGGCCCGCTCGCTCGCCGGGCGCGGGGGCGAGGACGTCCGGGTTTTCCTCATGGGCGACGCGGCGCCGTGTGCCAAGGCCGGCCAGAACGTTCCCAGCGGCTACTACAACGTCGAGGTCATGCTCCGTGGGCTCGCCCGCGACGGCAGCGAGATCGGTGTCTGCGGCACGTGCATGGACGCACGCGGCATCAGCGACGACGAGCTCGCCGAGGGTTGCCGGCGCAGCAGCCTCGACGAGCTGACGGAGTGGACCCGCTCAGCCGACCGGGTCCTCACGTTCTGAGGCGAGGGGAGGGAGATGTCCAGCACTGAGACGGCGCTGGTGCTCGGTGGCGGCGTTGGCGGTCTCGTCTCGGCCGTCGAGCTGCGCAAGCGGCTGCCCGCCGCGGACCGTGTCGTGCTCGTGGACCGCCGGCAGCGCTACCTGTTCGACCCCTCGCTTCTGTGGCTCATGACCGGACTGCGCACGCCCGAGAAGATCACCCGCCCCCTCGCGCGGCTCCGGCTGAAGGGGATCGAGGTCGTGAGCGGGGAGATCGAGCACATCGACGCCGACGCGCGCCGCGTCAGCGTCGACGGGCAGGAGCTTGTGGGCGAGAACGTCATCGTCTCACTGGGCGCCGAGTACGCGCCAGAGACGGTTCCGGGCCTCGCCGCCGCCGGCCACAACTTCTATTCGCTCCCCGGCGCCGAGGGCCTCCGCGACGCGCTCCGCGGCTTCGGCGGGGGTCGGCTCGTCGTGCTCACCGCGACGCCCGCGTACAAGTGTCCGGCGGCCCCCTACGAGGCCGCGATGCTCCTCGAGTACCACTGCCGCAAGCGCAAGATCCGCGATGACGTCCAGATCGACCTCTACGCAGCCGAGCCCGGCCCGATGGGCGTCGCCGGTCCGGAGGTCTCTGCGGGCGTGCGTGGGATGGTCGAGGCGAGGCAGATCGGCTATCACCCCGAACACCAGGTCGAGCGCGTCGATCATGCCGCGGGGCGCATCTTCTTCACCAACGGCGCTTGGGCCGACTTCGACCTCCTGGCCTACGTCCCGCCCCACCGGGCCCCAGAGGTCGTCCGCGAGTCCGGGCTCGCCGATGAGACGGGCTGGATCCCCGTGGACCGCCACAGCCTCGAGACCGGCCGCCCCCACGTGTACGCGATCGGCGACGTCACCACGATCCCGCTGCGCCTCGGCAAGCCTCTTCCCAAGGCCGGCGTCTTCGCCCATGCCGAGGCGCTGGTCGTGGCGACCAACATCGCGCGCAGCATCACCGGCAAGGGCAGACCCGCCAGCTTCGAGGGCCGTGGCCAGTGCTTCGTCGAGACCGGCGACGGCAAGGCGGCCATGGCTCGTGGCGACTTCTACGCCGAGCCGGTCCCGCAGCTAAAGCTCCATAGAGCCGGCCGCCGCTGGCACGCAGCCAAGATCCTCTTCGAGAGGAACTGGCTTCGCAAGTGGTTCTGACCGGGCCCGGCGCGGTGACCGGAACGAGAGGGGATGGCCTTCCCGCGCCGGGGATCGGGCGTGAGAACCCCTGCGGCCCGATGCACCATAACCATCATTCTCGTGCGCCACGAGGCCCTTGAAGGGCCCACAGCTCGCGGCCGGACGCTGGACGAGACGCGTGGGGTCCCTCAGCGCACCCGTGCCCGCAGCACCGGGCGGATGTGTCGCGACGAGCGGCGCAGGCCCTCCCGGCGTTCGGCGTCGCGGGAGGCCCGCTGCCCGGCCGGCGCCGGGTCCGCCGAGGCGAGCCGGAACAGCGCGGCGCCCACGCCTGGCACCTCCGCCACCTCGGGGTGGCTGCGCAGGAACGCCTCGGGAGTCAGCTCGACCACCTCGCCGCCCAACTCGCCGCTATGGGACACCCGGTGGGCCTCCACGTAGCCCTTGCGGCAGCAGCGCAGAACGTAGCCGCTTCGGTCCGGGGCGCGCAGCGCCACTTCGTCGACGTGCATGTGCAACTCGTACACGGCAACTCCAGGGGTCGAGGTGCGGCTCCAGGTTACGCCGCCGCCGCGTTGGGTCCAGCGCGGGCGGCTCGTCAGCGCCCGATGATCCTCAGGTTGCCCTCGCCGAGCCGCACCGTGATGCGCCGCGGCGACGCCGGGTCGACGGTGATGCCCTCGATCCGCTCCTGGCCGAGACCCTGCTCCAGATCGACGCGGTAGGCGCCGGCGGGGACCTCAATCTCCACGACGCCCTCAGTGACGTCAACCTCAAGGCGCTCCGGCGGCACCGCGAACTGCAGCTGCACCCGGGCCGAGCCCGACTCCACCTCCACCTCACGGGAGCGCAGTCGCTCGCCGGTGACGAACCCCGACGCGGTGCGCGCCCGGATGGGCCCCACGAGCCGGCGCAGGGTCACGTCGCCGCTCTCGGACTCGGCGCGTACGGCGCGCTCCGTGCCCTCCACCAGGACGTCGCCCGAGCCGGTGCCCACGTTCACGTCGCGACGTGCGGCCAGCACGTCCACGTCGCCGGCGGCGGCGGCCACGCTCACGGCTCCGGGGTCGCCCTCCACGCGCACGTCACCCCCGCCGGCAGTGCGCACCCGGACGTCGGCTCCCACCGGCAGGCGGCCCTCCACGTCGATCTCACACCTTGAGGGCCAGGCGCAGTCCGAGCGGACCTCCACCTGCCCGTCGACCACGTCGGTCGTGACCGTGGGCCGGCGCAGGAAGTAGTCGCTCCGCGTGGCGATCTCGGCGCCCACGCTGCCACGGGCCGTCAGGCTGACCGGCCCCGAGTCGATCTCGATGTCCGCGCCCCGCACCGCCTCGATGGTCTGCAGGTCGGCCGTGGCCGACGCCCGCACGGTGGCCTGCAGCACCGAGAAGGCGATGCCGATCAGCAGGATGGCGCCGGCGAGGCCGAGCACCCGGAACAGCACGCGCCGGCGCCGGCGCGTTCCCCGCGCCGGCTGCCGGCCCGCCTCGGGCTCAGACGAGCTCGGAATCGGCAGGCTCGGCTGCCAGGATGGACCGCAGCGACGTGGGGCGCCAGTGACTGCCCCCGCGCGGCGTGGGGAGCCTCTCGGCGTTGAGCGCGTCGCAGATGGCCTGCAGGGTCATGCCCTCGTCGCGCAGGCTGCGGATGCGCGCGGCCAGCGCCGGCGGCGTGGACGACGGCCGGCCGGGCCTGCGCCCCAGACGCCGACCGGGCTCGGTCAACGGTGGCGGGTTCCACTCGGCGGCCGTCGCCAGCACCTCGCCGGCCAGCCGCCCCCCCGGCTCGGCGAGATCGAGGCCCAGGTCCAGCGCCACCAGCGCGAACCCGTCGCGCAGCGCTTCCCCCGCGAGGTCGGCCAGGTCGGCGAGCCGGTAGGTCAGGCGGTCGAGTCGGGCCACCACGACGCCCTCGGCCTCGCCGGCACGGCAGGCCGCCAGGGCCTCACGCAGCCCGGGACGACGCAGGTTGCGCCCGGAGCGAACGTCCTGGACAACGCGTAGGATCTGCCAGCCTTCCTGGGCTGCGCGCTCCTCGATGAGCGCCCGCTGCTCGGCCAGGTCGGGTCGCAGGCCGACCCGCTCACGGGGCGCCACGCGGACGTAGGCGATCAGGCGGCGGGTCACGTCCGGAACTTTACACCAAGCATCTGTTAGTGTAAAAGCACGAAGCCAATTGGTGTAGGCGCCCTCGAGTCAAAGGAGCACTGGCCCCGTGACCGACACAGTCAACGTTGCCATCATCGGCGTCGGCAACTGCGCATCATCGCTGGTGCAGGGAGTGCAGTTCTACCGTGACGCCCGCCCCGACGAGCCCGTCCCTGGGCTCATGCACACCATGCTCGGCGGCTACCACGTCTCGGACATCCGCTTCACTGCCGCGTTCGACGTCGATGCGCGCAAGGTGGGCACCGACCTCTCCGAGGCCATCTTCAGCGAGCCCAACAACACGCTGCATCTCGCCGACGTGCCGCCGCTGGGCGTGCAGGTCGAGCGGGGCATGACGCACGACGGGCTTGGGCAGTACCTCGAGGAGGTCATCCCCAAGGCGCCCGGCCCCACCTCGGACATCACCGGCATCCTGCGCGACACCAACACGCACGTGGTGGTCAGCTACCTGCCGGTGGGCTCCGAGCAGGCCACCAAGTGGTACGTCGAGCAGATCCTGCGCGCCGGGTGCGGGTTCGTGAACTGCGTGCCGGTGTTCATCGGCCGCGAGCCCTACTGGCAGGGCCGGTTCGCCGAGCGCGGCCTGCCCATCGTGGGCGACGACATCAAGAGCCAGGTCGGCGCCACCATCGTGCACCGCCAGCTGGCCCGCATGATGGCCGAGCGCGGCGTGCGCATGACGCACACCAGCCAGCTCAACTTCGGCGGCAACACCGACTTCCTCAACATGCTCGAGCGGTCCCGGCTGGCCTCCAAGAAGGAGTCCAAGACGAACGCGGTCACCTCGATCCTCCCCGAGCCGATCGACAAGCACGACATCCACATCGGCCCGTCCGACTACGTGCCGTGGCTCAAGGACCGCAAGTGGGCCCACATCCGCCTGGAGGGCGCCGGCTTCGGCGAGGCGCCGATCAACATCGAGCTCAAGCTCGAGGTGTGGGACAGCCCCAACTCGGCCGGCATCGTGATCGACGCCGTGCGCTGCGCGAAGTTGGCCATGGACCGCGGCGTCGCCGGCACGCTGGAGGGGCCCAGCTCGTACTTCATGAAGTCGCCGCCGGAGCAGCACCCGGACCCGGTCGCCCGCGAGCTCACCGAGGCCTTCATCAGCGGCGAGGACTCCTCCGCCCTGGCGCCGGCCACGGCCACGGCCACGCCGACGCCGGCCGAGGTCGAGACGTTCTCCTAGCGCCCCTGCTCGTCCGGGGCGCCACGGAGGGCGCCCCAGGGGCATGGAGGCTCTTTCAAGGATGACGCGCGGGCGGCCTGCGGCGAAACCCGAGCCAGGCCAGGAAGCAGGGAGGGCGCGATGCCGGTGGGCATCGCCCCGACCGATGACGCCGCCTCGCGACGCTTTGCAGCCAGCAGGGGGTTGTGCATGTTCATTCTGAAAGAGCCTCTCGGCTTAGGCGGCGGGGCCAGCCGACGGGAGGGCCACCGCGCCGTCAAGTCCCTCCGCGTCCAGGGCCGCCCGCAGACGCATGATGCCCTTCGTGCGCAGCTGGCTGGCGCGGCTCTCGGTGACGCCCAGCACCTCGCCGATCTCGCGCAGGCTGAGGTTGTCGTAGTGGTACAGGCTCACCACGATGCGCTCGCGCTCGGGCAGGCGCACGATGGCGTCGGCGAGCAGGTCCCGAATGGAGGCGTGCTCGCTGACAGCCGAGGGGTCAGGCGAGTTGGCGTCCTCGATGGCATCGCCCAGCGAGAAGGTCTCGTCGTCGTCGCCCCCGGTGCCGAACACCTCCTCCAGCGCGGCCATCGATGAGGAGGCGATCTCGGCCAGCAGGCCGTCCAGTTCCGCCAGCTCGACCTCCAGCGCGGCCGCCAGCTCCTCGTCGGTGGCCGGGCGGCCCTTGCGCTGCTCGATGGCGGCCATGGCGCGCATCAGCTGCCGCTGGCGATGACGAAGGGCACGTGGCGCCCAGTCCAGCGAGCGCAGCTCGTCGATGATGGCGCCGCGGATCCGGGTGAGGGCGAAGGTTTCGAACTTGACCCCACGGGCCGGCTCGAACCGGTCGATGGCGTCCAGCAGCCCCACCAGCCCGTACGAGGTGAGGTCCTCGAGGTCGATGTAGCTGGGCAGGGTACTGCCGATCCTGCCCGCCACGTACTTGACCATCGGCGCGTAGCTGAGCACCAGCCGCTCGCGCGCCATTGGGTCGCGCGTGGCCGTGAACCGGCGCCAGACGGCGGCGAGCTGCTCGCCGTCCCGGTCGGCCCCGGGCCCCTCGTCCTGCCGCTCGGCCTCGTCGGGCGACGTCAAGCGTGGTGTCGTGGTCGACATCGGCCTCCCTCTCTTCGGAATCCCCCCCCCGGCAGTTGAGCGAGCCCGCCCGCCCCGCGTCCCTCACAGCATGATCGGCACCAGCACCGCGAAGGCCGCCAGCAGGGCCACCCCCTCCCACCGCACCAGCGTCCGGCGGGTCCACATCCCCAGCCAGGTGAGGATGGCCAGCACGGCCATCGCCATCGCCCCGGGGCCCGTGATGTTGTCTGCCAGCGGCCCAGGGTCGATCAGGGCGGCCAAGCCGGCGACGCCGAGGCTGTTGAAGATGTTGCTGCCAAGCACGTTGCCCACCACCAAGTCGCTCTCTCCCCTGCGACCGGCCTGGATGGCCGTGAACAGCTCGGGCAGCGACGTGCCGACCGCCACGATGGTGAGGCCCACGAACCCCTCGCTGAGCCCGGCCCGGTCGGCGATGCCCACGGCGCCGATCACCAGCAGCTGCGCGCCGCCGAGCGTGCCTGCGAGCCCGACGACCAGCCGCACGCTCTCGCGCGACAGCGACCAGGCTCCGCGGCCCACCGCCTCGTCCACCTCCTGGGCCAGGGGGTCGTCCTCGCTGTGGCGCCAGGCCACAAGCAGACCCAGGGCCACGAACAGCGCCGCCACGAGCACGGCGCCCTCGAGACGCCCGAGGCCGCCCTGGATCACCAGCAGCGCCGCCAGCAGCACCACGGCGGCCGCCGACAGCGGCGCCTCGCGCACCATGGTTCTGGAGCGCACGACCAGCGGCGCGGTGACGGCCGCGGCGCCGAGCACCAGGGTGAGGTTGGCCACGTTCGACCCCACGGCGTTGCCCACGGCGATGTCGGCCGCGCCGCGGCTGGCGGCCAGCACGGTCACCAGCAGCTCGGGCAAGCTGGTGCCGAAGCCGATCACCACGGCACCGATCACCACCGGCGACACCCGCAGGATCCTGGCGAAGCGGCTGGCGCCGATCACGAACTGCTCGCTGCCGAAGGCCAACAGCACGAGGCCGGCTACGAGCGCCGCCACGAGCAGTATCAGCACCTTCGCCCCCTCAGGCCGCCCCCCCGACTCGCGAGAGTATGTCGCCCGCGGCCGCCGTCGCCCGTTGCGCCTCGCGCAGGGGCCATGCGGCGTGGTACCGTCCCACGGGTTTGCGGCGCCCCGGCCACGAGCGCCGCCCCATCCATGACTCGCCGAGCCACCCCTCGCCTCCGAGGTGTCGCCGCTGCTTTCGGCACGGCCGGCGCCATCACGCTCATCGCGCTCGCCGGCGGTCTCGCGGCTCAGAACGGCGCCGCCGACAGCCAGCGCGGCGAGGTGCGAGCGCTCGAAGCCGAGCTGGTGGCGGTGGAGGGCCAGGCGTCGGCCGCCGCGCAGGCGCACGCCGAGGCGGCCATGCGCGCCGAGCAGCTCGAGGTCGACATCAAGGAGAACACCCGCCGTCTCAGGCAGGCGCGCCGCGACCTTGCGACCTCGCAGCAGCGCCTGGCCGACCGGCTAGTCACCATCTACGCCGAGGAGCCGCCCGACTTCATCGAGGTGCTGCTGACCTCCGGTGACCTCACCGACGCCGTCCAGGCGCACGACGCGCTCGAGACCATCGGCCGGTCCGACCAGCGCATACTGCGTACGGTGCGCGCCAGCCGCACCCGCCTGCGCGGCGCCCGCGAGGAGCTCGTCGCCAGCCGGGTGGAGGTGAGGGAGGCCGAGCGGGCCGCGGCCGCCGAGGCGCAGCGCCTCAACGGCCTGCTGGCGCAGCGCCGAGCGGTGCTCGGCCAGGCGCGGGCCCGCCTGCAGACCCTCGAGGTCGCCGAGGAGGAGCGCCGCGCGCAGACGCGGGCCATCGCGGCGGCGCAGCGCGAGGGCGAGGCCGCCATCCGCGACCAGGCCGGCGGCGGATCGCCGTCCGGCGGCGGCGCCCCCGCAGGCCCGGCGCCACAGGGCAACATGGCCTCCCACCTGGCGCGCATCGCGCAGTGCGAGTCCGGCGGTGACCCCACCGCGGTCTCATCGAGCGGCCAGTACCGCGGCAAGTACCAGTTCGACCAGCAGACCTGGGAGGCCCTCGGCGGGAGCGGCGACCCCGCCGCCGCGCCAGTGGCCGAGCAGGACGCGCGGGCCGCCGCCCTGTACCAGGCGCGTGGGCCGGCCCCCTGGCCCGTCTGCGGTCGGCTCTAGGTCGGCCGGAGCCTGAGGCGTTCGTCACGCCGTCGAGGGCCCACCATCACCGTCGTGTCATGAACGCTTGACGGGGTTCCTTAACGGCGCCATAGTGTCGGGTTGGGTGGATACGGCTCCGCGCTCGCACCCGCTCCGACGGGTTGTGGGCTCTGGTGCGTTCCCGGCGCTCCCTCTCGGGGCTCCGGGCAGCGGCCGCGAGTGTCGTGTTCGGCGGCAGGGGAACGGCTGGAACGGAGGCGAATGACCACGCAACTCACCACTTGGACGGCCAGCGACACCGAACTGCGCGAACTCATCACGCGCGGCCAGGAGATGGGCTTCCTGGGCATGGAGGAGGTGGCCGAGGTCCTCGACGCCGTCGGCCTCGACGCCGAGGCGGCCGAGCAGGTCTACCAACACCTCGAGGAGGCCGGTGTCGAGCTGCTCGAGCAGTCCGAGGCCGGAATCCGGGCCGCCGAGCTGGCCGAGGAGGTCGAGCGCCGCAGGCGTCCCACGTCCACCACCGTCGAGCAGACCACCGACGCACTGCAGCTGTTTCTCAAGGATATCGGTCGCGTGACGCTGCTCACGGCCGCCGACGAGGTGCGCCTCGCCAAGCGCATCGAGTCGGGCGACCAGGAGGCCAAGCGCCAGATGGTCGAGGCCAACCTGCGCCTTGTCGTCTCGATCGCCAAGGGCTACCGCGGGCGCGGTCTCCCCTTCCTCGACCTCATCCAGGAGGGCACGCTGGGCCTGGTGAGGGCGGTCGAGAAGTTCGACTGGCGCCGCGGCTTCAAGTTCTCCACCTACGCCACCTGGTGGATCCGCCAGGCGGTCACCCGCGCGCTGGCCGACAAGGGCCGCACCATCCGCATCCCGGTCCACGTCGTCGAGAAGCTCAACCAGATCAGCCGCGCCGAGCGCGTGCTCATCGGCCAGCTGGGCCGCGAGCCCACCGTCGCGGAGATCGGCGACGCCGCTGGCCTTCCCCCCGATGAGGTCGAGGAGATCCTGCGCAGCGCCCAGCCCACCGTGTCGCTCGAGAAGCCCGTGGGCGAGGAGGAGGAGTCCGAGCTCGGCCGCTTCCTCGCCGACGAGAACTCCGTCGCACCCGACTCCTCGGCCGAGTCCGCGCTGCGCGAGCAGGCCCTGCGCGACGTGCTGGACCAACTCAGCTACCGGGAGCGTCGCGTGCTCGAGCTGCGCTACGGCCTGCGCGGCGAGAAGCCGCGCACGCTGGATGAGCTGGGGCGCATGTTCAACGTCACGCGCGAGCGCATCCGCCAGGTCGAGAGCCAGTCGCTGCAGAAGCTCGGGGCACTGCCCGACTCGGCCCGCATGGGCTAGGCCGTATGGAGCGCTGGGCGTAGCGCCTGCGCTCCATACGGTCGAGCGGCCCGAGTCAGAGATGAGTGCGACGAACTTCTGACTCAGGGCACTAGTACCCCGTCAGGAAACGTTCGCCACGCTCCGCCGCGCTGCAAACCTCCGCGGATGCGGCGTCCTCGGTCATCGCCATGGGGTCCGCCATGCCGATGACACTGCGTCCTGGCCCCGCGGGGTT
>JAUVPZ010000025.1 GCA_030598395.1 Miltoncostaeaceae bacterium | reverse complement strand
CGTCGGGCGCGCGGTGCCACACCGAGCTGTAGCCGGGGCCGACGGAGGACGCCGGCCAGCGGCGCATCGCCAGGATGTGGCCCGATGCGAACGGCAGGCCCATGACGCCGTAGCCCGCGAAGCGCTCTTCGGGCCGGTCGGGCAGGCGCGCCTCGCGCTCGAGTTGCTGGGCCAGCTCTCGTGGTTCGGCGACCACTGCACTCCTTTCGCCATGGGCACTCCGGGCGAGATGGGCCTGGACGCCGTTCGCAATCCTGGCACGCCCGACGACCCCCTGGAAGGCACCGATCACGACTGACCGGGCGGCGAGGCGCGTTGAGAGGTGGCCTGAGCGCCGGAGCGGGCCGTGAATCCCGAGGAGTAGTCTGGCTCGCCGTCGTCACGCCACAAGGAGCGCATCCGTGACGAGCGCGCGCCCAACGAGCATGCGAACGCCGCCCGGGCCGTCCCGCCCCCGGAACCCGCTCCGCTGGCTCTTTCCGCTGCACGGCGACCGCCTCGCCACGCTTACCGTGGCGGCGCGCCGGCACGGGGGGGCGGCCCGCATCCCGCACGGGCCGACCTGGATCTACCTGTTCACCAGCCCGGAGCTGGTGCGGGAGACCCTCGTGGTTCGCGCCGACGACTTCACCGTCGGCCGCAAACTGCGGGCCACGCGCGACTTCCTCGGCGACGGCCTCCTGGGCAGCGGCGGCGATCTCCACCGTCGCCAGCGGCGCCTCGTGCAGCCGGCCTTCCACCCCGGGGCGGTCGAGGGGTACGTCGACGTCATCGCCGCCCTCGCAGAGCAGACGCTGGATGGCTGGCGGCCGTCCAGCACGCTGGACGTGCGCGTCGAGATCATGCGCCTCGCCCGCCGCGTCATCGCAGCCATCGCCTGGGGTGGCAGCGCCAATGGGGATGCGGCCGACGCGGCTTCAGTGCCAGGCGAGCTGCAGAGCATGATCGCCCACCTCGAGCTGGCGACCACGCCGGGGGGACGCGTCGCCAGGCGGCTTCCCACACCGCAGGTGCGGCGTGCGCGCGGTGCGGCCGAGCGCTCGCGCGCCGCCGTCGACGCGCTGATCGCCCGCCGTCGCGCCGAGGGGGGCAACGGCGGCAGCCTCCTGGCGATGCTGCTGGCGTCCACCGACGAGGCGGGCCGGCCGCTTCCCGATCCGCTGATCCGCGACGAGCTGCGCACCCTGCTCTTCGCCGGGCAGGAGTCGGTCGCCAACGCGCTCGGCTGGACGCTGTGGCTGGTCTCACAGCACCCGTCGGTCGCCGCGGCGCTCGAGGCCGAGGCGGACCGCGAGCTCGCCGGCGCCCACCCGACCGCGGCCTCGCTCGGGCGCCTGGCCTGGACGCGGCAGACGCTGCAGGAGGGGATGCGCCTCTACCCGCCGGCCTGGGCCGTGGGTCGTACCGCCCTGCGCGACACGGCGGTGGGGCCGTGGAGCGTGCCGGCCGGGGCCAACGTACTGGTGTCGCCCTGGGTGACGCATCGCGACCCCGGCATCTGGCCGCAGCCCACCACCTTCGACCCGGCCCGCTTCGCGCCCGGGGCCGCTGGCGAGCGCGATCGCTTCGCCTACTACCCCTTCGGGGGCGGGCACCGCACGTGCGTCGGCGCCGCGCTGGCCACGGCGGAGGGCACCATCGTGCTCGCGATGATCGCCCAGCGCTTCCGCCTGCGCTGGGCCGGCGACCGGCCGCCCCGGCCCAAGCCACAGATCACGCTGCGGCCCGAGGGCGGCGTGCCGATGGTGGTCGAGGTGCGCTGACCAGAGGGCCGGGCGCCTCGGTGGACGCTAGGCCTCCTCGCGGCGGCGCCCCGCGATGGCGCCGTAGATGATCAGCAGCAGCACCGCGCCTCCGACCGCGACGACGAAGCTCCAGACGTTGAAGCCGGTGACGCCGTCCTCGGCGCCGAGCGCCGTGGCGATCAGGCCCCCGATGAGCGCGCCGACCATGCCGACCACCATGGTGGGGATGCAGCCCCTGGGTCCGTGCCCTGGCGTCAGCAGGCGCGCCAGCGCGCCGGCGATGAGCCCGAAGACCAGCCAGCTGAGGATCCCCACGTCGCGAGCTAGCCGGCGTCGCCGGGCTGGCCCGAGGGCGCCACCGGCACCCGACCCGCCATCGACTCGATGCGGCGCGCCGTCGCCAGCGCGCTATCGCGCTGCGGGCCGTCCGACTGCTGGGCCACGTGACGCGCCTCGCCGGCGAAGTAGGTCAGCCTGTCGGCGGCGTCGGGGCGGCCCGCGCTCTGAGCGGCCTGCTCTTCGAGGTAGTGGAGAATCTCGGCGGTCTCCGAGCGGCTCCAGCGTCGGGTGCCCGGCCGGTCGCCGCCCCGGATCAGCACCCACCACAGGACGGTGAGCAGCGGCACCTTCACCGCGAGGAACGTGACCACGATCCAGAAGCCGAGGACCTCCGGCTCGCCGGTGCTGGCCACGAACATGGCGAGGAAGGTCCCCAGCGCGAGGAAGACCATGGCCAGAGCCGCAGTCCCCAGCAGCAGGGGCCCGTTGGGCCGTCCCTCCTCGTCGTGGACCACGCGCGCCAGGACCCCGCGGCGGCGCGGCGCCTCGGTGTGGGGGATCACGGCGGCGAAGGTAGCACGGCCGCGAGGCCGCGCCCGCTTGGCGGCCCAGCCGCGCGCGCCGATGGGTTCCGTGTGAGCACCCCCCGCCGGATCTCCCGTGGCCGCTGAGGAGGCCACCACCCCGCGGGGCCCCGTCGTGCGGGTCGCCGCGCTGGCGGGGTTGGGCGGTTTGCTGTTCGGCTACGACACCGGCGTCATCAGTGGAGCTTCACAATTTCTTGCCGAGCGGTTCGACCTGGGAGACCAGGCGCTCGAGGTCGTGGTCAGCGCGGTGCTGGCCGGCGCGATCGTCGGCGCCCTCTTGGCTGGCCAGCTCGTCGGGCGCATCGGCCGGCGCCGCACCATCATGCTGGCCGCGGTGCTGTTCGTCGCCGGCGCGCTGGGGTCGGCGCTCGCGCCGAGCGACGAGGTGCTGCTCATCGCTCGCGTGGGGCTGGGCGTTGCCATCGGCATCACCTCGCTGGCCGTGCCTCTCTACATCAGCGAGTCGGCACCGGCCGCCAACCGGGGTGCCCTGGTCGCGCTGTTCCAGCTGGCGGTCACCGTCGGGATCCTGGTCGCCACGCTCGTGGACGAGGCGTTCTCTGGCGTCAGCGAGGGCTGGCGGTGGATGCTGGGCCTGGCCGTCGTGCCGGCGGTGATCCTGTTCTTCGGGATGCTCAGCGCCCCGCCCAGCCCGCGCTGGCTGGTCTCGAAGGGGCGGATCGAGGAGGCGGCCGATGTGCTGCGGCACCTCGGTGCACCGGAGCGGGTGCCCGCGCTGATGGCCGAGATCCGTGAGGATCTGGCGGGCACCGGGGCCGGCCGGCTGCGCGACCTGCTCGCGCCGGCGCTACGGACCGTGCTCGTCATCGGCGTCGCGATGGCCATCATCCAGCAGATCACGGGCATCAACACCGTCATCTACTACGACGTCAACATCTTCGAGCGGGCCGGCTTCGTCGACGCGTCGGACGCCATCTGGGCCGCCGTCGTGGTGACGACCATGAATGTGCTCGCCACCTTCATCGCCATCCGCTACATCGACCGGGTGGGTCGCCGCCGACTGCTCATCGTCGGCATGACCGGCATGATCGTCGGCCTCGTGGCGTTGGGGCTTACCTTTGCACTGCCCTCGGGCGAGGAGGCCGCCTCGGCGCTGAGCCTGGTGGCGCTGGTCGTCTACGTGGTGTGCTTCGCGTTCTCGCTGGGGCCGGTGGTCTGGGTGCTGATCGCGGAGATCTACCCCACGGCGGTGCGCGGACCGGCCATGAGCGTGGCCACCATGGCCAACTGGAGCGCCAACCTGCTGGTGGCGCTCACCTTCCTCACGCTGCTCGACGAGCTGGGCGAGGCCGAGACGTTCTGGCTCTATGCGGGTATCACCGCCCTGGCGCTGGTCTTCGTGGTGCTGCGGGTCCCCGAGACCAGGGGCAAGACGCTGGAGGAGATCGCGAGCACGCTCGGGACCTCGGGCGACCTTGACCAGCCGGGTCGCTAGTGGGCGAACCAGCTTGCGCGGCGGCGCCGCCGTTTGCCACACTTGACGTGATGCCGGTGGCGATCGAACCGATCAGGTAGGGGCATGGTCACGCTCACGAACGAGGCAACGGAGCGCCTGCGGGCACTGGTCGCCGAGGGGGACGAGCCCGGCGCCGGCCTTCGCGTGGAGGTCGTGCCCGGCGGTTGTTCCGGTTTCGAGTACGCGCTGTCGCTGCAGTCGCCGAAGGACGGCGACGAGATCGTGGAGTCGGGCGGCGTGCGCGTGATCATCGACCGCTTCAGCGTGCCGTACCTGCTCGGCGTGGAGCTGGACTTCGAGGAGAGCTTCCAGGGGTCGGGGTTCGTGGTCAAGAACCCCAACGCCACCGCCTCCTGCGGCTGCGGCAAGTCCTTCCAGACCTAAGGGCGCCCCGCCCCGAAGGCTTCTGTGAGCGGCGCGCCGAAGGTCCACTGGTTCCCGCCGCGGCAGGGGATGTGGCCGCCGATCCGCGTCTTCGGCCAAGCGATGCTGCGCATCGGCTCGCCGGTCTTCGGCTTCAGGGTGGACGGTGTGCAGCACCTCCCGTCCGCCGGGGGGGTGCTCCTGGTCTCGAACCACGTTGCGGACGTCGACCCCCCGTTCATGGCGGCCGCGGTGCTGCCGCGCCAGCTGCTCTACGTGTCCGACGCAAAGCACTTCACCAGCCTGCCGCTGGCGGTCCTCTTGGAGTCGCTGGGCGCGTTCCCCATCCGCCTCGGCGAGGTCGACACGCGAGCGCTGCGCTACGCGCGCCAGATGCTGGGGCGTGGTGAGGTGGTGTCGATCTTCCCCGAGGGACGCCCGACCTTCAGCGACCGCATGCTGCCCTTCCTTGGGGGGGTGGGGCACCTGGCGCTGACGCCGGGGGTCACGGTGCTGCCCGCGGGGCTGTGGGGGACGCACCGCATCCTCGACGGCAGGCGGCCGCGTGGCCGCGGGCCCGTGCGGGTGCGCTTCGGTCCGCCGGTGCCCGTGCCCGCCGAGGGCCCACGGCGAGCACGGGCCCAGCAGGTCACCGCCGACGCGCGCGACGCCGTCGCGGGGCTGCTGCGCTCGCTGGTGGAGGACGACGAGCCGTCGTGATCGGGCCGCCCGCTCCGCCGGCCCTCCAGGTTGCCGCGGTCAGCTTCGGGGCCATGGCGGCGCGGGTGGGGCCGCGCACCTCGCGCCTGGACGTCCAGGCCAGCGGGCGCATCATCGCCCGCCTTCGGCTGGCGCCGGGGCCGCGGCGGGTCCGCGTGCCGCTACCGGGCGGCCTGCACCCGGTGCGGGTGCGGGCCGTGGGGCCGGGGGGCGCCCGCTGGTCGCGCACCGTCCGCGCCCGGGTGCTGCCGCCGTCGGCGACGCGGGCGGGGCGCGTGCCGGGTTTCGTCGATCGGCGGCTGCAGGCCGACGTGCGCGCGGCGTCTGAGCGCCTGCCGGCCGTGACAGGTGTCTACGTGCAGCACCTGGTCACCGGATGCGGGGCGGCGGTCAACGCCGACGCACAGTTCCCGGCGGCCAGCACGTTGAAGGTGGCGATCCTGGTGGACGCGGTGCGCCGGGGCGGGGCCGGCGCGCTGCGGGCCACGCTCGACAGCATGATCATCGACTCGAGCGACCGGGCGGCCAACGCGGTGCTGGGCTCCACGGGCGCCGCGCGGGTCACCCAGACCCTGCACGACCTGGAGTTGCGCCGCTCGCTGGTGCGGCGGCCGTACATCATCGAGGACGCCCGCCAGCGCCTGCCCGTGCGCACCGAGGCGCAGCCGGCGCTTGCCACCAACTTCATCACCACGCCGTACGAGCTGGCCCGGCTGATGGTGGCCATCCACCGCGGCGCCATCGGTCGGGGGGGCGTGGGGCGGCTGGGCATCGGCCGGCGCGCCGCCCAGCGCGAGCTGCTGGTCCGGCTGCTGGACGTGCGCGACGGCAGCAAGCTGGCGGCGGGCCTTCCGTCATCGGTGCCGCTGGCGCACAAGTCGGGCTTCACCGACCAGGTCAAGCACGACGGCGGGATGATCTACCTTCGGCGCGGGCCCGTGGTGGCGGTGGCCATGTCGTGGAGCGCCGGCGGCGTGAGCGATCAGTCGGGCAACCGGTTCATCGCCGACGTGGCCAGGGCGGCCGCGCGGCGCCTGGGCGGCGGCGGCCGCTGCCAGGGGCTGCCGTTGCGCGCGCCCCGACGGTAGCGTCCGTTACCGGCGCCCCCGACCGTAGAGTTGACCCACCGGCGCCGCGGCCCGGGCGCGCGCCAGGCGGCCCGTCTCCTCGGCCGGGATCTCCTCGGACGGGGCGAGGCGCCGCACCTCGTCGACCAGCACGTTGAGGTTGCGCTCGCGGCGCTCCACCCGCCCGGACACGATCACCAGCGGATCGGCGCGCATGGCGGCGCGGTGGCGCTCGTACACGTCCGGCCGCACCACACCGTTGATCATCCCGGTCTCGTCCTCCAGCAGCAGGAACACGATGCCCTTGGCGGTGCCCGGACGCTGGCGCGCCACCACCAGGCCCGCCACCGTGACCTGCTGGCCGTCGTCGGCCTCGCGCAGCTGGGCCGCGGTGAGGGTGCCGGGGGGCATGTGGGGGCGCAGCAGCGCCACCAGGTGCCAGCCGGTGGACAGGCCGGTGGTCTCGTAGTCGGCCAGGGCGCGCTCCAGGCGATCGGGCTCCGGCAACTGGGGCGCCGGCGTGGCCGGCAGGGGTAGCGCCAGCTGACGGGGGCGCTCCTCCACCGGCCCGATGCCCCCCAGGGCATGAGGGCGCGAGAGCGACGCGAGCTCCCACAGCATCGCGCGGCGCGGCCGCTCGAACCCATCGCAGACGCCGGCCCGCACCAGTTGGGCGATCTGCCCGCGGCGGAGGTCGCTGCGCGACGCCAGGTCGGCCAGGTCGCGGAAGGCGCCGCGCTCGCGCTCGGCCACCAGGCGCGCGGCGGCATCGGCGCGCACGCCGCGCACGTAGCCCAGCCCGATGCGCACGGCGCCCCCGTCATCCATGGTGCAGGCGGCGCCCGAGCGGGCCACGCACGGCGGCAGCACCCGCACACCCCGTCGCTGGGCGTCGCGCACCAGGCTGGCTGGGGGGTAGAAGCCCATGGGTTGCTCGTTGAGCAGCGAGGTGAGGAACTCGGCCGGATAGCGGCGACGCAGCCAGGCGCTCTGGTAGGCCAGCACGGCGAACGCCGCCGAGTGCGCCTTGGGGAAGCCGAAGTTCGAGAAGCCGATGAGCTTGGTGAACACCGTCTTCGTGGTGTCGTCGTCGACGCCGTTGGCGCGCGCGCCGGCCAGGAAGTCGTGCCACAGCCGCAGCATGGCCTCGCGGCTGCGCCTTCGGCTCATGGCCCGCCGCAGCGCCTCGGCCTGGCCGGGCGTGAACCCCGCCAGGGCCATGGCGACCTCCAGCACCTGCTCCTGGAACACCACCACGCCCAGCGTCTCGGCCAGGCAGTCGCGCAACAGCGGGTGGTCGTAGGGGGGCTCGAAGCCGGGGTCGGCCCGCCGCGCCCTGCGGTGCCTGACGTAGGGGTGCACCGCGCCGCCCGAGACCGGGCCGGGGCGGATGAGCGCCACCTGCACGGTGAGGTCCTCCAGGTTCTGGGGCCGGGTCTGCAGCAGGCTCTGCATCTGGGCGCGGCTCTCGATCTGGAACACGCCCACCGTGTCGGCGTCCTGGATCTCCTCGTAGACCTCGGGGTCCGAGAAGCCGACGCGCGAGAGGTCGACGGTCTGGCCGCGGCTGTGCGCGATGAGATCGACGCACTCCTCGACAGCCGACAGCATTCCCAGCCCCAGCAGGTCGATCTTCACGAAGCCCGCGTCGGCGCAGGAGTCCTTGTCCCACTGGCAGATCTGCCGGCCGGGGAAGGCCGCGGGCACCACCGGCACCAGCTCCACCAGCGGGCGGGCGCTGATGATCATGCCGCCCGAGTGCTGGGAGAGGTGCCGCGGCAGGCCGGACGCCTCGCGCGCCAGGAAGGCCAGCGCCCGCCAGCGCCGCGAGGCCAGCTTGTGGTCGCCGTCGGGCAGCCGCGCAAGCTCCTCCTCGAGCGCGTCGGCCGACGACCAGCCGTCCGACAGCCGCACCAGGCGTTCCAGGTCGGCCTCGGGCAGCGCCAGCGCCGCCCCCAGCTGGCGGATGGCCATACGGGTGCGGAAGGTGGGGAAGGCGGCCACCAGCGCGGCGTGCTCGGCGCCGTAGCGGCGCACCACCTCCTCGATGAGCCGCTCGCGGATGTCGCGCGGGAAGTCCAGGTCGATGTCGGGCACCGACGACAGGTCGCGGTTGAGGAAGCGCCCCAAAAAGAGGTTGTTCTGGATGGGGTCGATGTGCGAGAGGCCGGTCAAAAAGCACACGATGGAGCCAACCGACGAGCCACGCCCCCGTCCCGGCGGCAGCGCGTGCCGCGCCGAGGCGGAGGGGCGTACCTCGAAGGCCACCTCGCGCGCCAGCTCCAGCAGGTCGCGGTGCAGCAGGAAGAAGCCGGCCAGGTCGTGATGCTCGATGAGGGCCAGCTCCTCGTCGAGGCGCCGCCGGGCGTCGGCGCGCCGGGCCGCGTTGGTGTAGCGGGCGCCCAGCAGGTAGCCGCACAGCCGGGCCAGCGCCCCCTGGGCGGTCTGGCCGGGGTGGCTGCCGGCGAAGTCGGGGAAGCGGTAGCCCAGGTCGCGCGTGAGGTCGAACCCGAGCCGCTCAGCCAGGCGCACGCTCTCGGCCACGGCGTCGGGGTGGTCGGCGAACAGCTGTGCCATCTCGGCCGGCGGGCGCAGTACGGCGGCGCGGTTGCCGCGGCGCTGGGCCTCCGAGCCGTCCAGCGTGGAGCGGTGGCGGATGGCAGTGAAGGTGTCCTGCAGGAACGCCCGCTGCGGCGCGTGGGCGTGGGGGTTGCCGGTGGCCACCGCCGGCAGGCAATTGGCGTCGGCCAGCGCTGCCAACTGGCGCGCCAGAGCGCGGTCGCCGCGCGTGCGGGGGCGCTGGATCTCCACGTACACGTTGCCGCGGCCCAGGTCGCGCACCAGCCGTTCCACGGCCTCCTGGGCGCCGCGGCGGTCGCCGGCGGACAGAAGGCGCGGCACCAGCCCGTGGCGCGCGCAGCCGGTGAGGCACACCAGGCCCTCGGCGTGCGCCGCCAGATCGTCGAGGCTCAGCTCCGGCGGCAGCGCCTGGCGGTGGGGCGGCGGACGCGTGCCGGCATGGGCCAGGGTGATGAGCCGGCACAGGTTGGCGTAGCCGGCGGCGGTCTCGCACAGCAGGGTGAGGTGCGCGCCGCCGCGAAGCGTGAGCTCGGCGCCGGTGATGGGCCGTACCCCGGCCGCCCGGGCGGCGTGGGCGAACGCCAGCGACCCGCAGAGCCCGTCGTGGTCGGTGAGCGCCTGCGCCGGGTACCCCATGGCCGCGGCGGCCTCGGCCATCTCCTCAGGAGCGGAGGCGCCGTCCAGGAAGCTGAACGCCGAGTGGGCGTGAAGCTCGACGTAGGGAGCGCCGGCGGCCATATACGAACACATGTTCGCATATGGCCCGAGCCCGGGCGAGCGAGAGGCTCAGTCCTCGATCCAGACGTAGGGATCCCAGGTGGTGACGGTCACCTGCGGGTTCGTATCGCACCCGTTCACACGGAAGAACGGAGGGCCCGAGCCGGGCCGGCCGTGTCAGCCCCGATGGTTCGGTTTGCCGTCGCGGCCCAGGTGCCATTAGGCTCGCCCACGACGACGAGCGACGACGAGGGGGTGTGCGGTGGCAACCGACGATCTGGTCGCCCAGGTGAGCGAGGTGCTGCACCAGGCGGCCGAGACGCACCACACCGTCTACGCCATCACTGACGGCGCCGACGACGACTGGGCCAGCTGGTACTCGGACTGGCTCACCTCCCTCTCCGAGCTGCCTGATCTTCTCGGTGGCGAGGTGGTGCGCTCGGAGCTGACGTACCTGCTAGTACTGCTGGACCGGGAGTACATGGAGCAGGATCCCGGCGGCAGCTGGGAGGACCACTACGCCGGCCGGCTGGTCGAGCACTTCGGCGCCTAGGACAACAAGAGGGGGCAGACATGGGCATGTTCAAGGACCTGCGCAACATCCAGAAGCAGGCCAAGGAGATGGAGAAACAGCAGGGCGGGCGGCCAAGCATGAAGGACGCGCTCAGCCAAGGCAGCGCGGCGATGGACAACGCCAACCAGATGATGGCCGACCAGGAGCTGGGCCAGAGCGGCCGTGATGGCGAGGCCACGGTGGTGGCCATCCGCGACACCGGCATGACCATGAACGAGAACCCGGTGGTGGAGTTCGACCTCAAGGTCACGGTGGGAGGGTTCGGGCCCTACGACGTGACGCGCCAGCAGATCGTCTCGCGGCTGCAGGTGGCGCAGATCCAGCCGGGCACCGAGGTGAAGGTGAAGGTGGCCGAGGACGACCCGCAGCGGGTGCTGATCGTGTGAGGAGCGCTCAGGTGTGGCCGTACCAGGCGCCGTCGGCGTCGCGGTACACCACCTGGTGGCGGCCGGGCTCGAGCACCAGCTCGTAGTAGTGGCGGTCGACGGGATCGTCGGTCCACCACAGGTCCTGCACCAGCCAGTCCTCGCGCACCGCGAGCACCTGGCGGCGGCGCCCCGCGACGGTGACGGCCGTCGGGGCGCTGTCGGGCCCCGACCGCACCGTCAGCTGCCGGGGTGCGCCGAGGCGTCGTAGGGGACCAGCGCCCACCGTCGCTCCGGACGGCGCGACCACGGCTCGATCTCGACGGCGCGCATCACCCCGGCCGGCCCCAGCGCGGACCGCACCTGGCGCACCTCCTCCCCGGCGCGGGCGCGACGCTCGTCGATGCCGGTGGTGACGAGCGTGAGCTGGTGGCCGTCGAGGGGGCCCAGGACGTCGGCTCGGGCCCGCAGCTCCTCCACCGGCGCCGTGATCTGGGCCAGCGAGGGCAGTGCCGCGGCCGCCAGCCGCGCCGGGTCGGCCGTGGCCTCGCGCAACGTGAACGAGCGCGACCAGGAGCCGTCGCCCTCGAGCCGGGCCCGCAGCGTGAGGGCGCGCGGCGCGCGGGTGCGGGCGCGGGCCAGCGCCGCCAGCTCGGACAGGGCGAGGCGGGCGGCCTCCTCGAGCGCCGGCAGGGCGCCGACCGGCTCGGGAAAGCGGAAGACCGCCTCCAGGAGCTGGGGCGGGTGGCGGGAGCGCAGGGGCTCGCCATCCTCGCCGCGGGCAAGCCGCCAGGCCGCCAGGCCGGCGAACCCCAACCGCTCGAGGGCCGCGGCGCGCGGCAGCGCGGCCACCTGGCCGATGGAGCGCAGGCCCAGTTCGTGGAGAGCGGCGACGGCGTCGGCCGGTAGGGGAAGGCGATCGACCGGCAGCGGCGCCAGGAAGTTGCGCACGTCGCCGGAGCGGATCACCAGCGGCTGCGCGGGCGGCGCCTCGCGCGCGGCCTCCAGAGCACAGAATCGCCCCGGGGCGGCGCCCACGCTGCCCCCTGCGCCCACCGGCAGCGCCGCCCGCGCCAGGCGCAGCAGCCGGTGCAGGCCACCGGCCAGCCGCACCAGGCCGTCGGCGACGAAGCAGGCCGTGCCGGGCATACCCGGCTCGACCGCGGCGCCAAGGTCCTCGAGGCGCCCCAGCAGGCGCTCGCCGGCCTCGGCGGCCGCGTCGGGGTCGGGGGGCACGAGTTGAAGCGCCGGGCAGCGCGCCAGCGCCTCGCCCACGCGCAGCCCCGGCTCGACGCCCTGTGCGGCGGCCGCGGGCGTGCAGAGGCCCACGAGCGGCGGCTCACCCGGAGGCGCCGCCAGCGCCACGGGGCCGTCGAGCGGCCGCCGGGCGCGCAGCGCGGCCACGAGAAGGGGAAAACGGGGGACCATCACTGCCACGACCATGTACGAACACATGTTCGTCCATGGCCGCCGGCGATGCAAGGCCCCGCCGGCCCCTCATCCTGCGTCGCTCAGGCCCGGGCGTTCCCCCACGCCTCGTCGTGCACCAGCGTCTTCCACGGCCGGCGGATCTTCTGCAGCGCCGGCGGCAGGCTGGTGGGGAACTCCTCGGGGTAGCCCAGCGGCGTCACCAGGGGAATCTCCACCTCGTCGGGGATGGCGAACGCCTCGCGGAACTCGTCCTCGACGTACCACTGGAAGACGGTGGGCACCGTGCCCAGGCCCTTCGCGCGGGCCGCCACCAGCAGGTTCTCCACCATGAAGCCAACCGACGTCATGTCGGTGTCGCGCTCCCACTTCGCCTGATCGGCGGGCATCTTGCCGCGCGGCACCCGCAGCGCGAGGATCCACACCGGCACCTTGGGATAGGTCTCGAGCACCGTGCCCGCGTACCCCTTGGCCCACTCGGCGTGCTCGTCGGGCGAAGTGCCCTCCGCCGCGGGCCGCACGGTGCGAAAGTACTCCGCGCCGCCGCGGGTGATGAGATCGGCCATCTTCGCCCGTCCCGCGTCGCTGCGCACCACGATGATGCTCCAGGCCTGGGACATGCCGCCGCTGGGGGCGATCAGGGCAAGCCGCACCAGTTCCTCGACGTCGGCGTCGGAGACCGGCTTGTCGGTGTAGCGGCGCACGCTGCGCCGCTTTCGGATTGCTTCCAAAGCGTCCATTTCGCTCCTCTGGGTTCAGCCCGTGGTTGCGGTGGGCACGGCGGGCGCATCGCCCTGCGCCGCCCCGGGGGCGGCGTTGGCCTCGGCCACCTGCGCGACGGCCTCCTCGCGGGTGACCTCGCCGTCGCGTCCCTTCTGCTGCTTCCAGATGGCGAAACCGCACCCCGGGTTCTTGCGGCTCTTCCAGCTGGTGCAGCCGAAGTTGCGCCTGCGCTCGACGATCTGCCCGTCGCAGCGCGGGCACGGCCCGAGCGGCTCCTTGCTGGGCGGCGGGGCGGCGTTGGTCTCGCCGCGGGCCACCATCGCGCGGGCGGTCTCGAGGTCGACCTCGCCCTTCCGGCCGCGCACCTTCTTCCAGATGACGTAGCCGCAGCCGGGCTCCTTGCGGCTCTTCCAGCTGGTGCATCCGTAGCTTCGGCCGCGCTCGATGATCTGCCCGTCGCACACCGGACACGGGTCCAGCACCTCGCGCTCGTCGGGCAGGTCGGCGCTGGAGCGGCCCGCAGCGATGTGCTCGAGCGCCTCCTCGCGGGTGAGCGTTCGCCCGTTGTGCTGCTTCCACAGCGTGTAGCCGCAGCCCGGGTCGTCCTTGCCGTGGTAGCTGGTGCACCCGTAGCTCTTGGGGTACTCGACGATCTCGCCGTCGCAGCCCTCGCTGGGGCACGGTGCCAGCGGCACGCGCTTGACTTTCAGGTCGGCGCGCTCCTTGTCGGCGAACCAGCGCACCACCTCGCCGGTGAACTGCTCGATCTCACGCCGGAAGTCCTCGTGGCGCTCCTCGCCGCGCTCGATGCGGTTGAGGCGCTGCTCCCAGCGGCCCGTCAGCTCGGGGCGGGTGAGCGTGTGGTCGCCAAGCATGGTGATGAGGCCGATGCCCTTGCTGGTGGCGTGCAGCTTGCGCCCCTCGCGCTCGAGGTAGCCGGCGTCGATGAGGCGCTCGATGGTGGCGGCCCGGGTGGCCGGCGTGCCCAGCCCGGCGTCCTTCATCGCCTCGGCGGCCTCGTCGTCGTCGACGAGCTTTCCGGCGGTCTCCATGGCGCGCAGCAGGGAGCTCTCGTTGTAGGACGCGGGCGGCTTGGTCTGCTTGGCGAGCGCATCGGCCTGCACGCAGTGCACCGCGGCGTCCGGCGTCAGCGCGGGCAGCGCGGCGTCCGCATCGTTGCCGTCTGCGCCCTTGCCGTTCGTGACGTTCGACGCGCCGGCCTGCTCGCCGTACACGGCGCGCCAGCCGGCCTCCACCAGCACCCTGCCGCGGCTGCGGAACAGGTGCTCGCCCACTCGCGTCTCGGCCACCGTGCGCTCGAAACGCGCGGGCGGGAAGAACACCGCCAGGAAGCGGCGGGCCACCAGGTCGTAGATGCGCCGGTCGTCGTTGCCCAGCCCCGACAGGTCGTGGTCGCCCTGGGTGGGGATGATGGCGTGGTGGTCGCCGACCTTGGCATCGTCGATCACGCGTCCGAGCGGTAGGCGCTCCATGGCCAGCAGCGTCCGTGCGGAGTCGGCGTACTCGGGCCCGGCCGCGCCCACGGCGGCGGCCACGCCGCGTAGTTGGCCGGCCATGTCGCCCGACAGGTAGCGCGAGCTGGTGCGCGGGTACGTGAGGAGCTTGTGCCGGTCGTACAGCGCCTGCGCGGCCGAGAGGGTTCGGGAGGCCGAGAAGCCGAAGCGCTGGTTGGCATCGCGCTGCAGGGTGGTGAGGTCGAAGAGCAGGGGCGCCGACTCGGTCTGCGGCTTGACCTCGACCGACTCGATGACGCCCGGCTCGTCGCACACCGCAGCCGCGATGGTCTCGGCGGGCTCGGCGGCGGGGAGGCGGGTGGTGCTGCCCTCGTGCCACAGCCCCGGGTACTGGGCGCCCTCGGCGTCGGTGCGAAAGCCAGCCCGCACCTCCCAGTAGTGCTGGGGCACGAACGCCTGGATCTCCAGGTCGCGCCTGGCGATGATCGCCAGGGTGGGCGTCTGCACGCGGCCCATCGACAGCACCCGCCGCGCCGAGCCGGCCTTGGTGGTGGCTGCCCGGGTGGCGTTCATGCCTACCAGCCAGTCGGCCTCGCTGCGAGCGCGAGCGGCCTCCTCGAGTGGCAGCATCTGCCGGTCGTCGCGCAACTCGTCGAAGGCGTCGCGGATGGCCTGCTGGGTCATCGAGCTGAACCAGGCCCGGCGCACGGGCTTGTCGCGTGCCTTCTTCGGCGCGGTCTGCACGATGAGCTTGAAGATCAGCTCGCCCTCGCGCCCGGCGTCGCAGGCGTTGATCAGCTCCTCGACGTCGTCGCGCGCCATCAGCTTGTGCAGGGAGCTGAGCTGCTTCTTGGCCTTGGCGTCGCGCGCCTGGTACCGGAACTCCTGCGGGACGATGGGCAGGTCGTCGTAGTTCCACTTCTTGAGGCGCGCGTCGTAGGCGCCAGGGTCGACCTGTTCCACAAGGTGGCCCACGGCGTACGCCACGATGGCATCGGGCGCCTCGTAGTGGTCGCCCACCTTCTTCGCGTCCCGCCCGTACAGCGCCCGCGCAACGTCCTGGGCGACCGACGGCTTCTCGCAGATGATCAGCGATCGAGACACGGCGGCTGAGGTTAGCACCGGCCCCCGGCGGCTCTGCCCCGAGACGAAGAACCCGCGCGAACGCGCTAACCGAAGAAGGTCTCGGCCTGCTCGTAGAGCGTGGGCGGCACCACCTTCAGCTCGTCCACTGCCTCGGCCAAGGGCACGTCGGTGACTGCGTCGCCGCGCAGCGCCGCCATGCGGCCGAAGCCGCCCTCGGCCACCAGCTCGGCCGCGCGCAGCCCACAGCGCGTGGCCAACACACGGTCGAACGCCACCGGCGTACCGCCGCGCTGCAGGTGTCCCAGCACGACCGCGCGCACATCCACGTCGAGGCGCGCTCGCAGGCCGGCAGATAGGCGCTCGGCCACGGCGATATCGGCCAGGCTGACATGCCCGAACTCGTCGCGCCCGGCCTCGTCGGTCGCGTCGTCCTCGAGCTGTACGCCCTCGCTGACAACGATCAGCGAGAAGTTGCGCCCGCGCGCCCGGCGCTCCTCGATGAACGCGCCCACCCGCTGGAGCGATATGGGCACCTCCGGGATCAGGATGGCGTCGGCGGCGCCGGCGATGCCCGACGTCAGCGCGATCCAGCCGGCGTGGCGGCCCATCACCTCGACCACGATCGCGCGGTCGTGTGACTCGGCCGTGGTCTTGAGCCGGTCGATGGCATCGGTGGCGATCTGCACCGCCGTCCAGAAGCCGAACGTGTAGTCGGTGGCCGAGAGATCGTTGTCGATCGTCTTCGGCACGCCCACGACCGGCAGGCCGTGCTCGTCGTTCAGGCGGCGCGCCACACCCAGGGTGTCCTCGCCGCCGATCGCCACGATGGCGTCCAGCCCCATCGCCGCTGCCGACTCGGCCGCCCGGGCGCCGCCCCCGTCACGCGAGAACGGGTTGGTGCGGGAGCTGCCCAGGATGGTGCCGCCGCGCGCCACGATGCCGGCGGTGTCCTCGGGGGTGAGGGGGCGGCCCTGTCGTTCCAGCAGGCCACGCCAGCCGCCCAGCAGGCCCACATGCTGGTGGCCGTAGCGGCGGGTGCCGGTGACGACCACCGCCCGGATGACCGCGTTCAGCCCCGGGCAGTCGCCGCCGCCCGTGAGCACCCCGATCCGCACGCCGCAATCCTACCGGGGCCTGGGAACGCCGGCGTACGCGTCCGGCGACGGCCGGATGAGGGCCACCAGCGCCGCCATCAGCCCACCGGCAACCACGGCCACCGTGATCGCCGCAATCACGAACGCCGCCCGGTCGTCGGCCAGATGCAGCAGGTCGAAGCGCCGTGCCGCCGCAGCCGCGACCACGCCCACGAAGCTGACCGTGAGCGCGGCGATCACCCACTCCGCCGCGCGCGCGGCGCGGCTGGGCTCGCCGCGGTCGGCCCGCCCGCCTCGCGCCAGCGCCGCGACGAGCGCGGCCCACGCCGTGGTGACCAGGTACGCGCCCAGCACGTCGCTGGGTCGGTGCCAGTCGAGCGCCAGCACCGCCACGCCCACGCCGGCGGCGTAGATCGTGCCGGCAGCGGCGGCGACGGCACGCAGGTTGGGCGGGGCAACCAGCACCAGCGCCATCGCGAGCGACATGGCCACGGTGACGTGGCCGCTGGGGAAACTGCCGTTCGTGGCGGCACCGCCGTCGGCCAGAAGGTCCGAACGGGGGAGGGCGACCTTGAGGATCTGCGTGGTGAGGTTGGCCCCGCCGATCAGCACGCCTGCCGCCAGGGCCAGGTCGAGCCTGCGACGGGCTGCGGCGAAGGCCATGATGGCCAGCCCAAGCAGCGCCACCGACGCCACGCTGATCGTGCGCAGCAGGTCGGCGGTCGCGTCGTGGACCCGCGGGTTGCGGATCGGGCTCAGGTTGCCGAACGCTGAGTCGTCGATGCGCTGCCCGCGAGCGGTCTGGACCGCCAGCATGTACGCGGCGGCTGCGAGGAGCGCACACACCGCCGCCAGCGCGAGCAGCACCGCGGATCGCGGTCGCCGGCGCGGCACGGATTCGCTTCGTGGGCTCGCTGCGCTCATCGGACCTCTCAAGTGTGACGAGGAGAGTCCGACGCAGGTTGCCAATGGATGCGCCCCTGGGGTCGGTGATCGCTGCGCGTGTTCTGGTGGCCAGCCACTTGCGCGCGGTCCGCTCGCTCACTCCGGCGGCGTCTGCCGCCTCGGCGACCGGGCGGCCTTCCTGCTTGATGCGCCGGCACAACAGGAGCCTCGCCGAGGGGGTCAGCTTGGCGTTAGCGTGGTGCTGGCCCCGGATGAACAACGTGTTGGCGACCTTCAACTAGTCAGGCAGCGGGTCTCCACAGCGAAGGTCCACCGGGTCGCCGTCGGCGGCCAGCGCCGCGCCGGCCCGGCGGGGCCCCACCACGAGCCCGCCCGACAGGGCGCCGAGGTCGGCGATGCGCATCTTGGCCCGGCACACCGGCTGGGTGACTGCCGCGAAGGCCTGCTCGGCCCGGCGCAGGGCCTCGTCGGGCCCCGGGGCAGCCACCAGCACCTCCTCGTGCTGGAAGGGTCCGTCCCAGCCGCTGGTGACCGCCCACAGGCGGCCCGCTGCCGGCTCCGACTCCACACCCCAACGATACCGCCCCGCCCGTGCCGGTCAGCCGGTGGCTGCGCGACGAGGCGCCTTGGCGCCCGGGCGCGGGCGGTGCACCCTCGCCGCGAAGGCTGAGGATCGGAAGCGATGGCGTCGAACACGCCAACCGTGGAGCACACGCACCTCCGAAGGCCCCGCGGGGCGCTCGCCGCTGCCGTCGCACTGGGGCTCGCAGGCCCCCTCGCCGCGTCCGCCGCTGCGGAGGACTTCGAGATCACCGGGCGCGGCTATGGCCACGGCGTAGGCATGAGCCAGCACGGCGCGCGCGGCGCCGCCCTCGAGGGCTGGGACGCGCCGCGGATCCTGGCGCATTACTATCGGGGCGCGCGCCTGGAGCGGCGGCCGGCCACGGCCATCCGCGTACGCCTGCTGGCGGGCGCGACCACCGTGGTCGTCGACGGTGAGGGCCTGCGGGCCGGGCTGCTGGACACCTCCGACCCCATCGCCGTGCCCGGCCCGCTCGTCGCGCGTGCCGCCGGGGGGG
>JAUVPZ010000037.1 GCA_030598395.1 Miltoncostaeaceae bacterium | reverse complement strand
GCGACCTGGGCACGGCCCCGACCGAGCGCGCCTACCGCGACGGCACGGACGGCCGCGCCTCCGTCTACGGCGTGGAGGGCGGCTTCGTGGTCTCCAACGTCGACGGCGACGACGTCCACTATCTGGCTATCGCGGCCACCGAGGAGCAGGGGCTCGACCTGATCTCGGCCGTCAGCGAGACCATCGAGGCGGGCGACTAGCCGGCCCCCGAGGGCGGCGCGCGGGTGGGCCGGCGGGGGCCGGGTGGCCGCTTCAGGCGGCCGGCAGGTCCAACGTGAGGGTTGATCCGCGGCCGGACTCGGTGCCCAGACGCACGTCACCGCCGGCGGCGCGGGCCAGCTCGCGGGCGATCGCGAGACCCAGGCCGGTGCCGGCGCGCCTGTCGCCCAACCGCTGGAAGCGCTCGAAGACGCGCTCGCGGGCCTCTTGGGGGATTCCCAGACCGTCGTCGGTGACCTCCGCCACCACGCGACCGTCGCGCGGGCGCACGTGGACCGTCACGGAGGTGCCGGGCGGGTTGTGCACGATCGCGTTCTCGATGAGGTTGCCCAGCACCCGCGCGAGGTCGTCCCGGTCGGCGCGGACGGGGGCGCGCGGGCCCGGCCTGACGACCAGCGCGACCTCGCGCTCCTCGGCCAGCGCGGCCAGCTCAGAGGCCGCCGAGCCGGCGGCCACCTGGAGGTCGACCACCTCCACCCGAGCCCCGGCGCGGCGCTCGAGCACGAGGAGGTCGGAGATCAGCCGGCCCATGCGCGCCAGCTGGCGCTGCGCCACGCCCTCGGCGCGTCGGTGCTCGGCGAGGTCGGCGTCGGAGTCGTCGAGCACCACGTCGAGGTTGGTCTTGGCCGCCGCCACCGGCGTGCGCAGCTCGTGGGCGGCGTCGGCCAGGAAGCGGCGCTGGCTGGTGACGGCCTCCTCGGCGCGATCGAGGAAGCTGTCGAGCGTGTCGGCCAGCTCGCGCAGCTCGTCGTCGGGCCCCCCAAGGTCGATGCGCCCCGAGAGGTCCGGCGCCCACTCGCCCAGCTCACGGGCGCGCGCCGTGATGCGGCTCACCGGCGCCAGCACCCGCCCCGCCACCACGTAGCCGATGCCCAGCGACAGCACCAGGATCCCGCCGAGTCCCGCCAGCCCGGCCGTGCGCAGCCGGCGCAGCGTCTCCTCGTTGACCTGCTGCTCGAAGCGCTCCTGCCGCGCCTGCGATCGCAGCGCCTCGGAGACCAGGAAGGGCGGAAGGCCCGACCGGCGAGCCTCGTCGATGCGCTGACGAACGTCCTCGCGGTTGGCCAGCGGAGTGTCGGTCGCCTGCGCGGCGATCGCGGCGTAGATCCCGCCCAGCAGAAGGGCCGACGCGGCGAACAGCAGCGCCGAGTACCAGACCGTCAGACGGAGCCGGACAGATGCTCGGCCGCCGGGTCGACGAGCCGGTAGCCCGCCCCCACGACCGTCTGGATTCTCTCGGTTCCGATCTTGCGGCGGAGGGTCCCCACCTGCACTCGCACCGTGTTCGTGAACGGGTCCACCTGGTCGTCCCATACGTGCTCCAGCAGTTCCTCGGGGCTGACGACGTCTCCTGCCCGCCGCATCAGGTACTCCAGCACCGCCCACTCCTTGGCCGTGAGCCGGACGTCCTGCCCGCCGGCCGAGACGGCGCGCGTCGCGGGGTCGAGGCTGAGGTCGCCGAACCGCAGCACCTCGGGGCGTCCCGGCGTCTCGCGGCGCGCCAGCGCCCGTAGGCGGGCGGTGAGCTCACGGAAGTCGAACGGCTTGGCCAGGTAGTCGTCGGCGCCGGCGTCGAGCCCGGCCACCCGGTCCTCGATGCCGTCCCGCGCCGTGAGCATGAGCACCAGCGGCGGCTCGTCCCCAACCCGCACCTGCCGGCACACCTCGATGCCATCGAGCCCCGGCAGGGTGAGATCGAGCACCACCAGGTCGTAGGCCACGATTCGCGCGCGGGCCACGGCCGACGGGCCGTCCTCGACCGCGTCGACCGCGTACCCCTCGCGCCGCAGGCCCCGCCGCAGCGCTGCGCAGAGGTCCGGCTCGTCCTCGACCACCAGCACGCGCACCGGCGGACCCCTCGCTCCCTACGGTCCGCCGGGGGGGGGACCGCCGGGGCCGAAGCCGCCGGGGCCGAAGCCGCCGGGGCCGAAGCCGCCGCGGGCGCCCGGGGGCCCATGTCCGCCCCGACCGCGCTCGCCGTCCGCGATCTGCTCGGCGCGCCGGTTGAGCTCGTCGCCCTCGGGCGCGTCGATGCCGGCCGCGCTGGCGCCGTCGGTGATGGCCTTCTTGATGGCGTCGACCAGCTGGGCGCGGGTCTTGCCCTGCTCGTCCGCGATCTCGGCCAGCGTCATGCCCTGATGTCGCTTCTCGTGGAGCTCCTCCGCCGGCAGGCCGAGGAAGGCGGCGATCGCCTCGCGGGTGGCCTCGCGGGCCTCGTGGCGCTTGGGCGCCTCCTGCATGCT
The DNA here is from genome assembly GCA_030598395.1 of Miltoncostaeaceae bacterium. Taxonomy (GTDB): domain Bacteria; phylum Actinomycetota; class Thermoleophilia; order Miltoncostaeales; family Miltoncostaeaceae; genus JAUVPZ01. Next base: position 12,776 of record JAUVPZ010000037.1, on the reverse strand, counting down.
CTTCAGAATCTGATCGGCCTGCTCGCGCGTGAGGCGACCGTCCTGAACGGCCTGGTTGAGCCGCTCGCGCATGACGTCGCCGCGCGCGGCCTCGACCTGCTCGGGCGTGATCGTGGTGCCGACCCGGTCACTCAGGGCCTCGGCGAACGCCTCCGACGGCGGCCCGCCGCCGGACGTCGCCGCAACGCCGATGGCGGCTCCCGCTCCGGCCACGACCAGCGCTCCGCCACCCACCAGTGCCATGGTGCGCTTTGCGAACCTCATGCAACAACCCCCTGCCTTGAGACATCGAGCACCCGAGAGGCTAGGAGCGGTTCCCTAAGGCCAGCGTAAAGTGTCGCACGTCGCAACGGAGCCTTAACGAGGCGACAATCGGGGCGCTTTCGCCTCGGGGTGTTGACCCGCGGCACCGCGCCGAACTAGCATCCCGCGTCGGCGCGCACGCACACTCGCCCTTGCGGTGGCGCGCACCAGCCCGGAGGAGAGATGGGCCCCAACCACCCGACGCGCCCCGAGCGCCAGCCCAGAGACCGCCCGCTGGTCGCGCTGATGTTCCCCGGACAGGGAGCCCAGCACGTGGGCATGGGCAAGAAGCTGGCCGAGACGTTCCCCGTCGCCAGGGAGACCCTCGACGAGGCGAACGACGTCCTGGGCTACGACCTGGCCCGAATCTGCTTCGAGGGGCCGCACGAGGAACTGATGACCACCACCATCTGTCAGCCGGCCATGCTGGCCACGTCGGTGGCTGCGTGGCGCGTGGCGCAGCAGCACGGCGTCTCGGGCGATCTGGCGCTGGGGCACAGCCTGGGCGAGTACTCCGCGCTCGTGGCCTGCGACACCCTGCGCTACGACGAGGCACTGCTGCTCGTGGCCGAGCGAGCCGAGGCGGCCACCGAGGTCAGTCGCAAGTACCCGGGCTCCATGGCGGCGCTGCTCGGCGCCAGTGACGAGGACGTGGAGGCACTCTGCGTCGAGGCCGGCGAGGTGTGGCCAGCCAACTACAACTGCCCCGGCCAGGTGGTGGCGTCGGGCCGGCACCGCGCGGTCGACCGCCTGCTGGATTTGGCCCGCGCGCGCGGCATCAGGGCGCGGCGGCTCGACATCGAGGGCGCGTTCCACAGCGCGGTGATGGCGCCGGCCACCGACCGGCTGCGCGATGCGCTGGCGAACGTGCGCATCGGCACGCCGTCGCTGCCGTTCCTGTCGGCCACGTCGGCCGCCCTGGAGCGTGGCGAGCGCCTGCGGTCGCTGCTGGCGCAACAGCTCACCGCGCCGGTGCGTTTCACCGCCGCCGTACGCACCGCGGCCGACATGGGCGCCGACCGCTTCATGGAGTTCGGTCCGCGCCGAGTACTGGTGGGCCTGGTGCGCCGAATCCGCAGCGACCTGCAGACGGCGCACCTGGGCGAGCCCGACGATCTGCCCGCCCTGGCGGCCCTCGCGGGCCGCGGAGACTGACGGCCGGCTCATGCCGGTCGCCTGCGTTACCGGGGCGAGCAAGGGCATCGGGGCGGCCTGCGCGCGGGCGCTGGCGGCACACGGCTACGACGTCGCGCTCACCTTCGCCAGCGACCGTGAAGGGGCCCAGGCGGTGGCGGCCGACGTGCAGGGCGCCGGGCGGCGGGCGCTCGTGCGCGCGCTCGAGGTGCGCGACGCCGAGGACGCCGCCGCGATGGTGGAGGAGGTCGAGGAGGGCCTGGGGCCCATCGACGCCCTGGTCTCCAACGCCGGCATCACCCGGGACGGGCCGGCGGTGCGGATGCACGCCGAGGCCTTCGCGGAGCCCATCGCGGTGAACCTCACGGGCGCCGCCAACGTCATCCGCCCCGTTGCGCGACGGATGGCCCGCCGTCGCGGCGGCAGCATCGTAGCGGTATCGTCAGTGGTCGGCCGGGCCGGCAACGCCGGGCAGGCCAACTACGCCGCGTCGAAGGCGGGGCTGGTCGGGCTGGTGCGCGCACTGGCCCGGGAGCTCGGTCCGAGGGGGGTTCGCATCAACGCAGTGGAGCCCGGGATGATCCGCACCCGTCTCACCGACGTCCTTCCCGGGGACTGGCGCGACGCGCTGATCGCGCGCACCAGCCTGGGCAGGCTGGGCGAGCCCGAGGACGTGGCCGGGCCGGTCACCTTCCTGTGCTCGCCGGCCGCGGCCTTCATCACCGGTGCCGTGCTGGCCACCGACGGCGGGCTGGCGCTGTGAGCGGCCGTCGCGTGGTCGTGACGGGCATCGGCATGGTCACGCCGCTTGGCGTGGGCCTGGAGGACAACTGGCGCGCGGCGTGCGAGGGGCGCTCCGGCGCGGGGCGGATCACGCGCTTCGACGCCACTGACCACGCCTGCCAGATCGCCTGCGAGGTGCCCGACTTCCGCCCGGAGGAGTTCATCAACCGCAGGGCGCTTCGGCGCATGGACCGCGTCGCCCAGCTGGCGGTGGCGGCCGCCCGCTTGGCGGTGGCCGACGCGGGGCTGTCCGAGGACGACCTGGGCGCCTGGGCGGGCGCCACCATCGCAACCGGCAACGGTGGCAACGAGTCCTACGAGGAGAACTTCCGGGCGCTGCGCGAGCGCGGGCCCGAGCGGATGTCGCCGTTCGCGGTGCCCAGCGCTATCCCGAACATGGCGGCGGCCCAGGTGTCGATGCAGCTCGGGCTCGGCGGGCCGCTTGCCGTCCCGATCACCGCCTGCGCCTCGGGCACCCACGCCATGGGCGAGGGGGCCGAGTCGGTGCGGCGCGGCGACGTGCGCGTCATGCTGGCCGGCGGCACCGAGTCGGGCGTGACGCCGTTCTGCATGGCCGCCCTGGACGCCACGCGGGCGCTGTCGCGACGCAACGACGACCCCGAGGCCGCCAGCCGGCCGTTCGACGCCGGCCGCGACGGGTTCGTGGCCGCCGAGGGCGCGGCGCTGCTGGTGCTCGAGGACGCCGAGGAAGCCGCCGCGCGCGGCGCCGAGCCCTACTGCGAGCTGGCGGGCTACGGGTCAAGCGCCGACGCCTTCCACCTCACCGAGCCCGACCCCAGCCTGCGCGGGCAGGTGGCGGCCATGCGCGACGCGCTCCGCACGGGCGGTCTGGATCCGGAGGAGATCGACTACGTCAGCGCCCACGGCACCTCCACACCAACCGGTGACGGGGTCGAGATCGGGGGCATCCGCCAGGCGCTGGGCGACGCCCACGCGGCCCGCACGGCGGTCAGCTCGACCAAGTCCATGCACGGGCATGGCATGGGTGCCGCAGGTGGGTTCGAAGCCGCGCTGACCGCGCTGACCATCCGCGAGGGCATCATCCCCCCAACGATCAACCTCGACAACCTCGACCCGGAGTGCGAGGGCGTCGACCACGTGGCCGGCGTGTCGCGCCAGGCCCGCGTGAGGGCGGCGCTCAGCAACAGCTTCGGCTTCGGCGGGCACAACGCCGTGATCGCCCTGAAGGAGGTCCGCGGTTGAGCCGCCGCGCCAGGGATCGCCCGCGCATCGTGGTCACCGGGATCGGCATCGTCAGCGCCATCGGCATCGGCCGCGACGAGCCCTTCGAGGCCGCCGTCGAGGGTCGCTCTGGCGCGGCGCCGATCAGCCGCTTCGACGCGTCGCAGTACCGGGTGCGCATCGCATGCGAGGTTCCCGACTTCCACCCCGAGGAGTTCATGGACCGCAAGGCCGCGCGGCGGGTGGACCGCTTCGGCCAGCTGGCGGTCGCGGCCGCAAAGCTGGCCGTCGACGACGCGGGGCTGACCATCGACGGCGGCGAGGGCATCGGAGCCGTGATCGCCTCGGGCACCGGCGGCAGCACCACGCGCGACGAGCAGCACGAGGTCTTCCTCGAGCGCGGCGCCGATCGGGTGTCGCCGTTCGCCATCCCGCAGACCGTGCCCAACATGGGCTCGGCCCAGGTGTCCATCCAGCTCGGCCTCCGTGGGCCGGTGACCACCACGTCCACAGCCTGCGCGGCCGGCACCGACGCCATCGGCATCGCCAACGCAATCCTGCGCCGTGGGGGCGCCGAGGCCATGCTGGCGGGCGGGTCGGAGGCCCTGGTGACGCCGTTCTGGGTGGCCGGGTTCGACGCGATGCGGGTGCTGACGCGCAACAACGAGGATCCAACCGGCGCGGCCCGCACCTTCGACACGGCGCGCGACGGGTTCCTCATCGGCGAGGGCAGCGCCGTGCTGTTGCTGGAGCCGCTCGAGGCGGCCAGGGCGCGGGGGGCGCGTCCCATTTGCGAAGTGCTGGGCCACGGCGCCAGCGCCGACGCCCACCACGTCACCGACCCTCACCCCTCGGGCGTGCCGCAGGCGCGCGCCGTCACGGCAGCGCTGGCCGACGCCGGTGTGGAGCCCGAGCAGGTGGGCTACGTCAACGCCCACGGCGGCGCCAGCCGGCCCGGCGACCCGGCCGAGGTGCGCGCGCTGGTGAACGCGCTGGGCGACGCGGCCGCCCACACGCCGGTGAGCGCCACCAAGGGCCTCCACGGGCACTGCATGGCCGCAGCGGGGGCCATCGAGGCCTCGCTGGCGGCCATGGCGATCGCCCGTAGCCGCATCCCACCCACGATCAACCTCACCGAGGTCGACCCGGACTGCGGCGGGGTCGACCACGTGGCCGTTCAGGCGCGCGACGCCGAGGTGAAGGTGGCGGTGTCCACGTCGTTCGGCCTCGGGGGGCACAACTCGGCCCTGGTCCTGGGCCGCGTGGACGACGACGGCGCGCGGGCATGATGAGCGCCCTCGCACGCATGTCGCCGAGGACCGAGAAGACGGTACGCCTGGTAACGGCCTGCCTCGTTGCGGTCGGGCTCGGAATCCCGGCCGTCGTGCTCGACAGCGCGGCCCTGGGCTTCGCGGCCGTGGGCGTGATCGGGGCGGCAATCCTCGCCGGCCCCGCCATCGACGCCGCCCGGCGGCGAGCTCAGGCGGCCTAGTGCCCCGTCAGGAAACTTTCGCCACGCTGCGCCGCGCTGCAAACCTCCGCGGATGCGGCGTCCTCGGTCATCGCCATGGGGTCCGCCATGGCGATGACACTGCGTCCTGGCCCCGCGGGGTTTTCGCGGATGGAACACGCCAACGTCCCCTGACGGGGCACTAGCGCGGCGGCCTCGGCGCGGGGACTATCCTCCCGCGGATGGGCGACGTGCGGCAGGCGCTCGAGGCCATCCTGGCCGAGCGCATCATGATCCTCGACGGGGCCACCGGGACCTCGTTGCAGGGTCATGCCCTGGGCGAGGAGGACTTCCGCGGCGAGCGCTTCCGGGAGCACGGGCCGGCGCTGGCGGGCAACAACGACCTGCTGACCCTCACGCGGCCCGACGTGGTGTCGGAGATCCACCACAGCTTCCTGGCCGCCGACGCCGACATCATCGAGACCAACACGTTCAGCAGCACCTCCATCTCGCAGGCCGACTACGAGACCGAAGACGCCGTCTGGGACCTCAACGTGGAGGGCGCGCGACTGGCCCGCGAGGCCGCCGACGAGTGGAGCGCCAGGACGCCCGAGCGCCCGCGTTTCGTGGCGGGAGCGATTGGGCCCACCAACCGCACGCTCTCGCTGTCGCCCGACGTCAACGACCCGGGCTTCCGGGCGGTCACGTTCGAGCAGATGCGGGACGCCTACGCCGAGCAGGCGCGCGGGCTGATCGCCGGCGGCGCCGACCTGCTGCTGGTGGAGACCATCTTCGACACCCTCAACGCCAAGGCCGCGCTGCTCGCGATCGACGAGATTGCCGAGGAGAGCGGGGTGCGTCACCCCGTGATGATCTCGGTAACCATCACCGACGCCAGCGGGCGCACGCTCTCCGGCCAGACGATCGAGGCGTTCTGGAACTCGGTGGCGCACGCCCGGCCACTGAGCGTGGGGCTCAACTGTGCGCTGGGCGCGGCGGCGATGCGACCGTACCTGGAGGAGCTGGCGCGGGTCTGCGACTGCTACACCAGCGTGTACCCGAACGCCGGGTTGCCGAACGCGTTCGGCGAGTACGACGAGACGCCGCAGCAGACCTCCGGCGAGTTGGCCGAGTTCGCCCGCAGCGGCTTCGTGAACATCATGGGCGGCTGCTGCGGCACCACGCCCGACCACATCCGCGCCATCGCGGCTGCCGCCCGGGGCGTGCCGCCACGCCGCCCTCATCGGCCGGAGCCGCTGCTGCGTCTGTCCGGGCTCGAGCCGCTGACGCTTCGCCCGGACAGCAACTTCCTGATGATCGGTGAGCGCACCAACGTCACCGGCTCGCGCCGCTTCGCCGAACTGGTGCGCGAAGAGGACTACGAGACCGCGCTCGAGGTGGCGGCCGAGCAGGTGCGCAGCGGGGCAAACATGATCGACGTGAACATGGACGAGGGCATGCTCGACTCGGCCGCCGCCATGCGCACGCTCCTCAACCTGGTGGCCGCAGAGCCCGAGATCACGCGCGTGCCGGTGATGGTGGATAGCTCGAAGTGGGAGGTCATCGAGGCCGGCCTGCGCTGCGTGCAGGGCAAGCCGGTGGTGAACTCGATCAGCCTCAAGGAAGGCGAGGAGACGATGATCGGGCAGGCGCGGCGGGCCCGCCGCTACGGCGCCGCGCGGGTGGTGATGGCCTTCGACGAGGAGGGCCAGGCCGAGAGCGCCGACCGCAAGGTGGAGATCTGCCGCCGGGCGTACGAGGTGCTCACCGAGCGCGCCGGCGTGCCTGGCGAGGACATCATCTTCGACCCCAACGTTTTCGCCGTGGCCACGGGCATCGAGGAGCACAACCGTTTCGCGCTGGACTACTTCGAGGCGACCGCGCGCATCAAGGAGGCCTGCCCGTTGGCGCACGTCAGCGGGGGGGTCAGCAACCTCAGCTTCAGCTTCCGCGGCAACGACGCCCTGCGCGAGGCGATGCACGCCGCGTTCCTCTTCCACGCCGTCCAAGCCGGCATGGACATGGGCATCGTCAACGCCGGCCAGCTCGTGGTCTACGACGAGATCCCCGACGAGCTGCGCGAACGCGTGGAGGACGTGCTGCTTGACCGGCGCCCCGACGCCACCGAGCGCCTCCTCGAGCTGGCCGAGACGGTTCGGGGCGAGGCGACGAGCCGGGTGGAGGACCTGTCCTGGCGCGAGGGCAGCCTCGAGGAGCGCCTGACGCACGCCCTGGTGAGCGGCATCGTCGACTACATAGAGCAGGACACCGAGGAGGCGCGCCTGGCGTACAGCTCGCCGCTTGCGGTGATCGAGGGCCCGCTGATGGCCGGCATGAGCGTGGTCGGCGACCTGTTCGGCGCCGGGAAGATGTTCCTGCCGCAGGTGGTCAAGAGCGCCCGCGTGATGAAGCGCTCGGTCGCCTACCTCGATCCGTTCATGGAGCAGGAAAGGCAAGCGGCGGCGGCCCGCTCGGCCGGGCGCATCGTGATGGCCACGGTCAAGGGCGACGTGCACGACATCGGCAAGAACATCGTGGGCGTCGTGCTGGGCTGCAACAACTATGAAGTCATCGACCTCGGCGTCATGGTGCCCGCCGAGACGATCCTGTCCACCGCGCGCGAGCGCGGGGCCCACATCGTGGGGCTGTCCGGGCTCATCACGCCCTCGCTGGACGAGATGGTCCACGTGGCCCGCGAGATGGACCGCCAGAACTTTGACATCCCGCTGCTCATCGGGGGCGCCACCACCAGCCGCCAGCACACCGCGGTCAAGATCGCGCCCATCTACGAGCATGGCGTGACCCATGTGCTGGACGCCTCGCGCGCGGTGGGCGTGGTGTCGGCCCTGCTTGACTCCGAGCGGCGTCAGGCGTTCGACGCCCGCGAGCGCGACGACCAGCAGCGGCTGCGCGACCTGCACGCGGGGCGAAGCAAGCGGCCCCTGCACACCTACGACGAGGCGCGCGCCCTCGGCGCCGACATCGCCTGGCGAGCCGAGGACCTGCCCACCCCGTCGTTCCTGGGGGCGCGGGTGCTGCGCGACGTCCCGCTGGGGGACATCAGCCGTTACATCGACTGGACGTTCTTCTTCTCGGCGTGGGAGCTGCGCGGGCGCTTCCCGGCGATCCTGGACCACCCCGAGCACGGCGCCGCCGCGCGCGAGCTGTACGACGCCGCCTCCGCCATGCTCGAGCGGCTCGTCGAGCAGCGGCGTCTGGAGGCGCGGGCGGTCTGGGGCTTCTGGCCCGCCAGCTCCGAGGACGACGACCTGGTGCTCTACCGAGACGCTGGACGCGACGAGGAGCTGGTGCGCTTCCCGATGCTGCGCCAGCAGCGCGTGAAGGACAACGACACCCCGCTGTACAGCCTGGTCGACTTCGTGGCGCCGACCGCCGAGGGGCTGGCCGACCACGTGGGCGCGTTCGCGGTCTCGGTGCACGGCGCCGAGACGGTCGCCGCCGAGTACGAGGCCCAGCACGACGACTACTCCGCCATCATGGTCAAGGCGCTGGCCGACCGGCTGGCCGAGGCGTTCGCCGAGATGCTCCACGAGCGCGCCCGCACCGAGTGGGGCTACGAGGTCGGCGCACTCACCAACGAGCAGCTGATCGCAGAGAAGTACCGGGGCATCCGCCCGGCCTTCGGCTACCCCGCCTGTCCCGACCACACGCCGAAGATCCGCCTCTTCGACCTACTGGACGCCCAGGCGATCTGCATGTCGCTGTCGGAAAGCCTGGCCATGCTGCCGGCGGCGTCGGTGAGCGGCCTGTACCTGGCCCACCCCGAAGCGCGTTACTTCTCGGTGGGCAGGATCGGACGCGACCAGACGATGTCCTACGCCCAGCGCTCCGGGCTCACGCTGGACGAGGCCGAGCGCTGGCTCGGCCCGAACCTGGCCTACGATCCCGACGCGGAGAGCGTTCCGGGCTGACGCGTCCGGCGGGCGGCGCCGGGTCGGCGACGAGCCTCACGGGCCCGCGAGGTCGAACTGGTCCTTTGCGAGGACCAGGCGCGCCTGGTGCGCGCCCTCCACCAGCGCCACCAGCTTGGCCTCCACGGCCCGGCGCGCCAGCGTCTCCAGGCCGGGCCCGGCGGTCACCCAGAGGTTGGCGGCGCCCAGCGCGCGCGCGGCGCGTACGCAGGCGCGCGCCACCTCGTTGAGGTCCTCGGCCAGGGGCGCCGCGGAGCTCACCGCGGCCACGGCGCCGTCGGCCGCGCTCAGCCGGTACGCCCCCTCGGGCAGCGGGCCCGCCGACTCGATCAGCCGGCAGCCGGCGGCGACCAGCGCGGCTGCGTCGCCGGCCAGCGCCTTGAGCGGACGATGCGGCACCGCGGCCGCCGCTCGCGCGACGGTCTCAGCGGTGTCGGCCGCGGCGCCCGAGCACACGACGTCCAGCCCCAGCGCGCCCAGACGCTCGGCCCAAAGCGGATCGCCGGGCAGCGCACCGAGCACCACGGTCGGCAGCGCAGGCAGGTGGATCCCAAGCCGCTCCAGCTCCACCCGGCGCACCCGCCCACGGTACCCGCTCCGTTGCCTGGGATGGATGACTCCCTCGCCGCGGGGCACGATATGGCAGGCTGTGCGGTCGCGCGCCGCCGGTCGCCGGAGGCGACGTTCGCCGTCCGTGCGGCGGGGGGCCAGGGCGTGTCGTGCTGGTCATGGAGGAGGACAGGTTGGCGACAAGGGTTGAGCGACGCGGACCGGTGGGCGTGGACGCCCATGGCCTGGACCCGTCGGGGGTCGTGCACTGGAACCTCTCCGCTGCCGAGCTCTACGAGCACACCATCCGGCGCGGCGAGGGGCAGATGGCGGCGGGCGGGCCGCTGGTGGTGTCCACCGGCGTCCACACCGGACGCGCGCCCAAGGACAAGTTCGTGGTGCGCGAGCCCGGCAGCGAGAGCCGGGTGTGGTGGGGGCCGGTCAACCAGCCCATCGCCCCGGAGGATCAGCAGTCCATCCGAGAGAAGCTCATCGAGCACCTCGACTCGCGCGACGAGCTCTACGTCCTGGACGCCTTCGCCGGCGCCCACCCGGAGCACCACCTGGCGCTGCGGGTGATCTCGGAGAGCCCGTGGCACACACTGTTCGCCAAGAGCCTGTTCGTGGACGCCACCGAGGAGGAAATCGCCGAGCACCGCCCCGAGGCGGTGGTGCTCCACGCTCCGAGCTTCGAGGCCGACCCCGACGTCGACGGCACGCGTGCCGGCAACTTCGTGATCCTGCACCTCACGGACCAGGAGATTCTGGTCGGCGGCACGCAGTACGCGGGCGAGATCAAGAAGTCGATCTTCACGCTGATGAACGACCGCCTGCCGCGCGATGGCGTGCTGTCGATGCACTGCTCGGCCAACGTCGGTGAGGACGGGCGGGTGGCCGTGTTCTTCGGCCTCTCGGGTACCGGCAAGACCACGCTGTCCACCGACTCCACCCGGCCGCTGATCGGCGACGACGAGCACGGCTGGGCCGAGGACGGCGTGTTCAACATCGAGGGCGGCTGCTACGCCAAGACCATCCGCCTCTCGCCCGAGGCCGAGCCCGAGATCTACCACACCACGCGCATGTTCGGCACCGTGCTCGAGAACGTGGTGATGGACCCGCGCACCCGCGAGCTGGACCTCGACGACGACAGCATCACCGAGAACACGCGCGGCGCGTATCCGCTGGAGTCGATCCCCAACTCGCTCGAAGCCAAGCGGGCCGGCCACCCCAGCACGATCGTCATGCTGACGGCCGATGCCTTCGGCGTGCTGCCGCCGGTGGCCCGCCTTTCGCCCGAGCAGGCCATGGAGCAGTTCCTGGCCGGGTACACCGCCAAGGTGGCGGGCACCGAGGTGGGCGTCACCGAGCCGCAAGCCACCTTCAGCGCCTGCTTCGGCGCACCCTTCCTGCCGCAGCCGCCGCGCGTGTACGCCACGATGCTCGGCGAGCAGATGCGCGAGCACGGCGCCACGGCCTGGCTGGTGAACACCGGCTGGACCGGCGGCCCGTTCGGCGTGGGCCACCGCATGCCCATCGCCGCCACGCGCGCGCTCGTGCGGGCAGCGCTCAGCGGCGAGCTGGAGGACGCGCCCACGCGCACCGACCCGAACTTCGGCTTCGAGGTGCCCACCGAGGTGCCCGGCGTCGACGCGGCGCTGCTCGATCCGCGCGGCACCTGGGACGACCCGAAGGCCTACGACGAGCGGGCGGCCGCGCTGGCAGCCGAGATCAGCCAGGCGGCCCTGAAGGCGCGCGCCGGCTGACGCCGGCGACGACTCGGGGCACTACCGTTCGTGAAACTCGGGAGGGCGCTTGTCGCGGAACGCGGCGAGGCCCTCCCTGAGATCCGCCGAGGCGAACGCGCGGCCGCGCCACTCGGCGGCCAGGCGCTCGGCCGTGGCCCCGTCCCCCTCCTCCATCGCCCGCACGATGGCACGCGTGCCGGCCACGGCCAGCGGCGCGGCCGTCGCAACGTCCCGTGCCGCGGCGTGGGCGACGTCCCACAGCTCGTCCGGCGCGGCCAGCTGGTCGACCAGGCCTAGCTCGTAGGCCTCCTGCGCGTCCAGAGGCTGGCCGGTGAGGAAGATGCGCCGCACCCGCGCCGGGCCCAGCGCCGCCACGAACCGCCGCAGGCCCTCGGCCGCATAAACGACGCCGATCCGGGCGGCGGGCATGCCCAGCCGCGCGCCGCGGACGGCCAGCCGCCAGTCGCAGGCGATGGCCAGCTCGAGCGCGCCGCCGAACACCGCGCCGTTGATCACGGCGATGACCGGCCGGGGGCACTCGGCGATGGCCCGCGCCGCGCGGCCGAGTCGCCGCTCGCCGTCCACGAGGTCGCCGGCGAGCTCCTCGGGACCGCGGTCGGCGAGGTCGAGACCCGCCGAGAAGTGACGGTCGCCCGCGCCTGCGAGCAGCACCGCCCGCGCCGCTCCGGCGCCGGCCAGGGTCTCGATCAGCGAGTCCAGGATGGTGCCGTCGAGCGCGTTCGCGCGCTGGGGGTTGGCGATGCGCAGCACCCAGACGCCGCCGTCGCGCAACACGTCGAGCCGTCCGCCGGGGGGTGGTGGCGCTGGCATCAGTGACGGTGGTGGGGGCCGGAGCGGTGGGCTCGTACTACGGCGCGCTGCTGGCCCGCGCGGGTCATCGGGTGACGCTGGTGGCACGTGGTCCGCATGGCGATGCCCTCCGCGAGCGCGGCGAGGTGACGGTTCGCGAGGCGGACGGTACCGAGTGGCGGGCACCGATCGCGGGTGCGGCGAGCCCCGCCCGGCCGCCGCCGGACCTGGCGATCATCACGACCAAGAGCCACCACACCGACGACGCGGCGCGCGCCCTGGCGCCGATCGTGGGCCCGGACCCCCTCGTGCTGTCGCTGCAGAACGGCGTGGAGAACGTCCATGTCATCGGAGCGCGGCTGGGCGGCGGGCCGGCGCTGGACGGCATCGCCTTCGTGGGCGTCTGGGTAAGCCGGCCCGGGGTGGTGGAGCACGAGGCCGAAGGCGGGGTGCGCATGGGCGACCCGCTGGGACCCGACACGGAGCGGGCGCGTAAGGCGCACGCCATCGTCGCGCAGGGGTGGGACGTCACGCTGAGCCGCGACGTCGTGCTGGAGCAGTGGCGAAAGCTGCTGTGGAACGTGGGCTTCAACGACGCTCTGTGCGGTGACCGGGGCGACGGCGGGCGAGGCGCTCGCCGTGCCCGAGAGCGCAACCCTCGTGCGCGCGGCGATGTCCGAGGTGGTGGCGCTGGCGAACGCCCGGGGCATCGCGCTCACCGAGTCCGACGTGGACGAGATGGCCGCGTCCAACGAGGAGCTGCGGCACTACCGGCCCTCCACGGCACGCGACCTTGACGCCGGCCGTCCCAGCGAGCGGTCGGCGCTCTCGGGCCTCGTGCTGCGGGAGGGCCTCCGCACCGGGGTG
>JAUVPZ010000085.1 GCA_030598395.1 Miltoncostaeaceae bacterium | reverse complement strand
GTGCGCATGTACCTGAGCGAGATCGGTCAGGTGCAGCTGCTCACGGCAGCCGAGGAGGTCTCGCTGGCACGGCGCATCGAGCGCAACGACCGCGGGGCCAAGCGCGAGCTCATCGAGGCCAACCTTCGGCTGGTGGCCTCGATGGCCAAGCGCTACGCGGGGCGGGGCCTGCCGTTTCTCGACATGGTGCAGGAGGGCAACCTGGGGCTCATCCGTGCGGTCGAGAAGTTCGACTACCGCAAGGGCTACAAGTTCTCCACCTACGCCACCTGGTGGATCCGGCAGGGCATCACCCGCGCCATCGCCGACCAGGCCCGCACCATCCGGGTGCCCGTGCACATGGTCGAGACGATCAACCGTCTGTCCCGGGTGCAGCGCCAGCTCATCCAGGAGCTGGGCCGCGACCCGACGGTCGACGAGCTGGCGGTGGAGATGGATTTCACGCCCGAGCGCGTGCGCGACACCCAGAAGATCGCGCAGGAGCCCCTGTCGCTCGAGGCGCCTGTGGGCGAGGACTCAGGCTTCCAGCTCGGCGATTTCGTGGAGGACGACGGCATCGCCGGCCCGGTCGACGAGGTCAGCCTCAGGCAGCGCCGCCAGGAGCTGGACGGGGTGTTGGCGGGGCTCACCGAGCGCGAGCGCAAGGTGCTGGAGCTGCGCTTCGGCCTGCGAGGCGAGGAGCCGCGCACGCTCGAGGAGGTCGGCCGGCGCGTGGGCGTCACCCGTGAGCGCATCCGTCAGATCGAGGTGCGCACCCTCGCGCGACTCAAGGAGTACCGCGAGTCGCAGCACCTGCGCGAGTTTCTGGACTAGCCGCCGGCCAGCACGGCCATCGCCCGCGCCTGGCGCACTGCGTCGCCCACGCGCACCGCGCAGCTGGCCGTCAACGTCACCTGACCGGCCCGAAGCTCGGGCTGCCGCACCTCGGGGCCAAGCCAGGCCAGCTCCGGCGTGGCCCCCAGCATCGCGGCGCGCTGCAGCCATACGAGGAGCCGGCTGAGGGCCAGCGCGCCGGGGCTGAACCCGCCCGCCGTGCCCCGACCGGTCACGTAGGCGCGGTGTGCCGCCACACACGCCGCCAGGGTGAGGTCGTCGGGCGCGCCCTCGTGCTCCAGGTCCAGCCGCAGCAGCGAGGCCTCGTCGGTGGCGGCCCCGCCGCCCTCGTCCTGCGACAGCGCCGGGCGCAAGCGATCCAGCTCCGGGCGCAGGCTGAGCCCCAGGGCCTCGGCGGCGGCGCGTAGCTCCTGCTCCAGGCCGTCGATCCCGCTCTGGTGTTCGGGCGCCAGGACCAGGGGCACGGCGCGGCGCCGACCCCGGTTGCTATTCGGCCGGCGGGGGCTCGGCGGGCGCCTCCGTGGCGGGGGCTTCGGTGAAGACGAACTCCTCGGCGTCGCCGCCGAGGCGGTCCTTCACGAACCAGTACGCCAGCCCGGCCAGCACGAGCAGCACGAGCAGCTTCTTCATGTCGATCCCGTCCCTTGCGCGAGGTTCGCCGGAAGTGGCCTCAAAGCTATCGCATCGCGCCGACGATGCGGCCCTCATGCAACCGCCAGGATCACCTTGCCGACCGTTCGGTTCGACGCGACTGCCCGGTGGGCCTCGGCCGCGTCGGCCAGCGGAAGCACGCGATCCACCACGGCTCGCAGGCGCCCGTCGGCCAGGCGCGGCAGGCCCCAGCCGGCGAAGTCGGCCACCAGGCGCGACTTCTGGGCCGGGCTCCGCGCCCGCAGCGTGGAGCCGAACACGGTGGCCTGCCGCCGCATCAGCGCCGACAGGTCCACCTCGGCCACGGCGCCGCCCACCAGGCCCACCACCGAGACCCGGCCACCCGGTGCCAGCGCCGCCACCGTCTCGGGCCAGTACGAGCCGCCCACCAGGTCCAGCACCACGTCCGCGCCATCGCCGCCCAGCGCCGCCCGGACCGCGTCGGCGAAGCGGCCGCCCTCGGCGACCACGGCGACGGCGCCGTGCTCGGCGACGGCCGCCGCCTTGTCCGGGTCGCGCACCGTTCCAACACAGCGCGCACCCAGCTCGCGGCCGATCTGCAGCGCCGCCGTACCCACGCCCGATCCTGCCGCGTGGACCAGTAGCGCCTCGCCGGCGCTCAGCCGCGCCAGCCACGCCAGCGACAGCCAGGCGGTCAGGAACGCCTCGGGAATCGCGGCGGCCTCCGTGGGCGAGAGGCCTTCGGGCACCGGCATGGCCTGCCCGGCCGGCAGGGCGACGCGCTCGGCGTAGCCCCCGCCCGCCAGCAGCGCCATGGCTCGGTCGCCCGCCTTCCAGCCGTCGACCCCCTCGCCCACCTCGGCCACCGTGCCGGTGGCCTCCAGCCCCAGCAGCGGGCTGGCGCCCGGCGGTGGGGGGTAACGGCCCATGCGCTGCAGCAGGTCGGCTCGATTGACGGCGGTCGCCGCCACCTGCAGCACGATCTCACCCTCTTGGGCGGCCGGCTCCGGCACCTCGGCCAGCTGGAGCACCTCCGGCCCGCCCGGCTCGCGGATGACGATGGCCCTCATCCGCCGCGCCCGCGGTTGACGGCGATGGCGAGCGCCACGCCCACGGCCGCGCCCGACGATGCCCACGCGATCCGGCCTGAGGGGTTGGGCCGCCCGACGGTCACCGGCCGCAGGATAGACCGACGCGCCGGGGTGGCGGGCGGTGGCCCCGAGGCATAGGCTGCCGAGTCACTCGGGCCCGAGATCAGGAGGCGGCGGTGCTCAAGAAGCTTGCGATGGCGGTGGTGTTGGTGGGCGTGCTGGTGGGCGTGGTGGCGCTGGTGCTGCGCGCGCTTGCCGAGGATCCCGAGTACTAGGGATTCCGCCCCACTTAGGGCGGGGCCGGGAATCTGGCGATCTCGCCGTAGTCGCCCGCGATGTTCCACGTGGGCCCGTCGCCCTGAGCTGGCTCGGGCGCTCCGTCCGGCCACCCGCGGCGGCGGCTGAGCGACGCACCGCCCCCACCACCACGCCTCCGGCAGATGCCCCTCCCGCTTTCCGTCCTTGACCTCTCGCCCGTCCCGGCCGGCTCCACCGGCCCGGACGCGCTGGCCAACACGCTCGACCTCGCCTCCTGGTGCGAGCGTCTGGGCTACTCGCGGTATTGGCTGGCCGAGCACCACAGCACCCCGGGGCTGGCCAGCTCGGCGCCCGAGGTGATGATCGGGCAGGTCGCCGCCACCACCTCGCGCATCAGGGTGGGCTCCGGCGGGATCATGCTGCCCAACCACGCGCCGCTGCGCGTCGCCGAGACGTTCCGGGTGCTGGAGGCGCTGTACCCCGACCGCATCGATCTGGGCATCGGGCGCGCGCCGGGGGCCGACCGGGTCACCGCGTTCGCGCTGCGGCGCTCGGCGAGCGGCGGCCTCGGCGGCGAGAGCTTCGGAGCGCAATTGGGCGAGCTGCTGGCGTACGGAGGGGAGGGGTTCCCCCACGACCACCCCTTTCGCTCCGTTCGCGCCCTGCCCGACGAGGTGCCGCTGCCGCCGATCTGGATCCTGGGGTCGACGGAGGAGAGCGCGCAGATCGCGGCGGCGCTGGGCGTGGGCTACGCCTTCGCGCGCTTCCTGGGCCCCCGGCGTGCCGAGGCGGCCATGGCCGCCTACCGCGACGGTTTCCAGCCGTCCGCCGAGCTTCGCTCGCCTCGCTCGATGCTCGCGGCGGCGGTGGTCTGCGCCGACGACGCCGAGCGCGCCGAGCAGCTGGCGGCGTCGATGGGGCTCGGGGTGGTGCGCATGCGCCAGGGGCGGCCGGGGCCTCTGCCCACCCCCGAGCAGGCGCTGGCGCACGACTACACGCCGGACGAACAGGACCAGCTGCGCCGCTACCGGCGCGCGCAGGTGGTGGGCGACCCTCCCGCCGTGCGCGCCGAGCTCGACGCGCTGTGCGCGGCCACCCGGGCGGACGAGCTGATCGTGATGACCGCGGTGCACGACCACGGCGAGCGCAGGCGCTCGTACGAGCTATTGGCCGGCGCCTACGACCTCGACGTCAGGACGGCTGAGCGCTTGGAGGCGGGCTGGCCGTAAGGTGCACGCCGGGCGCGCGTGCGCCCAGCCGAGAGCGGCTCACCGAGGCGTGCGCCACCAGGAACCGGGCGTTCGCCGAGAGCAGCGCCCGAAGCGGCGCCCCCAGCCAGCTCGGCTGGCGGCCCAGTGCCAGCAGCGAGCCTTGCGAGGCCAGCCACAGCGGCAGCGCCGCGGCGCCCGCCAGCCAGAGCACGAGACCCAGCGGCAGGCCGGTGAGCAGCCGTGCCAGCGCATGGAGGGCGCCCGGCGGCGATGACCGCTGCACGTGGAGCGCCAGGACGGCGCGCTCGTCGGGGAGCGGAAAGCGATCCACCAGGGCGAGGGCCCAGGCCTGGAACGCCAGCACCCAGCCCAGGCCCTGGGTGAGACGCGGCACCTCCTCGCGCACGAACGCCTCGGGGCCGTCGGCCTGCAGGTGGTATGCGGCGACCAGCGGCACGACCAGGTAGACCAGCGGGAAGGTCCAGATCCCGAAGGGACCCAGCTGGCCCAGCCCGAAGGCCGCCAGCAGGCGGAAGCCGACCTGCGGCCGCGAGCAGGCGGGCGGCGCGACGAGCGTGACGCCGATGACCGGACGCACCACCTCCCATGGCCGAGTTCGCCCGGCCGGCGCGGGCGCGCGGGGCTCCTGCGACTCGACCGCGAGCGAGCGCGGCAGGCTACAGTCGGGCCGCGAAGGGCACAGGCCAGGCCGGGGAGCGGCCGGCGAGATCGGGGGTCGGGCGATGACGATCACGAGGCAGATGATGACCGACGAGCAGCGCAAGTCCGTGGCGCTGGAGTACCTGAGGGCCTTCGACGCCGGGGGCACGACCTCCGACGGCGGAGGCATCCTCGACCTGTTCGCCGTCGACGCCCAGGTCTACTTCCCGAAATGGGGGCTGGCCACAGGAAAGGAGCAGATCGGCACGCTGTTCGGTGACGTGGGGGCCACCATCAAGGCGATCCTGCACGACTACGCGACGTTCAACTGGATCATGACGGGCACGGACGTCTTCGCCTGCGAGGGGACCAGCGCGGGGGAGCACCGCGACGGGTCCTGGCGGGCAGGGGTCACACACGCCGGGCGCTGGTGCGATGTCTTCGAGGTCCGCGACTCTCTGATCCAGCGCTGCTTCATCTACCTGGATCCCGACTATGCGGGGATGGACACCGAGCGGTATCCGTGGCTGGGGGAGGGCGGCCGGGACCCGCAGGCGCCGGTCGCGTAGCTGGATCCGCGCCGGCGGCGGCTGCCGAGCCGCCGCTGGATGCCGCTCGCCGGCGCCCACCGCGCTCGTTTCGAACGGCGGCGACGCCCCGCTCGCCCATTCCCTGGGCATCGGGTGTGCGGTTCAGGGATACTGACCCCCCCCGACAAAGGAGGGCTTCCCGTGCCCAGCGTGGAGCTAGCAACGCTCAACGGAACCGACACCGCCATCTCGGAGGACGCCGTCGAGGCGCTCGCCGGGTCGCTGCGCGGCGACCTGCTGACCGCCGACTCGGAGGGGTACGACGAGGCGAGGGCAGTCTGGAACGCGATGATCGATCGCCACCCGGCGCTCATCGTGCGCTGCGCGGGCACGGCCGACGTCATCCAGGCCGTCAACTTCGCCCGCGAGAACCAGGCGCGGGTTGCGGTGCGCGGCGCAGGCCACAACATCGCAGGAAGCGGGGTGTGCGAGGGCGGCCTGCTGATCGACCTGTCGGCGCTCACATCGGTTCACGTGGACCCCGAGTTGCAGGTCGCGCGGGTGGAGCCCGGGGCGACGCTGGGCGACCTCGATCACGAGACCCAGGCCTTCGGCCTGGCCACGCCGGTGGGCGTGAACTCCACGACGGGCGTCGCGGGGCTCACCCTGGGCGGCGGCTTCGGCTGGCTGAGCCGCAAGTACGGAGCCACCGTGGACAACCTGCGCTCTGCCGACGTGGTCACCGCGGACGGCGAGCTGCTGAAGGCCAGCTCCGCCGAGAACCCGGACCTCTTCTGGGCGATCCGCGGCGGCGGCGGCAACTTCGGCGTGGTGACCTCGTTCGAGTTCGACCTGCACCCGGTCGGCCCCGAGGTGCTCGCCGGCCTGATCGTGCATCCGCTCTCGGCCGCCCCGGACGTGCTGCGCCACTACCGCGACTTCGTGGCCGAGATGTCCGACGACCTGAACGTCTGGGCGGTGCTTCGGAAAGCTCCGCCGCTTCCGTTCCTGCCGGACGACACGCACGGCACGGAGATCCTGATCCTCGCGGCGCTCTACGCGGGGGACATGGCGGACGGCGAGAAGGAGCTGGCGCCGCTGCGCGAGTTCGGCGAGCCGATCGCCGACGTCATCAGCCCGCACCCCTACACCGGCTGGCAGGCCGCGTTCGATCCGCTGCTCACCCCGGGCGCGCGGAACTACTGGAAGTCACATAACTTCGCCAGCCTGCCCGACGAGTTCCTGGATGTGGCGATCGACTTCGCGGGCCGGCTGCCGTCGCCGCATTCCGAGATCTTCCTCGCGCTCCTGGGCGGGGCTCACGGCCGGGTTCCGGCGGACGCGACGGCCTACCCCCACCGCGACGCCGAGTTCGTCATGAACGTGCACACCCGCTGGGAGAGCGCGGACGACGACGATCGGTGCGTCGCCTGGGCGCGCGAGTTCTTCGGTGCCACCGAGCCCTACGCGACCGGCGGCGTGTACGTCAACTTCGTTCCGGATGACGAGGAGCGCGTGCCGCAGGCCTACGGATCCAACTACGAGCGACTCCGCGAACTCAAGCAGCGGTACGACCCCCAGAACCTCTTCCGCATCAACCAGAACGTGAGCGGCTAGGCGAGCTTCCCGGACTGGCCGGGGGCCGGGTGTACGACATCCCGAGCGGAGGGCAGCCACAAGCGGAGACCCCCTGACAACCGTTTGCTCAAGCCCGGGTACCAGATGGGGACGGGGGGACTCGAACCCCCACGGCCACAGTGGCCAACGGTGTTTGAGACCGCGGCGAGACGGCCGTAATCGCCTTGCCTATGCGGTTCTCTGTGGCCGAGGGGTACCAGGAGGGGCACAACGCGGCACAGGCGCCACTAACTGGCGCGCTTGGCCGAGTGAGGAGTAGCCTGTCCCCAACCATACTTCGCACCCCCGACCCCTCGCGAGGCACCCCCACCCCCCTGCGCCCCCCGGGCCACGAGACCGAGGCCG
>JAUVPZ010000106.1 GCA_030598395.1 Miltoncostaeaceae bacterium | reverse complement strand
GTCTCCCCCTGCATCCTGGGACAGACGGCAGTAGATCCCCGCTCTTCTGGCCATCCTGCCACCCTAGCGGAACTAGTGGTGAAACGCATAGCTGCTCCCACGAGTAACGCTGCACGAAGGCGAAGCGCGGGCCGTTGCGCGCCAGCCAGGCGCCGGCCCCGCCGTGGGTGGCGATGTCGAGCTCGGTGGCGTCGCGATGACGGCTGCGGCCGGGCGGCGCCACCCAGCGGGGGTCGGGGTGGCGGCGGAACAGCTCGGCTTGCTCGGCGTCGCTGCGAAAGCCGCTTGTCACGACCAGGTCGATGCCGTCGGCCCGCGCCGCAGCGTCCATGCGGTCGAACGCCGCCGCCACCGCGGGGCAGGTGGGCTTGCCGTCGCGGTAGGCCAGCGGTCCGCGGTAGCCGCCGCCCGAGGCCCAGCCGCGTGGGCGGCTGCCGGCCGGGACGCCCGGGGCGCCGAGGCCCGCGCGCGCCCGGGCGCGCACCTCCATGCCCAGCGGCCCTGGGGTGACCACCGAGACCTCGATCGCGGTGGGGGGCCGCCCCGCTCCCCTGCGGACGCCCTCGAGCCGCGCGCCGGACGCGGTGGCGGCCGCGGCGGCCGCGTCGCGGAGCAGCCGCCTGCCCTGGCGACGGCCCGGAGGCGCCAGCAGCTGGCGCGCTGCCGAGACGGCCGCCAGATCGGCCGCGGCCTGGGCGCGGGCGGCCGCGAGGTGGGCCACCCCCACGGTGAAGGCCGCGGCGGCCGCGAGCAGCACCAGCATCCCGGCCGCGAGCGCCAGCGGGAGGGCGGCGCCGCGGCTCACGGCGCGGGAGCGCGCACGCCGGCCCGCGCCCGCACCACCAGGCCCTCGGCGCCGGGCAGCAGCGTGGGCACGGTGACCGACGCCGTGACCACGCGCGTCTGCCCCGGCGGCGGTTGGGACTCGAGCGCCCGCCGGCGCGCCTGCTCCTGAGCCTGCATCCCCGACCAGACCACGGCGGCCAGCTGCCAAGCCAGCAGCGCCGCCGCGAGCAGCAGCGGGACCGCGACGAGGAGCTCCAACGCGGCCTGGCCTCGCCGCGCCCGCCTCACGGCGGCGCGGGGGCGCGGACGGGCGGCAGCGGGAGCGGGCCCAGCGCGCCGGCCACCAGCCGCGGCGTGGAGACGGCCCTGGCCGGGGGTGCGCCGACCTCAGCCGCGCGCGCCGCCGAGCGCGCCTGTCCCACGGCCGACACCCACCTGGCGGCGGCGAGCGCCACGGCCAGGCAGATGACCGTCACCAGGACCAGCGCGGGTAGCAGCGCCAGGACCTCGACGGCCGCCTGACCGCGCGAGCTGCGTTTCGGCCTCATGCGTCGAGGCTACGAACGCGCCCGTCACGCGTGGCGCGCCGCCCGTGCCGGCTGCGGGCCGGCTGTGCGCCGCGCTACATGCGGAAGCGGCGGCTCTCGCGGATCACCCAGACGATGACCAGCGCGAGCACCGCGATGAGCGCCACCACGCCGAGTGGCGTAATGCGGTCGACCAGGTCGGGGAGCAGCGCGAGCGACACGAGCAGCAGCGCGATCCCGGCCCCGCAGATGATCACCACCCAGCGCTGCCAGGGCTTCAGCACCAGCCAGGCGAGCTGGTTCTGGCGGAAGTAGTTGTAGGCGAACACGGCGATGGCCGCGACGAACAGCACCAGGATGATGTCGCCCAGCCTGTCGGCGATGGCGTCGAAACCGTCCTGCCAAACCACCGCGGCGGCGGCGATGCCGGCGATGATGGCGAAGTTGCGGACGCCGACCCAGTTGACGCGCATCCGGGGCAGCATCGCAGACGCCCCGGCCCCCGTCCGCAGGGCGACGGCCGGGGTGTGGGGTGGCGCTAGCCGCGGTCCGGCTGGGCCTCGCGGACCAGGCGCTCGGCCAGCTCGGCCAGCGGCTCGGCCCCCTGATCGCCCGCGCCACGCCGACGCACGGCCACGGTGCCGGCGTCGGCCTCCCTGTCGCCCACCACGAGCAGGTACGGCACCTTGGCCAGCTCCCCGTCGCGGATGCGCCTGCCCACCGACCCGCCCCGCACGTCGGCCTCTGCGCGCAGGCCGAACTCGTGCAGCTGGGCGCACACCCGCTCGGCGTACTCGACGTGGCGGTCGGCGATGGGCAGCACCCGGGCCTGCACCGGCGCCAGCCAGAACGGGAAGTCGCCGCCGGTGTCCTCGATCAGGATCCCGAGGAAGCGCTCCAGCGAGCCCGTGACGGCGCGGTGGATCATCACCGGGCGCTCCACAGTATCGTCGGCGGTCGTGTAGCCCAAACCGAAGCGCTCGGGCAGCGCGAAGTCCAGCTGGCAGGTGCCCAGCTGCCAGCTGCGGCCCATGCTGTCCGTGATGTGGAAGTCGATCTTGGGCCCGTAGAACGCGCCGTCGCCCTCGTTCAGCTCGTACGGGCGGTCGCCCAGCGCACCCCGCAGCGCCGCCTCGGCCTGGTCCCAGACCTCGGGCTCGCCCATCGCCTTCTCGGGTCGGGTGGACAGCTTCATGGCCACGTCGTCGAACCCGAAGCGCGCGTAGAAGCGATCGGTGAGCTCCAGCACGCCGCGCACCTCGTCCTCCACCTGGTCCGGGCGGCAGTAGATGTGCGCGTCGTCCTGGGTGAAGGCGCGCACCCGGAACAGGCCGTGCAGCACGCCCGACAGCTCGTGCCGGTGCACGTGGCCGAACTCCGAGAAGCGCAGCGGGAGGTCCCGATAGGAACGCGGCCTGCTGCGATAGACCAGGCAGGCGCCAGGGCAGTTCATGGGTTTGATGACGAAGGCCTGCCCGTCGACCTCGGTGAAGTACATGTTGTCGCGGTAGTGCTCGATGTGGCCGCTCTGGTGCCACAGCGCCTCGCCGAGGATGGAGGGCGTGCCGATCTCCTGGTAGCCGAGGCGGTCCAGCTCGGCACGCAGGGCGTCCTTGATGCCGTTGATCACGACCATCCCCTTGGGCAGGAAGAACGGCAGCCCGGGGCCGAGCTCGTCGAAGTGGAACAGCTCGAGCTCGCGGCCGAGCCGGCGGTGGTCGCGGGCGCGGGCCCGCTCGAGGCGCTCCAGGTGCTGGTCCAGCTCGGCCGAGGTGGGGAAGGCGGTGGCGTACACCCGGGTGAGCTGAGGGTTGCGCTCGTCGCCGCGCCAGTAGGCGCCGGCCACCGACAGCAGCTTGAACGCACCGATGCCGCCGGTGTGGGCCAGGTGCGGTCCGCGGCACAGGTCAACGAAGTCGCGCTGCCGGTACAGCGACACGCTGGTCTCGCCCATGCGCTCGAGCTCGTCGATCTGGTCGACCTTGTAGGGGTCGCCGCGCTCGGCGAAGTACGCGCGGGCGTCGGGAATGCTCATCACGCTGCGCGTGAAGGGGGCCTTGGCCTTCACGATGCGGGCCATCTCGGCCTCGATGGCCGGCAGGTCGTCGTCGCTCAGCGGCCGCGGCAGGTCGAAGTCGTAGTAGAAGCCGTCGGCAATCGGCGGACCGAAGCCGAACCGCGTGTCGGGGTACAGGTTCTGGACCGCCTCGGCCAGCACGTGCGCCGCCGAGTGGCGCATCACGTACAGGTGGTCGTCGCCGCTCCTTGGCGTGACGATCGAGATGGCCTCGCCGTCGGCCAGCGGCCGCGCGAGGTCGCGCACCTCGTCGCCCACGCGCACGGCCAGGGCGGCCCTGGCGAGGCCCGGGCCGATCGCCGCGGCGGCGTCGTGACCGGTGGCGCCCACCGGCAGCGCCAGCAGGCTGCCGTCGGGCAGGGTGACCTCGATGACCGCGGCGTCGCTGACGGGCGGAGCCGGCGGCTCGGAGGCGCTCACGGCACCGATGCTACCAACGCGTTCCGCGTGGGCTTGCGCGCCGCCAGCGACTGAAGCACACTGCTCGTACCGTGTTGGGGCGCTTCCTGTTCGGGCCCAGCGGCCGGGTGCGCACGCGGCGCATGGCCGGCGTGGTCGGCGCGTGCGTCGCGCTGGCGCTGGGCGGCAGCTTTCTGCTGGCGCTCACCCCGGCGATCACCGATCCCAAGTTGCAGAGCGCCTGGGTGCTGTTCGCCGTGTTCCTCCTCAAGTTCCCGCTGGTGATCCTCCTGTGGTGGCTGATCTGGCGGAACAAGGAGTGGCCCATGAAGCCGCCGCGCTGGAGCGACGACGAGGCTCGGGAGATCATGACCTACCTGGTGCACGAGGCCGACCGCTCGCGCAGGCTGCCCGACGCACCGGCCCGCCTGGCGTACCTGTCGCGCGAGGCCTGGCACGTTGCCGACCGCATCGAGGGCGAGCTGAAGGTCGACGGGGTGGACGTTGCGCTCCACATCGACCAGGTGGCGGCCTCGGTGGGCGCGCGCAACCTGCACGACGGGCGGTGATGGGGACCCCGGCAGGGATGGAGCCGGGACCGCACCTCGATCTGCTGACCGAGGGCGTCGAGCACGACGGCTCGGGCTTCCGCCTGCTGCTGCTGGGCGACCGGGCCGGGGGCCGCGCCGAGCTGGCAGCGGCCGCCGACCGCTACCGCCGCTCGTGGGAGCTGTCGCCCGCGCGCAGCTACGGCCGTCTGGTAGCCATGCTCACCTCCGCGGTCCTGGCCGGCGAGGCCGGGGCAGCGGCCGCCTACGCGCGCGGGGCACTCGCCGACGCCTGCGACTCCCCCACCTCGTGCTACGCCCTGGCGATCGCCGCTGCCCTCGTCGGCGACGACGCCCTGGCGCTGCGCGCCGTCGAGGGAATGCGCGCCGGAGGCGAGGCGTTCGGCCGCGCCGCCGACGGCCTCGAGGCCATCGCCCGAGCCGACAAGCGAGCCGCCGGCGAGGCGATCGCGGCCATCGTGACCGACTTCGAGGGCCGCGAGCACCACCTCACGGGCGTGCCGATCGCCGACACGGCGCTGCTGGTGGAGGCACTCGCGACGGCCCGGGGGCTCAGCCCCGACCGGCCGTCCTCAGCGCTGCTCCCGCCGCTCGACTGAGCGCGAAGCGCGGCGGAGGCTCAACCGGTGAGCAGCCCGGTGAGGTACATCACGGCCAGCCCCGCCAGAAAGCCGCCGATCACGTAGCCGGACGTGAGGCCGCCCGGGGCGCGCCGGGCCAGGTGACGGCCCACCTCGACCACGACCTGGGCGGCGGCGCCGACGGCGACGCCGAAGAACAGCACCGCCAGCACCTCGTTGGTGAGGAACCCGCCGATCCAGGCGCCGAGGATCGCCGGCGCGCCCGCCAGCAGAACGAGCCACACCAGCGTGGCCGGCCTGACGCGGCGCCCCTCGGCCAGCGGTGCCGCGATGCCCAGCCCCTCGGTGATGTTGTGGACCATGAACCCGATGATGAGGAAGCTTCCGAGCGCGAGCTCGCCCACCGCGAAGGACGAGCCGATGGCCAGCCCCTCGCCCAGGTTGTGCAGGCCGATGCCGACGGCCACCAGCACCGCCAGCGCGAGGCCGGACAGCGGTGCGGCGCCTCCGGTCGCGCGCCGGCTGGTCCTGCCGGCGAACCAGGCCAGGC
>JAUVPZ010000049.1 GCA_030598395.1 Miltoncostaeaceae bacterium | reverse complement strand
GTCGCTGGTGGCCAAGGCGCCCGACGAGCCCGAGACCCGCGAGTGGTCGGCCGCCGCGGTGCTGGTGGGACGGCACATCGAGCGGGTGGCCAACAACGGGCGCGAGCTGGGCGGGCGCGTGCGCTTCGTCGTCAGCGGGGAGCCGTTCACCCGCAGCGCCCAGGCCGAGGAGCCGCGCCAGCAGGCCTCGGCCTAGACCCTCCAGGCTCAGGCCTCCTCGGCCTCCTCGGCCTTCGGGGGGGGCTCGTCGTTGCCCGTGGCCGCCGGCTGGGCCGCGTCGTCCTTGCTGGCCTGCTCGAGCTGCTCCAGGGCCTCGAGCGCGTCGAGTGCGCCCTCGCCCGACATGGTTCGGAAGCTGTTGCGACGCGCGCGCTTTGCCTTGGCCATCCCAACCTCCCGTGGGTCGTACCCCGCAAGTCTAACGCGGCAGCGGGCGGCGCCCGACCAGCCCCGATGACCGCGGCCACCGCGACGCCGCTCACGCAGCCCGCAGCAGCCGATTCCCCTCCCGTCGCGCCAGGCCGTCGCCGACCAGGCTTGCGGCGGCCTCGGGATCCGCCCCCGCCAGCGCCCACCCGTCGCGGGCGAGCCGACCCAGCAGGCGCCCACGCCGCTGGCGCATGGAGCCCAGGTAGGGGCCCTGGCGCCGGCGCAGGACGGGGAACTCGGCCGCGCCGGCGTCGGCGGCCGGACATCCGGGCCGAAGGGGGCAGGTGCCGCACGCCGGGGCGCGTGCCGTGCAGACGCGCCGTCCGAGGTCCATCGCCGCCTGGCCGGCAGCCCACGCGCGTCCGGGGGGGGGCGCCCGGCCAGCCGTCCGGGAACCGCCGCGCCGCGAGGCGCGCCACGTTGGTGTCGACTGGCAGCACGTCCTCCTCGTCGGCGAAGCAGCGCAGGGCGGCCGCGGTATAGGGCCCCACGCCGGGTAGCTCGGTGAGGCGGGCGGGCGGCGGCCAGCCCGCGGCCGCAATCTGCCGGGCTGCCGCGTGCAGCCGCTGCGCCCGGCGCGGATAGCCCAGGCCATGCCAGGCGGCGAGGACCTCACCGAGCGGCTCGCCGGCCAGCGCCTCGGCGGTGGGCCACCGCGCGATCCACCCTTCGTAGTACGTCACGACACGGGCGACCTGCGTGGCCTGCAGCATCACCTCGGCCACCAGCACCCGGTAGCGGTCGCGCGTGTGCCGCCAGGGCAGGTCGGCGCCCTCGGCGTCGAACCACTCGACCAGCACTGCCGCGGCGGCCTCGGCGGTCACGCCCGCATCGGCGCACCGTCCGGCAGCCACGCCACCTCGCGCAGCAGGCGGCCCCGGCGTCGCACCCACCGCACCAGGGCGGGGGCGTGCGCCGTCTGCCGGCCGTCCCCATCCACCGCGAACGGACCCAGGAAGGTGCTGGTGCGCAGCCCGAGCGCCGCCTGCCACACGGCCTCGGGAGCGCTCGAGCCGGCCAGCTCGAGCGCCTGCTGCGCCACCAGACCAGCCGCAAGCGCCTGCGCGGCCGGGTAGTCGGCGCCGGGGCCGAGGTCCACCGGCGGCGGCGACCCACCGGGCCACCACTGCGACGGGCCCAGCCAGCCCGCGATGGCCGCTCCAAGCCGCTGGGCCGCCAGGCCGACGCCGCACACCACCAACCCCACCGCGGGCCCCGCGCCCGCCAGCCGGCGACCCAGCGCCAACTCGTCGTCGATCGAGCAGCAGCCCACGACGCAGGACGGCCCGGTCCGGAGCGCGGCCTCGGAGGCAGCCTCGGGCGAACGCTCGCCGAGCGCGATGACCGCCAGCGGCTCCGTGCCCGCCTCCTGCAGGGCTCGCCGGGCGCCCTCGGCCGTGGCGCGACCGAAGCCGCTGTCGGCGCAGACGATGGCCACGCCTCGCAGGTCGACGCCATCGTGGCGCAGCGCGTGGGGCAGGCCCCGCCAGTACTGCTCGGCGGGCCCCAGGACGTCGATGAAGCGCGCCCCGACGGGCCGCTCCAGCGCGGCGCCGCCGTGGTTCCAGACCGGCGCCGGCGAGCCCGCAAGCGCCCGGGCGGCGGCGCGGGCTGCCCCGCTGCCGTACGGCCCGAACACGATGTCCGCACCGGAGGCCAGCTGGCCGTAGAGCCGCGCGGTCTCGGCGGGGTCGCTGCGGTCGTCCTCCACGCGCAGCCGGGCGCCGGCGGCGCCGGCCCACGCCTCGAGCCCGGCGGCAGCCTGGCGCCCCACGGCCGCGTGCCGTCCGCTGAGCGAGATGGCGGCGACGGCGCGGAGCCTCATGGGGAGAGGCTAGTGTCCTGAGTCAGAAGTTCGTCGCATGTTTCGCGCGCGAATCCCGAGCGGGGCGAGGACGCAGGGAGGCCCGATATCGGTGGATGTCGGGCCGACCGAGGACACCGCATGGCGACGGGAGGCAGCCGCGAAACTGCCATTAATTGCTGACTCAGGACACTACGGAGTGGCGGCAGGCGGGGCGCCGGCCGCGATGGCGCGCCCGATGGTCTCGAGGGCCACCTCGGGGTCGCCGCCGGGCGCCAACGACGCCGCCCCGGGCTCGCCGCGCCGCTCGCGCAGCCGGTCGGCCACGATGAGCGCGGCGTCGAGCGCGCCGGCCGGCAGCGGCCCCGGCGGCCGGCCGTTGGCCTCGGCGATGCGCGCGAGGCCCCGGCGGGCCGCCCGGCGCCAGGCGCGGCCGCGCACCACCTCGCGGTGCACCACCTGGCCGCGAGCCACGAAGAACACGGTGGCCGCGCCCTCCCCGGCGGCGCGCTCCACCAGCACCGCCGGGGCGCCGAGCGCCCGGCGCGAGCGCGCAAGCGCCGCCAGCAGCGCCAGCAGCGCGCCCACCAGCCCGCGATCGCCCTCGTCCTGCGGGTCCAGGCGACCGTCGGCCGCACCTGCGGCGATGCGAGCGGCCAGGCGGCCGAGCGCCGCGGCATCCCCCTCGAGCAGGCGGCCCACCTCGGCCACCTCGGCCGCGCAGGCCTCCGGGTCGGCGCCCGAGCACGGCCCGCCGCACACCCCGGGGCCGGCGTGCAGCTGGTGCCGGGGTGCCCCGGGCGCGCAGAGCGGATGGCAGCGGCGCAGCCGGTACAGCCGGTGCAGCGCGCTGAGCCCGTCGCGCAGCACGCGGTCCGAGCGCACCGGGCCGAAGTAGGTGGCGCCGTCGCTGCGCGGCCGCGCCGTGGCGTACAGCCGCGACGACGGCCCGCCGGTGAGCCGCAGGTAGCGGCCCACCGGCCCGACGCCTCGGTGATTGCAGGCCGGTCGCAGCTCGCGCAGCAGCTCGCTCTCGCGCAGGAGCGCCTCGAAGTCCGAGCCGCAGATCTCGTGGTCGATGGCCTCCAGCCGCTCGAGCGCCCGCCCCACCAGCCGCCCGTGCGGACCCGCAGGGCCGAAGTAGGAGCGCACGCGGCGCCGTAGGTTGACGGCCTTGCCCACGTAGAGCACCGTGCCGCCCGCATCGCGCATGAGGTAGACGCCGGGCGAGGCCGGCAGGTCCTCGGCAAGGGCCAGCTTGTAGGCGTGGCGCGGCCCCCGTGGCGCGCCCACCGCCACCGCCCGGGCCAGCGTGTCCTCGCCGCGCTCGAAGAGCAGGCCGGCGAGGCACACCAGCAGCTCGGCGGTGGCCTCGGCGTCGGGGAGCGCGCGGTGGCAGGGCCTGGTGGCGGTGCCGGCCCACTCGGCCAGCGTGGCCAGGTCGTGCCGCCCGACGCGCCCGGCCAGCAGGCGGCGACTCAGCACCAGGGTGTCGAGCCAGGGCTGGGTGAAGTAGCGGCCGGCGAGGCGCCGGCGCTCGTAATTGAGGAAACGGAGATCGAACGGCGCATTGTGAGCCACCAGGACGTCGTCGCCCGCGAAGTGCACGAAGTCCTCGAGCGCGCGCTCGATGGGAGGGCTGCCCTGCACCATGGCGTCGTCGATGCCCGTGAGCGCGGTGATGTGCTGGGGGATGGGCCAGCCCGGGTCGACCAGCGTGGTGAAGCGCTCCTCGATGCGAAGCCCGCTCACGCGCACGGCGCCGATCTCGGTGACCCGAGCACGGCCCGGCGACCCGCCGGTGGTCTCGAGGTCGACCACGCAGAACCTGGCCTGGTCAAGCCGGGCGTCGTGCCAGCGATCCGGGGCGAGGCCCACCAGATCGTGCCCCAGCCACGCCAGCCGGGCGTCGCCCTCGACCAGCTCGGCCACCAGCTGCCGCTGCAGGCGCGGCGGGCAGCGGCGCAGCCGCAGGAGCTGTGCCGCGATGTGGCCCACCTGCAGCGGACGACCGCGGCGCTCGAGCAGGCCGCACAGCCGGTCGGACAGGCTCCCGTCGCCCTCGACGCCGGGCTGGGGACGGGGCAGGGCCAGATGCATCTGGACGGACGGTGGCACGGGCGGGGGAGGCTAGTGGCCCGCCAGGACGGCATTTCCCGGCCCGGTGCGGGGAAAACTCCCGCCCGACGACGGCCGTCGGGGGCGGCGGCTGGGCCCCTGCGCTCAGCGCCTGCGGGCGGCCGCCCGCC
The DNA here is from genome assembly GCA_030598395.1 of Miltoncostaeaceae bacterium. Classification (GTDB taxonomy): domain Bacteria; phylum Actinomycetota; class Thermoleophilia; order Miltoncostaeales; family Miltoncostaeaceae; genus JAUVPZ01. Next base: position 7,202 of record JAUVPZ010000049.1, on the reverse strand, counting down.
GCGGCGGCGCCGCGCTGCCCACACGGCCGGGCAGGCCCGCCCGCCGCAGCTGGCCGCGCTGGCGCTTGGCGTTCTGCAAGAAGATGAACTGGCCGGTCACCACGTAGTGAGGCCGCCTGCCGTTCCTCGGCGTGCGGCGCCGCCGCACGACGGCCTCGAAACCCTTTTGCCGCGCCAGCGCGGCCCGGCGCAGCGCCGCCGCCCGGCGCCGAAAGACACCCGCGGTGACCCGGTAGCGGATGCGCAGCGGCTCGGTTCGCGGCGGCCGGTCGTCGGGCGGACTTCCGGGCCCGGCGCCCCGTGCGGCGGCGTGGCGCTCGACGCCCGCGCCGACCCCCTCGGCCAGCGACTGGCGGAAGTCCTCTCGGGCCAGGAGCAGCGCCTCGTCGGGGTTCGACAGGAACGCTCCCTCCACCAGGATGGCTGGCATCCGGGTGCGCCTGAGCACGAAGAAGCCGGCCTTCTTCACGCCGCGGTCGGGGATGCCAAGGCGGAAGACCACCTCGCGCTGCACCGCGCGCGCCAGCGCGCGCGCCTCCGAGCCCGCTGAGTAGAAGTGGAAGGTCTCGGTGCCGCGCGAGGAGCGCCGGAGGCTGTTGGAGTGCACCGAGATGAACAGCGCGCGGCGCCCGGCGTGGCGGCGGGCGGCGCGGTTGGCGGCGACCACCCGCGCCACGAGATCGGCATGCTCCGAGCGGAACGGCCGGTCGCCGCCGGCGCGATCGGTGGTGCGGGTCATGGCGGTGGGGTAGCCGCGACCGCGCAGGTAGCCGTCGAGGCGCACGGCCACGTCCAGGTTCACGTCCTTCTCCAGGATGAGCGCGCGGCCCCCGCGGTCGCGGCGCGCCGAAAGCCCGGTTGGGGTGCCCGCGGGCAGCCGGCCCTGGGCGCCGAGGTCGCGGCCGCCGTGGCCCGGGTCGATGATCACCAGCGGCAGCGGGCCGTTCGGGTCCGGTGACTCCTCGACCGGGGGCTCGGCGCCCTCCCCTGGGAGCGGCGCGGGGTCGACGGGCACCGGCGCGGGCTGCTCGGGCGAGGGCTGCTCCGGCGGGGGCTCCTGGGCGGCGGCCGGGACCGCGGCCATCAGCGCGGCAACGGCGACCAGGACGGCCGCGGGCGCACGAATCCGGCGCAGGCTCACGGGGCCACCTCGGCGGGCACGTCCTGGCGGTCGAGCGGCACCGAGAAGTCGAACGCCGAGCCGATCAGGTCCGGCACGAGGCCGTCGACCGTGATGAGCACGGCCTCGATCCCCGGCACCTCGGTGGCGGTGAACACCAGCGGTCCGAGGACGGCCGCCTCGGCCGCGGCGCCCCCGGACGGGTAGCCCTCGGCGAACTCGGCCGACAGGTCAACCTCGGCCACGCCGCCTCGTCCGAGCGAGGTCGAGCGCACGCCCGTCCCCGGGGGGAGGGCGGGCACGAGATCGACGTCCTCGGGTCCCTCTGCCAGCGCCGCCATGGCCTCCGCGATCGTCATGGCGCCGACCGCGCGCGTCTCGGCGACCAGGGTGCCCGCGTCATCGGTGAAGTAGACGATGACCGTGGCCGCCGCCGCGGCGGTGGGGCCGTCCTCGCCGGAGTCGCCGCATGCAGCCGCGAGGGCCAGGGCGAGCGCCGACAGCAGGATCGCGCCGGCCCAGGCCGGCCCGCGCCGCCTCGCGATGACTGCTCCTGCTCCTCGCATCGAGGCAGGTATCGCTATCGCACCCCTCCGCCGGGCCGGCACGCGCCGGTTCCGTGCTCACCGGCCGCGTTCGCCGGTGGGACGCGAAATCCTCCGAGCCCGCCGCTGTGGGCGCTCAGGCTATGGTGCCTGGGGTCTTTTTCAGGGGGAGGTCGCCAGGTGGAGCTCTTTACGGGCATCGACACCGTCTTTTACCAGGTGTGCTCGATGGACCGGGCCGTCGAGTTCTACCGCGATGTGCTGGGTCTTCCGTTGCTACGACGCGAGGGCAACGACTGGGCAGAGTTCCAGATCGGCGACTCCGTGCTGGCGGTCTCTGGCGAGTTGGCCATGCGGCCCCTCGCCGGGGGCGCCAAGGTGCTGATGCGCACCGAGGACATCCACGAGGTGGAGCGCCACCTCGGGGAGCACGGCGTGAGACGCGGGCGGGTCGAAGACCTGGGCGGCGCGCGCAGCCTGGACTTCTACGACCCGGACGGCAACGAGTTGCTGGCCATCCAACCCTCGTAGCGCTAACCGGCGACGCCGCGGCGCTCGGCGATCTCGGCGCTGAAGCCCTCGGCGTCCTCGACGCCCACCACGATGTTGCCCGCCGTCCACCCGAGCGGCGCGCGCACGCGAAGCGGCTCCGACAGCTGGATCAGCACCGCCGGGCCGGACGCGGCCACGTAGGCCACCATCCCGCCCCCCAGGCGGACGCCCAGCCCGCCCCACGGTGGCCAGCGCATCTTGCTGATACCGGCGATCTGCGCCACGGGGATGTCGGCGCTGCCCAGCCAGCTCATGCGTACCCGCACGTGGGCGTCGTCGACGCTGGCGTGAACCCGCTCCTCGGAGCGCGGGATCATGAACAGCCCCGCCCAGCGCGAGCGGCGCAGCTTGAACCGTCGGCCGGCCACGTGCGAAAGGCTAGACCGGCCCGGCCCTGCGTATCATCGGGGGGGAGCGAAACGGAGAGAGCGACCATGGCACGACGACGGTGGTACGGGCGCGACCGCGGCCTGTCGGCGCGGATGTACGGCACGATGTTCGGCCTCGGGCTCGTCTACGCCGTCTTCATCGCCGTCCTAGTCTTGCTGCTGTGGCCCTCGGTGGTCCTCATCATCGTGATCGCCGGTGGCTTGCTGGTGGCGCAGCTCTTCTTCAGCGACCGCATCGCGCTGGCGGCAATGGGCGCGCGGGTGACGACGCCCGACGAGGCCCCGGAGCTGCACGCGACCATCGAGCGGCTGTGCCAGCTGTCCGACCTGCCCAAGCCCAAGGTGGCAGTGGCCAACACCGACCTGCCCAACGCCTTCGCCGCGGGCCGTGGAAAGAAGAGCGCCACGGTCTGCGTGACCACCGGCATCATGCAGCGCCTCGATGACAAGCAGCTGGAGGGCGTGCTGGCCCACGAGCTGAGCCACATCGCCAACCGCGACGTGGTGGTGATGACCGTGGCCTCGTTCCTGGCCACGATCGCCGCCCTGGTGATGCGCTTCGGCCTCTACTCCAGCATGGGCCGCGGCGGCCGCGACCAAACCGCGATCATCATCCTGGGCGTGGTGGCGGCGTCGGTGGTGGTCTACGTGCTGTCGTTCTTCCTGCTGCGCGCCCTGTCGCGCTACCGCGAGTACGCCGCCGATCGCGGCGCCGCGATCATGACCGGCGCGCCGGCCCAGCTGGCCTCGGCGCTGGAGAGGATCAGCAGCTCCATGTCGCGCATCCCCATTCAGGACGTACGGGCGTCCGAGGGGATGAACGCGTTCTTCATCATGCCCGCCGTCGCGAAGGGGTTCTCGCTGTCAAGCCTGGTGGCGACGCATCCGCCCACCGAGAAGCGCATCGAGCGCCTCCTGGCCATGCAGGCCGAGATGGACGGCACCCCGGTGCCCGTCGAGTAGTCGCCTCGGTGGGGCTTCTCGACATCATCCGCGGTCAGCGTGCGCCGAAGCGGGCCGACATCGACCGCATGTTCGCCATCAGCACGTCCTACCCCACGCTGACCATCAACCTGGAGCTCGTGCCCACCCATGCGGCCGGGGTCTGCTTCAAGCCGGTCGAGGCCGCGGCCTTCGGCGAGCTGCTGCGCGACATGGACGAGCTGCTCCGGCTGGCCGGCGCCGACAGCGGCGTGGAGGTCGAGCGGGTCGACGACGACATGGGCTTCACCTGGGTCGTGCTGCACGACCCCGACTTCGAGGATCTCGTCACCACGATCCACCTGATCAACGGCAGCATCGAGGAGCGGGGCTTCTCGGAGCAACTGCTGTGCTCGGTGTTCGGCTTCCGCGATGCCGACGGCAGGCGGGTGGACCTGGTCTACGCCTACAAGCGCGGCACCTTCTACCCGTTCGTGCAGCGCGGCGAGCGCGAGCGCGACAACGCCCTGGAGATGCGTCTGCACGCTGCGCTGTCGCGCGAGATGCCCATGGAGCCGGAGCTCGAACGCTGGTACGCGGTGTGGGGCGCGCCCGTGGGGGCCGACCGGGCCTAGCCTAAGCTAGTTGGGGATCAGGCCCTGCTCGGAGAGCAGCTCGCGCGTCTCCTCGAGGCTGGTGTCGGGCCCGGGGACGATGGCGTCGGAGCCGACGAACTCGTCGGTGGCCAGCGCCGAGCCGTGGCTGCGGATGGCCTCGGCGAGCTCCTCCAGCATCGTGTGGAAGCCGGCGGCGTCGTCGGCCTCGGCCGCGGCCTGCACCCGGTCGTCAATCTCGCTGACGACCGCGAAGGCCGCGTCGTCCAGGCGGTACTGCCCCTCGCCCAGGATGCGCACGATCACGACTGCTCCTCCCCAGCGGGCAGCTCGCCGGCCGGCGCGTCGCCGCTGCCCAGCTCGGCCTTGAGGGCGTCCAGCTCGCTGTCGACGCCGGCGCCCATGGTGATCTGCTGCAGCTCGCGGTCGATGTCGTCGCCGGTGGCGGTGACGTCGTCGAGCGCCCCCGACTCGAGCAGCTCGTCGATGGCGCCGGCGCGGGCGCGCATGGTCTCGGTCTTGTTCTGTGCGCGCTCGACCGCCATGCCCACGTCGGCCATGTCCTCGCCCACGCCCGAGATGGCCTCGCCGATCTTCGCCTGGGCCTCGGCCGCGGTGTACTGGGCCTTGATGGTCTCCTTCTGGGTGCGGAAGGCCTCCACCTTGGCGGTGAGCCGCTGCTCGGCCTGCACCAGCTTGTCCTGCTCGCCCTGTAGCTGCTCCTTCTGGGCATCGAGGTCCTGCAGTTGGATCTGGGCGGCCTTCTTGCGCTCCAGCGCGGTGCGCGCGAGATCCTCGCGACCGGCCTCCAGCGACTGGCGCGCCTGGGCGTCGAGCTTGGTGATCTGCTGCTCCAGCTTGGTCGACTGGAGCTCGATGCGCTTCTTGCTGGTGGCCACGTCGGCCACCCCGCGGCGCACCTTCTGCAGCATCTCCAGCTGCTTCTCGTACGAGTAGTCGAGGGTCTCGCGCGGATCCTCTGCCTTGTCCAGCATCCTGCTGGCCTTGGACTTGACGATCATCGAGAACCGGCCCATCAGGCCCATGGCGCTCCTCTCACGCGGACGCTCCGGCGCGCCTGAGGATACTCGATGGCCGCCCGCCGGCCCGCACCCGCCGGTGGCGGCGGTCCCTCACGCGAGCAGGCGCCGCCCCGCGCCGGTTCAGCGCGTGTCGATCACCTCGCGCGCGCGCAGGTGAGTGGTCACCTTGCGCTTCACGCGCTGCAGGGCGTTGTCGACCGTCTTGGGGGTGCAGTCCAGGCGGTCGGCGATCTCCTCGTAGGAGCGCCCCTCCAGGTACATCGTCAGCACGCCGCTCTCGAGCTCCGAGAGCGCGGCGCCCAGGCAGCCCACCAGGCTCCCGAGCTCCTCACTGGAGATGGCCTGGTTCACGGGGTCGACCACCGGGTCGGACGGCAGGATCTCGGCGAGGGACATCTCCTGGTCGCCGGAGCTTCCGGCCCGAGTGTGGCTGAACGACACGTAGGTGTTCAGCGGGGCGTGCTTGTTGCGCGCGGCCGTCTTGATCGCGGTGATGATCTGGCGCGTGACGCACAGCTCCACGAAGGAGCGGAACGAGGCCTCGCGGTCGGAGCGGTAGTCGCGTACGGCCTTGTAGAGCCCGATGAGGCCCTCCTGGATGAGGTCCTCGCCGTCACCGCCGGCCAGGAAGTACGAGCTGGCCTTCAGCCGCACGAAGCCCCGGTAGCGGTCGATGATCTCGTCCATCGCGACGCCGTCGCCGTCGCGGGCCCGATTGACCAGCATCTGATCACGAGGCTCAACCCAGACATGAGAGTCGTCGGAGCGCGTGCGCTGGTTCAGGCCGTCTGTCGCTGCGAGTGCAGTGCTCATGCGGGTCCTCCCGTGCCGCGCCAGCATCAGGCTTCACCTGAGACTTGAGTTGCGGCGAACGGGGGCATTGTTCTGCCACTTCGTGACAGAGTCAACGAGGTCTAAACGGAAATTGCGGCTATTTCCCCAATCTGAAACGCGCGTTGCGCGCGTTTGGCCCGTCTACGTCCGAGGCAGGGCGAACAGGAGCACGCCCGCGGCGACCGCCACGTTGAGCGACGCCACGCGCCCCCGCATGGGGATCACGACCACGAGATCGCACGCTGCCCGAGCCCTCGGGCGCAGGCCCGCGCCTTCGGATCCGAGCAGCAGCAGCGGGTCGGGCGGCAGGTCGACGTCGCCGAGATCCTGCCCGCGCTCGGCGCCGGTGCCCACGGCCACGCGGCCGGCGTCGCGGGCCTCGTGCACCGCGGCGATCACGCTTTCGACGGCAGCGATTGGAAGGTGCTCCACCGCGCCGGCCGACGCCTTGGCCGCGACGGCGGTCACGGCCGCGCCACCCCGGCGCGGGATCACGAGGCCCGCGGCCCCTGCCGCCTCGGCCGTGCGGGCGATCGCACCGAGGTTGCGCGGATCCTGCGCGCCGTCCACGGCCACCAGGGGGCCCGCCGCGGGGATCAGGTCGGCCAGTTCGGCGTACGGGTACGGCACGGTGAAGGCGACCACCCCCTGATGGTCGGCGCTGCCCGCTGCGCGGCCGATCTCGGCCCGGCTTCGCTCGCGAACGGGAGCCTGGGCCAGCCAGTCCTCGCCGGCCAACTGCGGGAGCGCCCACACCTCGGCCACCGAGCGTCGCCCCGCCCGCAGCAGCTCGCGCACGGGGTTGCGGCCGTAGACGACCTCCCGCCGCCCGCTCATCGCGGGTAGACCTGGGGCCCCTCCTCGGTGTCCATCACGGCGAAGCCGCGCTCGGCGATGGCGTCGCGCAGCTCGTCGGCGCGGCCGAAGTCGCCCGCGGTGCGCGCCTCCTGGCGCCGCTCCAGGAGCTCCATGACCTCGCCGGGCACCGACGGCGCACCGCCCTCGGCGAGCCCCGCGAGCCCGAACACGTCCAGGAGGTCGACCATCTCGCGGCGCACCTCGCGCAGCTGGTCGGCTCCGGCGCTGCTGGCCGTGGCAACCTGGTTGACGACGCGGACCAGCTCGAAGACGCTCGCAAACGCCTCGGGGGTCGCGAAGTCGTCGTCGAGAGCCGCAAAGAAGCT
>JAUVPZ010000150.1 GCA_030598395.1 Miltoncostaeaceae bacterium | reverse complement strand
TGGTCCGGACGTCCGCACCCTGCAGTTGGCGCTGCGCAAGAAGCGCATCCGCGTTCGGGTTGACGGCGTCTACGGCCTGGGCACCAAGCGCGCCGTGCAGCGGCTGCAGCGCCGCTGGAAGGTGCGGACCAACGGCATCGCGAGCGTCAGCCTGCAGCGGCGGCTCGGCATCCGGGCCCGTAGGGTCACCGCGCCCTCCCCGCAGGCCGGCCAGGCGTTCGCGGTCTTCCCCGTGGCCGAGAACTATTCCTACAGCGACGACTACGGCGCGCCGCGGGGTCAGGGCGGCCACCAGGGCACCGACATCATCGCGCCCAAGGGCACGCCCGTGTACGCGGTCAACGGTGGCGTGGTCGACCGCCTCACCCGGGTCGAGCGCGGCCTGGGCGGCATCTACATCTGGCAGCGCGACGCCAGGGGCACCGAGTACTACTACGCGCACCTCCACAGCGTCGCCCCGGGCCTTCGGGCCGGCAGCCGGATCAGGGCCGGCGAGATCATCGGCACCGTGGGCAACACGGGCGACGCGCGCTTCGGCGTCGACCATCTGCACTTGGAGTACCGCCCCGACGGCCGCCCCACGAACCCGTATCCGCATCTGGTGAGGGTCGACCGCACAAGGCAAGCCAGCCCCGCGCGTCGAAACTAGCTCCGACCCGCTCCACGTGGCGGACCCCGTCCCTTGTGGCCGGGCGCTCGCCGTCGATGAGGGATCCGGTGCGACCGAACCGTTTCGCCCCTACGGGGGGATCGATGACAATGCCCGCCGTCGTGGAGGTCGGGGGAGCAGCGTGCCGGTGAGGCCGCGGCGCCGGTCGCGGGTTGCCGCGATCGCAGTGGCGGTCGTACTGGCCGGCGGCGGGCTGGTCGGCGGCACCCAGCTCATCGGCGCGCCGGCCGACAAGAAGGCCGACGTCGACGGGAAGCTGCGCGACGCCGAGGAGCGCCTGCGCGCCAAGCGCGGCCAGGAGGCGGTGCTCAGCGACCAGGTTGGGGGTTTCACCTCGCGCATCCGCGAGCTCGAGGGGCGGCTGGCGCCGCTGCGCGCGCGCGCCGGGCGCCTGCGCAGCGAGTTGGCGGCCCTGCGCGACCGCCTCGACGTCCTCACCGCACGCCTGGACGTGGAACGGGCCCGGCTGGCTCGTGCCGAGGACACCCTGCGCCGCCGGAGGGTGCTGCTGGCCAAGCGGCTGCGCGACCTCTACGTGCGCGGCGAGCCCGACCCCATCCTGGTGCTGTTCGAGTCGGGGAGCCTCAGCGCCGCGGCCGACACTGCCGAGATCCTCGAGCGCGTGGTCGAGCGGGATCGCGGCCTGGTGGACTCGGTCGAGTCGTTCCGCGACGAGGTGCGGGCCACGCGCAACCGCATCGCGGCGGTGCGCGCCGAGGTGGCCGCGGCCGAGGCGCGCGCCGAGCGGGCGGCCGAGGAGGCCGACGCCGCCAAGGCGGATCTGGAGCGCCAGAAAGCGGGTCTTGACAGGCTGCTGGCCGGACGCCGGCGGCTGCTGAGCAGGGTGCAGGGCGACCGCCAGGAGATCGAGGCCGAGGCCCAGGACCTGCGCAAGCGGTCCGAGGCGCTGCGCCAGAAGATCCTGGCCGCCCAGGGAGTGACCCCGGGCCCGAGCGGCTTCGTGGCCGGGGGCACGCCCAGCGCGGCCGGCTTCATCTGGCCGGTGAGCGGGACGATCACCTCGGGCTTCGGACCCCGGTGGGGCCGCATGCACGAGGGCCTCGACATTTCCGGCGGCTCCGGCACCCCGATCGCCGCCGCCGCCAGCGGCACCGTGATCGTGGCCGGCTGGAACGGCGGCTACGGCCAGCTGGTGGTGGTCGATCACGGTGGCGGCCTCAGCACCGCCTACGCCCACCTCAGCAGCATCGCGGTGAGCGTGGGCCAGGGCGTGGGCCAGGGCTCGGTGGTGGGCGGCATGGGCACCACCGGCCACTCCACGGGTGTGCACCTGCACTTCGAGGTGCGGATCGACGGGGGCGCCGTCAACCCGATCGGCTACCTCTAGCCAGACCTGCGCGCGAGCGCCTGCGCGCGCTCCAGCACCGCGTCCATCATCGGCGCGGTGAGGCGCCCGGTGAACGTGTTCTGCTGGCTGGGGTGGTAGGAGCCCAGCAACACCCTCCCCTCGGACAGCGGGCACTCGGTGCCGTGGCCGAAGCGCGGCCAGGGACGTGGCGCCCGCAGCGTGCGCAGCACGGCGTCCCACGCCAGGCCCCCCAGCGCCAGCAGCACGGCCTCGGGGCACAGCTCGAGCTCGCGGGCCAGGAAGGGCCGGCACCGCTCGCGCTCCCTCGCCGTCGGGGCGTTCTTTGGCGGCGCGCACTTCACGGCCGCGGTCACCCGGCAGCCGATCAGCCGCAGCCCGTCGTCCAGGCCGGTGGCCATGGGCTGAGAGGCCAGCCCCGCCCGGTGCAGGGCCGCGAACAGGAAGTCGCCGCTCCGGTCGCCGGTGAATAACCGGCCGGTACGGTTGGCGCCGTGGGCGGCCGGCGCCAGGCCCACGACCAGCAGCCACGGCGCGGGGTCGCCGAACCCGGGCACCGGTCGTCCCCAGTAGGCCGACTCGGCAAAGGCGCGCCGCCGCGTGGCCGCCACCTCCTCGCGCCAGGCCACCAGCCGCGGGCAGGCCCGGCAGTCGACCACCTCGTGCTCCAGCGCCTCCAGGGCGGTCACCGCAGGTCCAGGTGCTCGGCCAGGAAGGCGACGGTCTCGGCCTGCACGGCGGGGTCGTGCTGCAGGCTGCGGTGGGTGCCGCCCAGGGCCACACGCAGCCGCATGGGGTGAGGGGTGCGACCGGCCAGCGACGCCGTGCCGCCCCAGGGGACCTGGTCGTCGCCCGTGGCGTGCCAGTAGCCGCGGGCCACGCCGTCGGGTCGCGCGGGCGACGGCAGGGGCGGGAGGGCAAGTGGCCACCGGGCGCCCAGCCGAGCGGCCACGCTCTCGGGGCGGGCCGGGCAGATGGCCACGACTGCCCGTACCGCGGGCTCCATCGCGGCGGCGTGCAGCGCCAGGAAGCCGCCCAGCGACGAGCCCCGCAGGCCGATCGGCCCGTGCCCGGCCGCGGCCAGGTGGGCCACGCCG
>JAUVPZ010000110.1 GCA_030598395.1 Miltoncostaeaceae bacterium | reverse complement strand
TGGCCAGGTCGGCGCGCAGCGCCTCGCCGACGTCGTGCGTGGCGAGCACCACGGCAGCCCCCCGCTCGGCCTCCTCGGCCACCGCGCGGCTCAACAGCGCCCGGGCGGCGGGGTCGAGGGCGGCGGCAGGCTCGTCCAGCAGCACCAGGTCGGCCTGCCAGGCCAGGGTCTGCGCTAGGTACACGCGCTGCCGCTGGCCGCTCGACAGCTCGCCCAGAGGCGCGTCGGCCAGGTCGGTGAGGCCCAGCCGCTCCAGCGCCGAGTCCACGGCGCCGCGATCGTCGCGGCCCGCACGCCGCATCAGCCCAAGGCGGGCGTAGCGCCCCATCGCCACCACGTCGCGGGCGCGGAGCGGCAGCACGAAGTCGCGCGCGTGCAGCTGGCGGAGGTAGGCCACCCGGGCCGGGGCCGCGCCGGGCGCGCCGCCCAGCACGGCCAGCAGCCCGTCCACCGGCGCGAGCAGGCCGGCCAGCGTGGACAGAAGGGTGGTCTTGCCGGAGCCATTCGTTCCCACCAGCGTCAGCACCTGGCCGCGCTCCAGCCGGACGTCCACCCCGGGCAGCACGGCGCGGCCGTTGTGGCCGACCGCGAGGCCCTCGGCCAGCACCGCCGGCGGGCTCACGTCGAGGGCGCCGGGCGGCGCACGAGGTCGGCGGCGTTACGGGCCAGCAGGGTGGCGAAGAAGAGCGCAGCCTGGAGCAGCACGATGGTGGCACCACCAGCGGTGTCGAGGTGGAACGAGACGAGCAGCCCCACCGCCACCGAGCCAACCCCGATGGTGGCGGCGATCACCATCATCGAGGTGACGCGGCGCGCCAGCAGGGCGGCCGTGGCCGGCGGGGCCACGATCATGCCGAACACCAGCAGCGTGCCCACCGTCTGAAACGAGGCCACCACTACAAGCGCCACCAGCACAAGCATGGCCAGGTGGGCGAAACGGGGCCGCATCCCCGCGGCCCGGGCAGTGTCGGGGTCGAACGACAGCAGCAGAAACGGCCGGGCCAGGATCGCGGCGGCCGCCACCGCGAGGACGGTCACCGCGAGCTGGGTCCACAGGTCGCTCCACATCACGCCGAGGACGTCGCCGAACAGGATGGTGGTGAGGTCGCCGCGGAAGCTGTCGCTGCGCGACACGATCACGACCCCGAGCGCGAGCATCGCGACGAAGACGAGGCCCACCGCGGCGTCGCCGGCCAGGCGCGAGCGGCGCGTGATGACGTCGACCCCCACGACCATGGCCGCGGCTGCCACGGCGGCACCCGCGATGCCGGGCAGGCCCACGATGAGGGCGGCGGCGATGCCGGGAATGACGCCGTGGGCCAGCGCATCGCTGATGAACGCGAGGCCGCGCAGCACCACGAAGGTCCCCACCACGGCCGCCGGGATCGCCACCAGCACTCCCGCCAGGAGCGCCCGCTGCATGAACGGGTTCTCGAGGAACGGCTCGACGACGAGCTCCATTCAGTCGTCTCCGAGCCCGACCACGATGGCGTGGGTGAGCTGGGTCAGAAAGTCACAGTAGGTCGTGGCGCCCGGCCCGAGACTGTCCGTGTGGGCCGTTACGACCTCGACGTCGGCCTCCTGCGCGATCGCCCGCGCAACCCCCGGGGCCGTGTCGGGCTCGGTGAAGATGACGCGCACGCCCTCCTCGTCGATGACCTCGGCCGCCTCCGCGACGTCGGCTGCGCTCACCCCTGCGGTGGTCGAGAGGTTCGGAACGACGGCCCCCACCACCTCGAAGCCGTAGCGCTCGGCGTAGTAGCCCAGCGACTCGTGACCGGTGACCAGCCGCCGGCGGGCCGCGGGAACGGCCGCAACCGCCATGGCCACCTCGACGTCAAGGCGACGAAGATCGGCCGCCACGCGCTCGGCCCGCCGGCCGACGTCGATGCCCTCCGCGGCCAGCGCCGGCCCGAGCGCCAGCACGACGTCGGCCATGAGGGCGGGGTCGAGGAAGATGTGCGGGTCCGCGCCGCGGCCCCCGCCTGGGCCCCGAGTGAGCGCAGCGTGCTCCGTGGCCACGAACACCGGCACCCCGTCGCCGCGCGCCGCCTCCAGCGTGCCCTCGAGCCCCTGCTCCAAGCCCCCGCCGTTGGCCACGATGACCGCAGCGTGGCCCAGCGCGGCCGCATCGCGCGCGGACGGCTGGTGGTCGTGGGGGTCGGCGCCTTCGGGCAGAACCACCTCAACCTGGGCCGCGTCCCCGACGACGTCCCGCACCAGCGCGCCCAGGACGGGCGTCGTCACGACGACGCTTGTCCGCTCGTCGTCGCCCCCGCCGCAGGCCGCGAGCCCCAGCGCGATGGCTGAAGCACCCGCGGCTGCGAGGACCAGCCGTGCCGACCACCCGATGCGATGCCCGCCGAGCATGGGCGGCGACCTTACCAATAACGATTCTCATTTTACGGGGCGAGTCGGCCCCGGCCGGCCGGAGACGGCTAGCGCGCCTCCTTGTAGAGCACGTGCTTGCGGGCGACCGGGTCGTACTTCTTGAGCTCGATCCGGTCGGGATTGTTCCGCTTGCTCTTGGTAGTCATGTAGACGTGGCCTGTGCCCGCCGTCGACTCCATGCGGATTCCCACCCGCACGCCGGTCTTGCCCATGGTTGCCCTCCGAGGCTCGGTCGGCAGCACGTTAGCCCACGACGCCGCGGCGCGCTAACCTGCCGTCCGCGCCAGCGAAGGAGGCCGAAGATGTCGAGGGTCTGCCAGGTCACCGGCCGCCGCCCGAAGGCCGGGAACAACCGCTCGCACTCAATGCGGGCGACCAAGCGCCAGTTCATACCCAACGTGCAGAAGCGCCGCTTCTGGGTGCCCGCCGAGGGCCGCTACGTGCACCTCACGGTGAGCGCGCGCGGACTGAAGCGCATCGACCGCCTGGGCATCGAGAAGGTGCTGGCCGAGATCCGGGCCCGGGGGGAGAAGGTCTGAGCGCCCGCCCCGCCGCGGAGGCCGGATCCGCGTGGGCGGCGCACGCCCGCGCCACGGTCGCCGCGGCCGGGCACCGGGCGGGCGGCGCCCGGTCGTCGATCATCCACGAGCTCGACGACCTGGACTGCTGCCGCTCCGCGCAGGAGCTGCACGACCGGTTGCGTGAGCGCGGACGCGAGGTGGGCATCGCCAGCGTGTATCGCGCGCTGGACACGCTGGCCGGCCTGGGCCTCATCCAGCGCCTCGAGCTCGGCGACGGCACCGCCCGCTACGAGGCGGTGGCGCCCTCCGGCGAGCACCACCACCATCTGGTCTGCGTCGACTGCGGGCTGGTGGAGCCCTTCGACGACGATGGCCTCGAGCAGGCCATCTCGGCCCTGTCGAAGCGGGCCTCGTTCGCCGTGCGCGAGCACGAGGTGGTGCTGCGCGGTCGCTGCGCCGCCTGCACGGCGTAGGCCTCAGCCCTCATCGCCCCGGCGGGCCACCGGGGCCGGCACTCGCGCGCGCCTCGGGTGAGGACGTTCCCCCGACCAACGTGGGCCAGGCACCCCCGATGGGATGCCCGGCATGTGGAGCTGGTCCGACAGGCCAGACACCCGTCCGGGATGGCTGGCCTGTCGAGCTTGTTGAGCTGGTCGTACCCGGGCCCGCTAGGCACCCTGGCCCGAGCCGGCGATCTGGCCCAGGCGGTCGGACTGGAAGCGAAGCGCCTTGCCGATCGTCAGCAGCGCGAGCGAGATGCCGGTGAAGATCAGCGCCAGGCCTCCGAAGCGAACCGGCCCGAGCCAGGCGCCCAGATCGGCCGCCAGAGCCGGGTCGTTGTCGACCTCCACCGCCTGGTAGAAGCCGAGCGCCGCCGCGGCCATGAGGACCATCAGGCCCATCATCATCGCGGCCGGGAACGCGTAGCCCGTCAGCGGCCGCTTGAGGATCAGGGCGGGAGCGCCGAGGCTGCGCTGGACCTTGGTTCCGCCGTCCCGCAGCTCGCCGAGAATCGTGGCCAGCAGGAACGTGACGCCGGCCAACAGGAAGCCGATGCCGAGGAACAGGACGCCCGGCGTCCAGGCGTCGAGCCGCGCGACGTCGATGACGTTGCTCGTGCTGGCCTGCGCGATGCCGGCGACGATGCCGGCGGCGACGGCCATGATGCCCATCAGGAGCATCGGGGGCCACATCCGCCGGGCGAGCCTCGGCATGTCGAAGCCCTCGCGATCACGAGGGATCGCGCGCTGTCGCCCCACGGTCGTCAGTGGTGCTCGGGTGGTGGCGCTGGTAGCCATGGTCGTTACTCCTTCGCGTGGAGCAGGTCGGGAAGGACCCTGCTCATAGTCTCCGCGCGAACGCGGATTCGCCGGATGATCGCGGTGAGAGCCACCGCGGCGGACACGATCGCCACGGCGATCACGCCCTGCAGCGCCGGTGTGAGCCACGCGCCGACGTCGGTGACGAACTCGGCGTTGGTGCTGGTGGCCCGGGCGATGCCGAAGCCGATCCCAGCCATCCAGCCGAGTGTCACGAAGGCGAGGGCCACCAGCACGACGCGCGAGCGACGCTCGGCCGATCGCGCGTTCTCGTGAATGGTTGCCATGCTCGTTCCTCACAGGTGTCGTTGTTTGATGGCCGCGGGAGCCCGAGGGCTCCGACGTGGTGTGAGGATCGCGCCGGCCGGGGTGAGTTGTCCTCGCCCAGGGCCGCAATTCACCCGGGGTGAGATTGGCGGGCGCCGCCGAGCCGGCGGCCGGCTCAGATCAGGCCGAGCTCGCGCGCGCGGCGCACGGCCTCGTGCCTGCTGCCCACGCCGAGCTTGCGATAGAGGCTGCGCACGTGGGTCTTGACCGTGTTTCTGGAGACGTGCCACTGATCAGCGAACTCGCCCTGAGAAAGCGCCGTGGGGAGCATGCGGAGCACCGCCGTCTCGCGCTCGGTCAGCTCCTCGCGCACGGTCCACTGCGCCGCGGGCCAGGCGGCTCTGGGCGCAAGGCCGAGCTCAGCCTCCGCCTCGACGAGGCGCTCGGCGACGATGCCCGGATCGATGCAACCACGGACCGCGGCGCGCGCATCACGAAGCAGCGCCGGCACGTGCTCGATGTCGCCGCAGGCATGGCGGGCCCGCGCCAGCTCGATGCGCGCGGCCGCGAGCGGCGTCGGGCCGGCTCCCCGGCTCGCCAGGTCGACTGCGCGCTGGAGCGCCTCGACCGCGGCAGCTTCTTCGTGCTCGCCCATGAGCGCGACTCCCCGGGCGAGGTGAGCGACGGCCCCGTCGGCGAGCTCGTCCAGGCGTGCCCGCTTGGCCAGCTCCAGGGCCTCATCCGCCCGTTGTCTCGCGTGAGCGAGCTCCTCGGCGTCGGCGTGGATCGCCGCGATGTGGCCCAGCGCAAGCAGGACGGCCATGTGCTGGCCGGTCGGTCCACCGATCTGCGCCGCCTCCTGCAACG
>JAUVPZ010000032.1 GCA_030598395.1 Miltoncostaeaceae bacterium | reverse complement strand
GCGGCCTCGGCCTCGGATGCCACGCGCAGCAGCATGACCGCAGCGCGCTGCAGCTCGAGCCCGGTCTTCACCTCAGCGGGGGCGTGGCCCAGGTCCTCGCAGAGCCGGCGGTACTCGGCCACCAGCCGCGATCGTGCCTTCGCCGCCGGCGAGCCCGCCGAGCGCACCCGCTGGCAGAGTGTCTGCACGTCGCGAACGCCGGGCGGCATCAGGCGTCCACCGGGGGGTCCCCGATTGCCATCAGCATGGCGTCGGCGCGGGCGGGGCAGCCCATGGCCACGGGGTGGGGGGTTGCGGCGACCGGCGGTCGTCCATCGTCAGGACGAATCGGCTGCCTCCCTGCACGACTTGACGGCCGCGCCCGGGGCGCGCGGCGATGTGGTCAAATGCCCGCGATGAGTGAGTGGTCCGACTGGTACCGGCGCGAGGACCTCACCTCTTGGGTGCTTCCGCGCGTGCTGCGCGAGCGCGCCGAGCGAGAGCCCGACCGCCCCTACTTCCGCTTCGGCGAGGGAGCGTGGCTCGGCTACGGCGAGGTCAACGCGCGCGCCAACCGCATCGCCAACGCGCTGCTGGCACGCGGCCTCCGAAAGGGCGAGGCGGTGTCCACCCTGCTCCCCAACTGCGAGGACCACCTCCCCGTGTGGTTCGGCATCCTGAAGGCGGGCGGCGTGCAAAGCCCGATCAACCTCGCCTACCGCGGCGACTTCCTGTCCTGGGTGGTCAACTTGCCGCGCTCGCGCTTCCTGGTGATCGCCGACTCGCACCTCGACCGGCTGGATCAGGTGGCCGGCGACCTTCCCCATCTCGAGCGGGTGATCGTGTGGGGCTCCGGCCAGCCGACGGGCCCCGATCCCGCGGTGGCGTGGGAGCCCATCGAGGAGCTCATGGCGGCGCCGGACGCCGAGCCCGATGCTGAGGTCGCCTGGACCGACGACGCGCGCATCATGTTCACGTCCGGCACCACGGGTCGCAGCAAGGGGGCCATCAAGCAGCACGCGTCCGACTACTTCTCCGGGCGCACCTACATGGAGGTGTGCGGCGTCACCGAGGACGACACGCTGTTCTCGTGCCTCCCGCTGTTCCACAGCAACGCCCAGGTGCTGGCCTGCTACCCGGCCATGATCGCCGGTGCCCGCATCGCCATGGTGGAGCGCTTCTCCAGCACACGCTTCTGGCAGCAGGTGATCGACGCCGGCGCCACGTGCCTCAACACGGTGAGCGCGATGAACTACTTCATCTGGAACACGCCGCCCGGGCCGCTGGACCGCGCCCACCCGGTCCTCCGCATCATGGCCATGCCGGCTCCGAAGGACATCTTTTACGAGTTCCAGGAGCGGTTCGGCATCCGCTTCCACGAGGGCTACGGCCTCACCGAGACGGGCATGGTCACGTACGTGCCGCCGGACGCCGGCCCCCGCCCGGGCAGCTGTGGAGTGGCGACCCCCGGGTTCGAGGTGGCCGTCGTGGAGCCCGGCAGCGACCGCCCCCTGCCGGCGGGCGAGCCCGGCGAGATCGTGGTGGACATGAAGCTGCCCAACATCGTCATGCGTGCGTACGCCGGCATGCCAGAGAGGACGGTCGAGGACTTCCGCAACCTCAAGCTCCACACCGGCGACCTGGGCCGCATGGACGAGGAGGGCTACCTCTACTTCCTCGACCGCGTGAAGGACTACATCCGCCGCCGCGGCGAGAACGTCAGCTCCATGGAGGTGGAGCGCACCGTGGCTTCGCATCCTGAGGTACTCGAGGCTGCCGCCATCGGCGTGAAGGCCGCGGAGGGCGCCGGCGCGGAGGACGAGGTCCTCGTCTGCCTGGTGCCCCGCGACCGCGGTGGGCCGGACCCCAGAGAGCTGCTGCTGTGGCTGGACGAGCGCATGCCCTACTTCGCGGTCCCACGCTACCTGCGCACCATCGCCGAGCTGCCGAAGACGCCCACCGAGAGGGTGCGCAAGGTCGAGCTGCGCGAGGTCGGCATCACCGAGGACACCTACGACCGCCTGGCGTCGGGGCCGGAGCGGCGGGAGTGAGCGCGGAGCTGGACTGGGGGGAGGCGGCCGACTACATCCTGGGCCAGCGCCCCGGCCTGGAGCCGGAGCATGTCTGGGCGGTGCTGAAGGAGCTGGGCGACCCGCCCTCCCGAGCGCAGGAGCGCCTCGCGCTGGAGCTGGTTGCCCACGCGGCCCACGGAGTCTCGGAGCGCGACGCGCGCGCGATCCTGGCCGAGTGGCGTGCCTACGCCAAACTCGCCGCGGAGGATGACTGGGACGACTGATACCTGCGGCGACCCACCGTTGGCACGACGGAATGACCTGGCCGCAGGATTTTGGGATTCGCGATCCCGAGCCGATAGATAGATACCGGCGGCAACGGCTGTAGGGGATCGCGCTTGAGACGAACCGGGATCCGCAGATTTCCAGCCCGCGTGGGCATCGCGGTGGGCGCCGCGCTGGCGCTACTCGCGCCGGCTGCGGCCGAAGCGGGGCCCATGAGCGTGCTGTACGACCTCGACTCGGCGGTCCACCAGCTGGTCAGGCCCGCAGACGGCTCGCGCGGCCTTGGGCCCTCGCGCGGTACCTACCGGCAGGAGCCCAGCTCCAACCACCTGTTCCAGGGCCCCAGCGATGCCCAGCACAGGGTCCACAAGCTCGACGGACGCGCGCTGACCGGGATGTCGTCCCAGCGCATGGCCGCGACGCTGCGACGCGCCGTCGGCAGCGGCTGTTTCCGTGGGGGCGCCGACTTCGGCTGTCGTAGCCACATCGTCTTCGTCGATGAGATCACGCGCCACTACAACGACGGCCTGCCGAACTCGGTGGCCCGCCCGCGACCGGGGCCGCGACCGGGCAGCCCGGGCGGCCGCCTGTCACGCGCGATGCGCATCCTCGACGTTCCATCGCCCTTCGGCGGGACGTACGCCAGCCGGGTCCATTTCTACGTCTCGCCCAACATGCTTGCCACCATGGCCGCCGGCCGCGGGCCGAACTACGACCTGGGTCGAGACGGCCGGCCGCATTTTCCGGCCTGGCGTGCCGTGATGCCCGCGCTCGCACGGGCCGGGGGCGTCTGGCTGGAGATGTACCACCAGGCCAGCGGGCCGTTCACGGCCCGCGAATGGCGGTTCGGGCCGAGGCGCTTCCTCTCCGTCTTCAGGCGGTCCGGGGGCCGAGCCGACCGCGTGCACTTCATGCTCAGCCGCGCGCCGTGGCGCCCGCCCGGCCGGCTGCCCGCCTGCAACAGCCCCATGTCGTGCCAGTGGGAGCTGGCCGATCTGCCGGGCGCCAACCGCACGATCCTGCGCAACGGCGTCGGCGCCTACCGTCTGGGCGAGCAGGCGCCGGGCTGGCTCCGCCAGTACAACCGCCGGCTTCCCTGACCCCGGTGCTCAGCTCGCCGTCGCGTGGCCGACGGCGATGGCGCGCTCGGCCCACTCGGTGAAGAGCTCGGGGTCCTCGAGCACCTCGGCCGGCACCTCCCAGTAGGGCATGCGCTTGAACTGCTCGCCCCCGCGCCGCTCGAACTCGGCGCGCGCGGTGTCGTCGGCCTTGAGGTGGATGCGGCAGTCGCCGGTGACCAGGGCGAACGGCGCGCCCGACTCCCACAGCATCAACCCGCCCATCATCGCCTTGATCCGCACGTCTCCCAGCGGGAGAAACAGCTCCTCCACATAGGCTCGGAAGCCCTCGTCGATCGCCACGGCCGTCAGGCTACCCCGCCGCTACCCTGGGCGAGACCCGCCCCCCCCCGCTGGCGGCGCCCGCGACCCCAGAGGCGACCGATGAAGCTGACCGACGCGCACGTCCTCATCACGGGCGCCTCGCGCGGCATCGGCGAGGCCCTTGCGGGCCAGTTCGCAGAGGCCGGCTCGCGGGTGACGCTGGTCGCGCGCAGCGCGGATCGCATCGACGAGCTGGCGGGCGAGCTCGGCGGGGCGGCGGTGCCCGCGGACCTCACGGATCCGGCTGCGCTGTCTGGGTTGATCGCCCGCGTCGAGGAGGAGCACGGCCCGCTGGACGTGCTGGTCAACAACGCGGGCCGGCTGCCCATCGGAGCCATCATGGACCTCGACCAGGCAGACGTGGACGCGACGGTGCGACTGAACCTGCTGGCCCCGATCGAGCTCTGCCGCCAGGCGTTGCCAGGCATGATCGAGCGCGGGCGCGGTCACGTGGCCAACATCTCGTCCACCGCCGGGGTGGGCTGCTGGCCCGGGATCGCAGCCTACTGCGGCACGAAGGCCGGGCTTACGCACTTCACGGCGGGGCTCCGCGCCGACCTCCGCGGGCTGCCCATCGGCACGACCGTGGTGGAGGTCCACGTCGTTCCCACCCGGATGGGCGAGCAGTTGCTGGAGTACGGGCCGGCGGCGGCCTCCGACCGGCGCATGCGCCGCCTGGGCATCCTGCCGCACGTCACCCTCGAGAAGCTCGCCCGCCACACCGTGAAGGCGGTCGCCAACAACCGCCGGCACCTTCGTCTCCCGCGCCGGGCCGCGTTCATCGCAGGCCTCTCCGAGGCGCCGCGACGCTCCACCGAGTGGATGATCGCAGGGGTGCCGGCCCGCGAGTAGGCGGCGTGAACGAACGCCCTCACGGTTGCATGCCAGGCGGCGCTACCCTACGTGCACATGCTCGACGCGCTCGTGGTCCTGCTGCTCATCGCCGTGATGGGCTTCGTGGCCGTCACTGTGCTGGCGCTGGACGCCCGCCGACGCGTACGGCGACGCGTGCAGTCGGCCGCACAGCGTGCCGTGGACGACCTGGCCACCGACGCCTGCGATGGGCTGGCGCACGCCGGCGACGGCTCGCCGGCGCAGGACCGGGCCTTGCACCACTACGCGGCAGCCCGCGACGAGGTGGCCGCGGCACGGTCGCTGGGCGACCTCAGCAGGGCGGCCGCGAAGGCCCGCGCCCGCAGCCTGGGAGTGCGCACCGAGCGCGAGGTCCGCCGGGCCCTGGTGCGGCTGACGCAGCGCTCCACGAGCTCGCAGCGAACCCGCTAGCGGCGGTGCCCGTTGCCGTTGGCGCCGTTCGGCGACAGCAGATCGCGCGCGGCGTTGAGGGCAACGGTGAGCTCCTCGGCGCGACCTCGAATGGCGGGGTGCAGATCGGCCACGCGATCCGGGTGGCAGCGCACCACGGCGCCCCGGTAGGCGCGCTCCACCTCCGACTGCGCCGCTCCGGGCATGACCCCGAGCAGCCGAGCCGCCTCGGCGACGCTGCGAGGCACCAGCGGCGAGGGTTCCTCGGCTGGTGCCGCCCTCGAGCGGACGCGCACCTGCGCGCGCTCCTCCTCCAGCTCGGCTCGCTCGTGGCGCAGCCGGTGGCGCTCCTCGCGCACCTCGTCGGCCAGCTCCAGCAGGCGGCGGTCGCGCGCCTGGCGGTCCTCGCGCAGCGACCTGAGGAGCACCTCGGGCTCGAGCGCCGGCGGTCGGTCGGGCGGCACCTCGCGCCCCGCACCGGCATCGCCGGCGCGCACGCGGTGAATCAGCTCATCGTGGGTGAGATGCGCCCGGTTCCCGGCGCGCGGGCCATCCGACGGCGCCAGCCGGACCACGTGGAGGGCTTCCCAGGCGGGATCCACCAGAAAGGCCGCCGAGCTGCGCCCCCCGACGAGCGCGCGGCGCTCGGGCCGCGCCCGGTGGCCCAGAACGGCGAAGCGGCCCTCATCGCCCTCCCCGCGAAGGGTTGCCAGCTCGTTTGCGAGGTCGTCGAGCCGGCGCCCCACGTCGCGGCCGTCGGGGCCCGGAAGGTCACGCTGGCGAGCCTCGGCGAGCGCATCGTCAAGGCGGTCCAGATCGCCGGCCAGCCCGGCGGCCAGGGTGCGCCACCAGACGCCCCACGGGTCGTCGGCCGGCACGCCCTCCGCCACTGCTGCCGACTCGGCGGGGCAGTCGAGGGCCGCCAAGGCCGCGGCCAGCCCGGCCGACGCCCGCGGGTTGCCGGCGATGGCCGACGACGCCAAGAACAGCGCCACCTGCCGCCAGCGGCCCTCGGGCGCGCCGGCGGGCGCGGGACCCGCCGCGGTGATGAAGGGGTCGGTCACGGCGTCCAACGGTAGCGGGACTCCCGCGAGGACGCGAAGCGGTTACGCTCGGGGCGTGAACCGGCTCGCCGACGAGAGCAGCCTGTACCTGCGCCAGCACGCGGGCAACCCGGTGGACTGGTACCCCTGGGCCGAGGAGGCGCTGGCCCGCGCTCGGGATGAGGACCGGCCCATCCTGCTGTCGGTGGGCTACTCGTCGTGCCACTGGTGCCACGTGATGGCCCACGAGTCGTTCGAGGACGCCGAGACGGCGGCGTTGATGAACGAGCTGTTCATCAACGTTAAGGTCGATCGCGAGGAGCGCCCCGACGTGGACGCCCTCTACATGCAGGCGACCGTGGCGCTGACGGGCCACGGAGGCTGGCCGATGACCGTGTTCCTGACGCCGGCCGGCCAACCGTTCTATGCGGGCACGTACTTTCCGCCCCAGGCGAGGGGTGGCCTGCCGGCCTTCGCGGACCTGCTGCGAGCGGTGTCCGAGGCCTACGGCCAGCGGCGCGAGCAGGTGGAGGGCCAGGCCGCCACCATCGCCGGGCGGCTGGACGAGCTGGCCGCACGCGGCAGGCCGAGCGACGGCCAGCTCGAGGCCCGCATCCTCGAGGAGGCCATCGTGGGGCTCGCGCGGGTCTTCGACCCCGGGGAGGGCGGCTTTGGCGGCGCGCCCAAGTTCCCGCCGTCGCTGGTGCTGGACTTCCTGCTGCGGTACGCGTGGGCGGGCCGTGCCGATCGGCACGTGCGCCAGATCATCGACCTGACGCTGGCCCGCATGGCATCGGGGGGGATCTACGACCAGGTGGGCGGCGGCTTCCACCGGTACAGCGTCGACGCCGTGTGGCTGGTGCCGCACTTCGAGAAGATGCTGTACGACAACGCGCTGCTGGCGGCCGACTACACGTTGGCCCATCGCCTGCGCGGCGACGACGAGACCCGCCGCGTCGCCGAGGAGACCCTCGACTACCTGCTCAGCGAGATGCGCACCCCCGAGGGAGGGTTCGCCAGCGCCCAGGACGCCGACTCGCCGGGCGGCGAGGGCGCGTTCTTCGTCTGGACGCCGGACCAGCTCGCCGAGCTGCTGGAGCCGCTCGAGGTGCGGGCGGTCCGGGCCCGCTTCGGCGTGACGCCCGAGGGAAACTTCGGGACGGGTGGCACCAGCATCCTCCACGTGGTGGCCTCGGTGGAGGCCGTCTCGGGCGAGATCGGCGAGGACGCCGGGCCGGTGCTGGCCACAGCGCGCCGCAAGCTGTACGACGCGCGTGCAGCGCGGCCGGCACCCGAGCGCGACGACAAGGTGATCGCCAGCTGGAACGGGCTCGCCGTAGCGGCCATGGCCAGCGCCGGGGCCGTGCTCGGCCGGGTGGACTACCTCACGGCGGCCAGCGCGGCGGCCGCGCACGTGCTGGACGCGCTGGTGGTCGACGGCCGGTTGCGCCGTGCCTTCATGGGTGGCAAGTCGCACCAGCTGGGACAGCTGGACGACCACGCCAACCTCTGCCACGGGCTGCTGACCCTCTACGAGGCCACGTTCGAGCCACGGTGGCTCACCGAGGCGCGCGGCCTCGCCGACGCCATGATCGAGCTGTTCCACGACCCCGAGGGCGGCGGCTTCTTCTACGCCGGCTCCGACGGCGAGGCGCTGGTGGCCCGCACCCGCGACCTCGAGGACAACCCCATCCCCGGGGGGAACTCGCAGGCGGCCCTGGTGCTGTTGCGCCTGGCGTCGCTGACCGGCGAGACCCGCCTGCGCGACATCGCCGAGGGCGCGCTGAACCTGGTGCGCGACGAGATGGGGCGCGTGCCGCAGGCCTTCGGGACGGCCCTGACGGCGCTCGATCTCTTTCTCTCCGAGCCGCGGGAGGTGGCCATCGCGGGGCCGCTCGACGACACTCGCACGGGCGAGTTGATCGCCGTCGCGCGCGCGCTGGCCGGCCCGCACGCGGTGATCGCCGCCGCCAATCCGGCCGACGAGGCGGCCGTCGCGGCCGCCCCGCTGCTCGCCGATCGGCCCCTGGTCGGCGGCGCCCCGGCCGCCTACGTGTGCCGAGGCTTCGTGTGCCGCGCGCCGGTCACGGCGCCCGCGGACCTCGAGCGGGAGCTCGCGACCGCCGAGTAGCGGCGGTTGTCGGCGCGGGCGAGACGCCGCGTTGGACCACGCGGCCAACACAGGACATCGCGACTTGCCCATCCGGCCAACCGGGCTGCGGTCAGGCCCTCCTCGCTATCCTCAGGGCCGATGACCGACCTCGCCGAGCTGACCAGGATGATCGAGCGTGCCCTCCCCGGGGCCTCCTGTGAGATCATCGATCAGGGCGGCGGCGACCACCTGGCTGCCGCGGTCGTGGCGCCGCAGTTCGCCGGGCTCAGCCGCATCGAGCAGCACCGTCTGGTCTACGCCGCGGTGCAGCCCCGGTTCGACGACGGCAGCATCCACGCACTGGCACTGAAAACCCGCACCCCGGAGTGACGATGAGCGACACCCTGACCATGTCGGAGGCCGAGATCCTCGACCAGATCAAGGGCGAGGTCACCGACAACCGCGTCTTCCTCTACATGAAGGGCATTCCCGACGAGCCCCGCTGCGGGTTCTCCAGTCAGGTGGTGCAGATCCTCAGCCACCTGGACGTTGACTACGACGCCCGCGACATCCTGGTCGACCCGCGCATCCGCGTGGTGCTGTCGGAGTGGTCCAACTGGCCCACCATCCCCCAGCTGTTCGTCGACGGCAAGCTGGTGGGTGGCTGCGACATCGTCACCGAGATGTTCCAGGAGGGCGAGCTCCAGCAGGTGCTCGGCGCCGGCTGAGCCACCGGCGCTCCCGCCGCCGGCCGGCCCCGGCGTGAGCGGCGTCTTTGCGGCCGACGCGCCGCTGGCCGAGCTTCACGCCCACCTGGGTGGCGGCGTCGACGCCGCCACCATGTGGGAGTTGGCGCACGAGCAGGGCCTCAAGGTGCCCTACTCCGACTACTGGGCCTTCGCCGACGCGGTCACCGTGGGCTCCGGGACCGCAGGGCTGGCTGGCCTGGACCGCTTGTACCGCGTCACGGAGCTGATCCAGAGCAGCCCCGAGGGCGTGTTCGTGGCAGTGCACGGGATGATCGCCGGCGCCTACCGCAGCCAGCGCATCACCACCCACGAGGTGCGCTTCAATCCGGCGAAGCGCAACCGCGGTGGCGAGCGTGATTTGGACGCCATCGTGATGGCCGCGGTGCATGGCGTGGACCGCGCCTCGCTGGAGTACCCCGTGCGGGCCGGGCTGATCCTGATGATGGACCGCACGTTCACGCCGGAGCTGAACGCGGCGGTGGTGGAGCGAGCCGTTCGCTTCCACCACCGTGGCGTCGTGGCCGTGGACATCGGCGGGCCGCGGCCGGGCGGCGCGCCCGCGCCCTACCCGTATCGTGCGCTGGCGCCGCTTGTGGAGCGGGCGCGATCGGCCGGGCTGGGCATCACGCTGCACGTCGGCGAGGAGGGCATCCACGCGCCCGACCCATCGGCGTACGTGGAAGAGATGTGGCAGGCCCTCGAGCTCGGCGTCGACCGCATCGGGCACGGGATCATCGCCGCGTACGAGCCGCGCCTGGCCGAGGCGCTGGCCGAGCGCGGCGTCGTGCTGGAGCTGTGCCCCACCTCCAACATCAAGACTGGCGCCGTGCGCGACGAGCAGCAGATGGCCGAGATCGTGTACGAGCTCCAGACCGCGGGGGTCCCGCTGGTGGTGGCCACCGACGGCCCCGAGATGATCGGCACGCGGCTGCGCGCCGAGCACGCGCTGCTGGTGCGCTTGGGTGCGCTCACGCCCGAGCAGGCCCGCGAGGCCAACCGCCGCGCGCACGCCACGAGCTTCTTGCCGCCGGCCGGGCGGGCGGGGCCCGGGTAGCGGGAGCAGGTCAGGAAGGGGGGTCGGCGACCCGCTCGACGGCCAGCACCACGACGTCGTCGCGCAGGGCGTCGCCCTCGTGGCGGCGCGCGGCGTTCACCAGGCGATCCACGCGGGCCTCGAGCGCCGCCCGGCGCTCGGCCTCGAGCACGGCGCAGGCGCGCTCGGCGCCGAAGACATCGGCGCCCTGGCGGGCCTCGGTGAGCCCGTCGGAGTAGAGCACCAGCGTGCCGCCGCGAGGCAGCGCCGTGTGGGTCACCGGCCACTCGCTCTCCTCCAGCACCCCCAGCAGGGGCCCGGTGGCGCGCGGCGGCAGGGGGCGGCACCCGCTGCCGGTGAGGATCAGCGGCCGAGGATGCCCGGCCGGCGCGAAACTGACCGCTCCCTGCGCGTCGACCAGCGCGTAGATGATCGAGGCGAAGTCGCCGCGCGCTCGTTGCTCGGGCGTGGACACCTGCGCGTTGAGGGCCGCCATCACCGCGGCCGGATTCGGGTTCACCGACACCAGCGTGCGCCACGCGAAACGCAGCCCCGCAGCCCCGGCAGCCGCCGGGGCGCCGTGCCCGGCCATGTCGCCCACCAGCAGCGCCAGCCGCCCGTCGGGCAGCGCGACCGCGTCGTAGAAGTCGCCGCCCACCAGCAGCGCCCGGTCCGCGGGCTGGTAGCGCGCGGCCAAGCGCAGGCCGCGGGTACTGGGAAGACCCTCCGGCAGCAGGCCGTTCTGCACCGTCGCCCAGAGCCGCCGCTCGGTCCTCTGTGCGGCTTCGCGCCGTGCGGCGGCGGCCACCGCCTCGCGCTCGTGGCCCAGCTCGCGCTGCATCACGTTGAACCCCTCCACCAGCTCGCGCAACTCCGTGACGGCGCCCCTGCGCTCTGGCACCGGCTCGGTGAGGGTGCCAGCGGCGACGCGCCGCACGCCGGAGGCCACCCCGCCCACCGGCACCACGACCCTTCGCCACACCTGAGCGCTGGCCAGCGCCACCACGACCAGCGCGAGCACCGCGGCGGCGACAACCGCGACGAGGGTGATGGTCTGATTGCGATCGGCCCGCGACAGCGCGTCGAGGCGGTCCTGCTCGATCTCCTCGAGCAATGCCTGGTGCTCCACCGCGAAGTCGTTGAAGAGCCGCGTGCCCACCCCGAGGTTGACTCGCCGGATGGCCTGCTGCTCGTCGCCAGTCCGGCGCAGGCGGATGAGCTCCACGGCCTCGTTGAACCAGGCCCGCGCGGCGCGATCGACGTCCGCCGTGGAGGTGACCAGCTCGTCGTCGTCGGCCACAGCTGCCCGCAGCGCCCCGATCACGCCGGCGCCGGAGGGCGCGTCCCCGTAGCGGTCGCGCGCGTCGGTGTACGCCGCCAGGTCGTCACCCCGGGCCACGAGGATGTAGCCGCGGTTCGCCGACTGCGCGCCCAGCACGGTGACCAGCACGTCGTTGGCGGCCAGCTGGCGCTCGAGCGCCACCTGGGCCCCGTTGCGGAAGTCGCGGGCGGTGACCACCGTGCCCACGATGGCCACCGCGATCAGCACGGCCAGGACGACGGCGAGGCCGGCGACCAGCCGGGTGAGCACGCCGCGCAGCGACGCGGGGTCTCGGCGGCCCCGCGTCCACGGGAACATCACCGGCGCCCGGCCCTCAGAAGATGTCCTGATCCCCACGCGCGGAGGGCGGCGAGCAGCCGTCGGCAGCCGTCAGCAGGCGTCAGGCCCCTGGCCGCAGGCCATGAGCAGGCTCTGGATGACGTCGGCGATGCGCACGACGCCGCGTACGTGATTCCCGCCGTCGACCACGGGCAGGCTGCGCACGTTGTGGTGCAGGAAGACCTCCGCCGCATGCGACTCGGAGTCGTCCACGTGCAGCGCCTCCGGCTCGCGCGTCATGACCTCCTCCACCGGTCGCTCGGCAGCTTGGCCGGCGCGCCGTATCAGCGAGTCGAAGTCGCGCGTGAGGAAGCCCGTGTGGTGGATATCCTGTAGGTACGGCGGGAACAGAGCGGCGATCAGGTCGTGCTCGGAGAGGTAGCCGACCAGCTTGCCGTCGCCGTCGGCCACGGGGAGCCCCCCGCCTTCCTTGACCATGCGGTTGGCAGCGGCGCCAAGCCGGTCGGTCACCCGCGCTGGCGCGACGCGCCGCACCAGCTCCTCGAGGGGCCGTGGGCTGAGACCGTTCGGTGGAGCGCTGTCGTCGGCCATTTCGCTCAGGCGATCTGGAGAAGGATCAGGAGCCATACGGTGCCCACGAGCATCGAGGCCATCGTGGCGGGGATGCCCACCTTCAGGAACCGCCTAAAGGACAGACTACGCCCCGCGCGGGTCACCGCGCCAGACGCGACCAGGTTGGCGCTGGCGGCGATGAGGGTGAGGTTGCCCCCGTAGCAGGCGCCGATGGACAGCGCCCACCAGTTGGTGTCGTCCCCCGGGGGGGAGAGCTCATCGACCACGGGGACCATCGCGGCGGTGAAGGGGATGTTGTCCACGAAGCCGCTGACGATCGCCGACAGCCACGCGATGCCCAGCGCCTGTGCGGTGGGGTCCCCCTCGGTGGCGTCGCGGAGCAAGTCGGCGACGCGGTCGAGGGTGCCGTTGACCTGGAGGGCGCCCACCAAGACGAAGAGGCCCACGAAGAAGAACAGCGTGGGCCACTCGATCGCCTCGAGCGGCTTCTCGATGTCCAGGTTGCCGATCAGGAGAAACAGCGCCGCGCCGGAGAGAGCGATCGTGGCGGGCTCCAGGTGCAGGCTCTGGTGCGCGAAGAAGCCGAGGATGGTGAGTCCCAGCACCGCCGAGATGGTGATGACCTGGCGCCTGGAGCCGAGGCTGGCGGCGGCGTTGAGGCTGTCGAGCTGGCTCACGCGGTCCGGGTTCGGTCTCAGCTGCTTGCGGTAGGCGAAGAACAGCCCGGCGACCACCACGGCGAAGGCGACCACGGCCGGCGGGCCCACGTTGATCAGAAAGTCGTTGAAGCCCAGGCCGCTTCCGGCCGCGATGATGATGTTGGGCGGGTCACCGATCAGGGTGGCGGCCCCGCCGATGTTGCTGGCGATGATCTCGGCCACCACCAACGGGATCGGGTCGAGATCGAGGGCGTCGGCAATCACGAACGTGATCGGCACGATCAGCAGGACGGTTGTGACGTTGTCGAGGAACGCCGACAACACGGCCGTCGCGCCGGTGAGGCCGAAGATGAGCGCCGCCGGGCGACCGCGCGACCACTGGGCCACCTTGATGGCGGCGTAGGTGAAGATGCCGGCCTGCTCGGCGCCCCAGACCAGGATCATCATGCCCGCCAGGAGGCCGAGCACCGCCCAGTCGATGTGCTCGATGGCCTCGTCGGCGTTGATGAGGCCAAGAAGGACCGCCAGGGCCGCGCCCGCCAGCGCGATCTTGGTGCGGTGGATGCGCTCGCTGGCCACGATGGCCAGCACCACCGCGAACAGGGCTATGGCGATGGCTTCTTCCACCGGCCTCCAAGCTCGGGGCACGTCGGCCCGCGGCTCGAGAGCCGTGCATCGCCGGGCGTCGGCTACATCGGGCGAGGCAACGCTAGCGGATCGGCCTCGCAGACTGCAGGCGCGGCCTCGCGGGCGGCCGGCGGCGCAGCAGCCCTCGCGACCGCCCCGAGCGCCACATTCAGCCGGGGAGCGCCGAGCGCTCCTCGCGGTCCATGCGCTCCACCAACCCGCGCCCGATGCGGCGCGCGGTGCCGGGACCGCCGTAGATCAGGCCCGTGTACAGCTGCACGAGGTCAGCGCCCGCCGCCAGCTTCTGCCAGGCATCGTCGGCGTCGAACACCCCGCCCACGCCGATGATGCCCAGGCGGTCACCGGCGCGCTCGCGCGCCCGGCGCACCATGGCGGTGCTGCGATCGCGCAGGGGTCGCCCGCTGAGACCACCCTCCTGCTCCACCAGGTCGGGCGGCGAGGCGAGGCCCTCACGCTCGATGGTGGTGTTGCAGATCACCAGGCCCGCAAGACCGAGCTCGAGCGCGAGGTCCACCGCCTGGTCGGCGGCCTCGGAGCCGAGGTCGGGGGCCAGCTTCACCAGCAGCGGCCTGCGGGCGTGCCCGCCGGACGCGGCCTTGGCGGCGTCCACCGCCAGCAGGCGCTCCAGGATCGCCCGCAGCGGCGTCGCGTCCTGCAGCCGGCGGAGCCCCGGGGTGTTCGGCGAGCTGACGTTGACCACCACGTAGTCGGCGCCGGCCCATATGTGGTCGAGCGTCGCGGCATAGTCGTCGGCGGCGTCCTGGAGCGGCACGTCGCGCGACTTGCCGATGTTCACACCCAACGGCACGAGCGGGCCGCCGCCCCGGCGCCAGCGGGCGATGCGCTCGGCCACGGCGGCCGCGCCGTCGTTGTTGAAGGCAAGGCGGTTGATCAGCGCTCCGTCGTCGGGCAGCCGGAAGATGCGCGGGCGCGGATTGCCCGGCTGGGGATGGGCTGTGACCGAGCCGGTCTCCGCGAAGCCGAAGCCGAGGCGCGGCCAGGCCGCCAGGGCCCGCGCTGACTTGTCGAACCCGGCCGCCAGGCCGATGGGCGTTGGGAAGCGAAGGCCCCACAGCTCCCGGACCAGCCGGGGGTCGGCGGGCACCCGCCCGGCCAGCACCCCGGCCAGCCGTGCGCCGCGCGCCAGCGATGCGATCGCCAGCTCGTGTGCCCGCTCGGAATCGAGCCGGAACAGCGCCGGTCGCGCGAGCCGCGCGTACAGCGTCACGCGAGCTGGTCCACCTCGGTCGCCAGCCGCAGGTCGTTGTCGGTCACGCCACCCTCGCTGTGGGTCGACAGCGACACGGTCACGCGGTTCCAGGAGATCTCGAGGTCCGGATGGTGGTTCATCCGCTCGGCGGGCTCGGCGACCCGGTTCACGAAACCCACCGAGCCCATGAAACCACCGTCGAGGGTGAAGGTCTTGTTGATGGCGTGGCCCACGCGCTCCCATCCGGGCAGCTGGCGCAGCGCCTCGCCGATCTCCTCGTCGCTCAGCACGGGCATGGCGGCCTCCCTCGTCGCGTTGCGTTCCCAGACTACTCAGGGGAGCGCGGGGGGCACCGATATCATTGCTGGCACGGACCCACCGCGGAGGCCGGATGGGCAAGATCAAACGGGGCTGGCGCCTGGCCGGCGTCAGCTGGAGGACACTTCGCGGCGACCGCTCGCTGGCCGCGTTCCCGGTGCTGGGCGGCCTGGCCTCACTGTTCTGGCTGCTGGCCTTCGGCCTGCCGGCGGTGCTGTTGTTCTCCGAGAGCCTCCCGGTCCCCGGTGTCGTCCTCGCCGCGCTGGCGATCTACTGCTCCACGTTCGTGGGCGTGTTCTTCAACGTCGCCCTGGCGGCCGCCGCGGCGCAGGTGCTGGACGGCCAGGACGCCACCGTGGCGAGCGGCGTCGCCGTGGCCCGCCAGCGCGTGGGCGCCATCGCCGGCTGGGCGGGCATCCTCGCCAGCGTCAACATCATCATCCAGGCCCTGCAGCAGCGTGCCGGCCCGCTGGTCGACATCCTTCTGGGCGCGATCGCCGTCGCCTGGGCGCTGGTGACGTTTCTCGTGGTTCCGGTCATCGCGCTCGAGAACCTCGGTCCCATCGCAGCACTCAAACGCTCGGCCGGTATCTTCCGCCAGCGCTGGGGCGAGCAGGTGGTGGGTCAGTTCAGCATCGGCATCGTCGTGTTCCTGGTGGCGGTCCTGCCGGCTGCCGCCCTGGTGGCGATCGGCATCCTCATCGGCTCCACCGCCGCGCTGGTCGTGCTCATCGCGCTGGCCGGGGTGATCGTGGTGACGGCGATCATCGTCTCCGCGGCGCTGACCCAGATCTTCGCGGTGGCGCTCTACCGCTACGCCATCGGCGAGGGTGCCACCGGCGCGTTCGCCGAGGCCGACCTGGCCGACGTGGTGGCCCCGCGCCGCCGCCGCGGCTGGGGCAGCACGGCCTGAGCGCCCGCAAGCAGGGCTCCCTGCAGCACGCCAGGGGGCGGCCTATGCTCGCACCGCGGGGCCGTTAGCTCAGTCGGTAGAGCAGGGGACTTTTAATCCCAAGGTCGCAGGTTCGATCCCTGCACGGCCCACTCAGAAGTCCCTGCAAGTAGGCGTCTTCGCGGCAACTGACGAGAGGCACTGTCTGCGAGACGGCGCCCTGTGCAAACAATCTGCAAACGACCCGGGACGCTCAGCCCACGATCAGGTCGGCGATTCGGATGGCGGCGTCCTCCTGCAGCGCCGGGATCGCGTGCGAGTACGTGTTCAGGGTCAGGCTGACATCGGCGTGGCCGAGGCGCTCGGAGACGACCTTGGGGTGAACACCTGCCGCGAGGGCAAGCGTCGCGCTGGTGTGGCGCAAGCCATGGAAGCTGATCACCGGAAGTCCGCACTCGCGGGCCAGGCGCTGGAACCGCTTGAGCAGCTGCTCGGGGTGCAGCGGCGTGCCGTCCGGCCGGCAGACGGCCAAATCCTCGAGGTTGTAGTGCGGCCCAAGCGCCATTCGCTCCTCGAGCTGGCGTCGCCGGTGCTCGGACAGCGCCGAGACGGTCGC
>JAUVPZ010000059.1 GCA_030598395.1 Miltoncostaeaceae bacterium | reverse complement strand
TCACGCGACGCGCCGGCCGGCGGGTGGTCGCGGTCGGCACGACGGTGGTGCGGGCGCTCGAGAGCGCCCTCGGCCCCGACGGAGAGGTTCGCGCCTCCGAGGGCTGGACGGACCTCGTGCTCGGCCCGGACCGGCCGGCGCGGCTCGTCGACGGCCTTCTGACCGGCCTTCATCCCCCCGAGGCGAGCCATCTGCTGCTGCTCGAGGCGGTCGCGGGCCCCGCCCTCGTGCAGCGGGCGTACGAGCAGGCCGTCGCCGAGCCGTACCTGTGGCACGAATTCGGCGACAGCATGGTGCTCCTGCCCTGAGCGCTCGTTGAAGAGCCCACGCTCTTCGTGAACATCACGGACTTCCTCACGGGCCGCCTCTGGCGGCTGGACGCGGACCAGCGTGGTGTTGCCCGACAGCCGCGTCACGGTCACCGTCTGGCTGGTCGGCGTGTTGCAGCCGGCGAAGCTGACCCCCCGCCCATGCGCCCCCGACGCGCGGCTGCAAGCCTCCTCAGCTACCCGGCCGGCGGCGCCTTGTAGGTCCAGGTCCAGCGCTCGTCGCGGCGCGGCGTGCTGCCGCGGTGGACCTTGCGCGTGTAGCTCACCTCGAAGGCGCCGGCGCCGGGGTTGGGCGAGGTGGCGGTGGTGACGCGCCGGCCCAGCTTCGAGCTGTAGAGGCGCACGGTGATGCCGCGGTCGGTGGCCTGTGCCTTCATCAGGATGGCCGCGGGCCAGTCGTTGACGAACACCAGCTCCGGCCCGCCCCAGGACACGGTGGCTTCGCGCCCGGCGGGGTAGCGGGAGATGTAGAACTCGTGCGGCGTGTGGCTGACCAGCTGCACCCCTGCGAAGAAGGCGGCGTTGAACACCGTGGTGGCGATCTGGCTGACGCCGCCGCCCACGGCGTCCTCCAGCTTGCCTGCGTTGATCTGGGGCGCGGGAACGAAGCCGCGGGCACGGGTGCGCTGCCCCAGGGTCTCGTTGAGCGAGAAGCGACCGCCGGCCGGGATGATCGTGCCGTCCAGGATCTCCGCCGCCCGGCGAATGTTGGTGACGCGCGGCGGGCAGCACGAGTAGGGCGTGGTGAACTCGGACACCAGCTCGCGCACCCGAAGCCGCTGGGCGGCGCCGGTGGTGAGCGCAGGCTCCTGGGTGACCATGCGGGCCCGCACCTCGGCGGCGTCGGGGCGCGCCGCGATGCGCCGCGCCGTGGCGGCGGCGTCCAGCCCGCGGCCGGTCTGGGAGGGCTCGATCTGCACCCGCTCGCCCACCACCCGAAGGCGCGCCGATTGTGGCTCGGCCGCCAGCGGCGCCAGAGTTGGCCCGACGGCGGCTGCCACGGCGTCGGGGTCCAGGCCCACCGACAGCCGCCGACCCCGGGGCCGGAACCGCACCGCCTTCTGCAGGGCTGCGGCCGAGATGCGCGCCCGGAGGCCGCCGGCGGTGACGACCACCGGCCGGTCGGACAGGCGCACCGCCCGCCGCCGTGCCGCAATTGCGCGCTCCGTGGTGACGCGCGCGGGCACGGCGATCAGGGCGACGTCGGTGCGCGCTGGCAGGTGGCGCAGCCGGGCCCGAAGCTCCTCGCGCTGCACCCGGCGCCCGGGCCGCGAACGCACCACCGCAAAGCCGCTTCCCTCCGGGCGGACGCCCGCCTCGCGCGGAGGGCGGTCCAGCCGGGTGCGCACCCGCTCGACCACGGCGCGAAGGCCACGCTCGGTGACCCGGAACTGCGGCTCCACCACCCGCCCGCGCGGCAGGCCCACGGCGGCCAGCAGCCGCTTGCCCACCGACTGCCCGCGGGCCGCCTCTCGGGCAGCGCGGCGCAGCCGGGGCCGGGGCCGAAGGGCGGCGGCCGGCACGCTCATCCGAAAGCCCGGCGCCGCCGACGAAGTGAGGACCACGCGTCCGCTGGGCGTGAGCTCGCCGGCACGGGCGCGCAGGGCGGCCTCGGCCTCGGCCACCGAGAGCCCGCCCACGTCCACCGGCCCAACTCGCACGCCCGAGGGCACGCGGTCGGCGGGGGGGTCGGCCACGCGCACGGCCAGGGCGATGCTCCCCGCCAGGAGGACCGCCCCCGCGCCCGCCAGACCGACCGTGGCGTATCGGCCAAGTGGCCAGCGCATCAGCAGACCGATGCTAGGTCGATCTCCTCGAGCGGCCGAGCCCTCCGGGTGCGCGCCGCGGCAGGGTGAACGCGGCGACGATGCCGCCCGCCACGCAGAGGGCGGCCAGGAACCACATCGCCGCCGCGAACCCGTCGATGGTGGCCTGCTGCGCGGCGTCCGCCACGAGGTCGCGCGGAGGGTTGCCCAGATCCTGGAGCGTGGACTGAAGCCCGGCCGGCGAGCCGGTCAGCGCGGTGTCCAGGCTCTCGCGCTGGCCCTCGCCGATGCCGTCCTCCACCAGTTGCTGGTTGAACCTGTCGACCGCCACGCCCACGTACAGGGCCGCGCCGACGGCGAGCCCCACCGCCCCGCCGACGTAGCGGCTGACGTTGATGGTGCCGGCGGCCTCTCCCGCCTCGTCCTCCGGCACCACGCTCATGCCGGCCGCCCCGCCGGTGGCGAACGTGGCCCCAACCCCGATGCCGGTGAGGACCAGCGGCAGCCACAGCGCCGACTCCGACAGGTCGGGCGCCACGATCGCGAACATCAGGAAACCCGCGCCGCAGGCCAGCAGGCCCCCGCCCACCGGCAGCGCGTAGCCCACGCGGTCGGCGGCGCGGCCGGCGATCAGCGCGAACAGGAACATGCTGATCCCGTAGGGCAGTAGCACCAGGCTCGCCCGGACCGCGCTGAAGTCGAGCGTCACGACCGACTGCACGAAGAGGGTGAAGAAGTAGAGCAGGCCTATGAGGGCGGCGGTGGCGACGAACGTCGCCACGTTGCCGCCCGCGTAGGTGCGGTTGCCCAGCAGGCGCAGGTGCATCAGCGGGTAGCGGCGGCGCTGCTCGATGACGGCGAAGACGACGAAGGCCACCGTCGAGCCGGCCAGGACGGCGACGAGCGTGGCCGACGTCCAGCCCCACTGGCCGCCCTGCTGGATCCCCAGCACCAGCAGGAAGAGCGCCACGGCCAGCGCGGCCGCGCCCTCGAAGTCGAGCGGCTTGCGGCGCTCGGGCCTCATGAGCCCGCCCAGCGTCGCCAGCGCCAGGGCCGCGGTCGCCAGCAGGATCGGCACGTCGGTCCAGAAGATGCCGCGCCAGCTGAGCGCGTCGGTCCAGATGCCGCCGAACACGGGTCCCACGGCGAAGCCGATCCCGGCGGTCGCTCCCCAGATGCCAAGCGCGCTCGCCCGCTGCCCGGGCGGGAAGGCCAGTTGGATGGCCGACATGCTGCCTGGCATCAGGAAGGCAGCGGCGAGGCCCTGCCCCGCCCGCCCGGCGATCAGCTGCAGCGACGAGTCGGCGGTGGCCGTGACGACCGACGCGATCACGAACAGCGCCAGGCCCACCAGCACCACCGTCCGCACGCCGAACACGTCGCCCAGCTGACCCGCCGTGGCCACGATGGCCGCCGTGGCCAGCAGGTAGACGTTGATCGCCCAGACCAGCTCCGAGCTGGTGAGGCCCAGATCGTCGGCCATGGCGTTCACGGCCGAGTTGATCGCCGTGGTGTTGAGGGCGATCACGAACACCAGGGCGCAGCAGGTGGTCAGAACGCCCCACCTGCCGCCGAGCGTTCCTCGCCGGGCAGCCGCGATCACCGCGGCATCATCGCCGCCAGGGCGGACCGCCGCAAACGCCGCCCGCGCTCAGTCCGGCGGCAGGCTGAGCCCCACGAACTTGGCCTCGGTCATGTTCTGCACGGCGTACCGCGGGCCCTCGCGCGTGTTGCCGCTGTCCTTCACGCCGCCGTAGGGCTGCTGATCGGCGCGAAAGGTGGGCGTCTCGTTGATCAGCACCCCGCCGAAGTGCAGCCGGCGCGCCCAGGCGATGGCGCGGTCGGCCCGCGCCGTGAAGATGCCGGCCTGCAGGCCGTAGGGCGAGGAGTTGGCCAGGTCGATGGCCTCGCCGACGTCGTCGTAGGCGGCCACGCCCACCACCGGCCCGAAGGCCTCCTCGCGGCAGACGCGCATATCCGGCGCCACGCCGGTCAGCACCGTGGGCCGGAGCACGCCGTCCTCCACCTGGCCCCCGGCGGCGACGCGGGCGCCCTCCTCGCCGGCCTCGTCGACCAGCCCCATCACGCGCGAGCGGGCCGCATCGTCGATGAGGGGCCCCACCTGCGTGGCGTCGTCGGCCGGGTCGCCGACCACCAGCGCCTCGACCTCGGTCACGAACGCCTCCACGAAGCGGTCGTGGACCGCCTGCTGCACGTAGACGCGCTGCACCGAGATGCACGACTGCCCGGCGTGCGTGTAGCCCGAGCCGGCCAGCTTGCCGGCCGCAAGGTCGACGTCGGCGTCGTGGGCCACGATGACCGGGGTGCTGTTGCCCAGCTCGAGCGCCACCTCCTTGCGCGGCTGGCGCGCCCGGATGCCCCAGCCCACCTCGGGGCTGCCGGTGAACGAGATCATGGGGACGTCGGGGTGGTCGACCAGCGCGCCGCCAACGGTGCCGCCCCCCCCGACGACGATGGTGAGGACGCCGGGCGGCAGGCCGGCCTCCAGCAGCACCTGGCCCAGCAGCAACGCCGACAGCGGCGTTGAGGACGCCGGCTTCAGCACCACCGGGCAGCCGGCCGCGATGGCCGGGCCAACCTTGTGGGCCACCAGGTTCAGCGGAAAGTTGAACGGCGCGATGCCGCCCACCACCCCCACCGGCTCGCGCAGCACCACCGCCAGCTTGCCGGCGCCGGCGGCGCTGGCCTCCATGGGCACCACCTCGCCGGCCAGCGAGCGGGCCTCGAGGGCCGAGAACGTGAGCGTGTCGACGCAGCGGGCCGCCTCGCCGCGCGCCTGGGCGATGGGCTTGCCGGCCTCCAGGCAGATGGTTCGGGCGAAGGCCTCGGCCCGGTTGGCCACCAGCCGGGCCGCCTCGTCGAGCACCGCGGCGCGGGCCGCGGCCGGCGGCGGGGGGAGGTGGGCGGACGCCGCCGCGACGGCATCCTCCACGTCTCCCTGGCTGGCCAGGGAGACCCTGGCGATGACCCTGCTGTTGAAGGGGTTGACGACGGCCAGGTCGTCCGCCCGGTCCTCGAAGCCGCGCCCGGTCAGCAGCCCGGTGGGCTGCCCTGGGTCGAGCGCGACATCGAGAACGGCCATGGGTGGGCCTGCCGATCGCCTGGCTGGTGGTCCGTCCGCCGGAAGATCAGACCTCGGGGCTGAAGTCGGGGTAGCGGTCGGTGATGATGTAGTAGTAGCCGTTGACCTGTGCGTTGAAGCGCACCACCCAGCCCAGGAAGCCCTGCAGGCCCATGGGGATACGGCCGGTGAAGATGACGATCAGCCAGGCGATGAATGCCGCGAACTCGCCGGCGAGCATGAGCAGGGTCGCCACGATGGCGGCCGGAATGATCAGGATCAGCCGGAACCCCGTGACCCAGCGGTTCTGGTGGGCGGGTGGCGCCACCGTGAGGTCGGTGGGGTAGTCGTCGGTCCCCGCGAAGCCGGGGTACGGGTCGGCAATCAGGAACACGTAGGCGAGGACGTGGGTCTGGTAGCGCAGGTACTGGGCGATGAAGTCGTGCAGGCCGTCCGGCGAGCGACCCTGGAAGAGGGTGACGAACCAGTTGGCGATGATGGCGAAGTACACGGCGATGCCCCAGATCCACAGCCAGACGAAGTGAGGAATGGCCAGGATGAGGCGAACCAGCGTCGTGATGCGGTCGCGCTCCAGGTTGTCCGAGAGGCGCAGGGAGATGGGGTGGTCCACTGGCGCTCCTTTCGGGTTCGCGGCTCCGACGGGCCCGGAAGGCACGTTGGAGCCGGGCTGTGCCACAGTTTGCGCGCAACCTTCTCACACGAGGGGTCTCATGAGCGAGCACGATCCGCGCGACGCCGAGTACCGCGAGCGCCTCACGCCGGAGCAGTACGCCGTCGCGCGCCAGGGCGGCACCGAGCCCGCGTTCACCGGGATCTACCACGATCACAAGGGCGACGGCGTGTACCGCTGCACGTGCTGCTCGGTGGCGCTGTTCGACTCGGACGCCAAGTTCGACTCCGGCACCGGCTGGCCCAGCTTCACCGAGCCCGCCGAGGGCGGTGGCATCCGCTACGTGGAGGACCGCGGCCATGGGATGGTGCGGATCGAGGTGCAGTGCCAGTCGTGCGACGCGCACCTGGGTCACGTCTTCCCGGACGGTCCGGGAGACGGCGGCCAGCGCTACTGCATCAACTCGGCGTCGCTCGACTTCCAGGAGCGCGACGAGGAGGCGTGACGCTGCTCTGACACCCCGGCGCCCCCCGGCTCCCCGCCGGGGCGCTGGTAGCGTGCTTCGCCGGCGGCGGAGGGGGTGCGTTGGGCGCGCTGGCGCTGGCAGCAGTGGTGGCGGCGATCGCTCTGGGCGCCGGCCTCGTGTCGGCCCGCCTGGGCGTGTCGGTGGCTGCCGTGGAGTTGATCGGCGGGATCGTGGCCGGCAACGCGCTGGACATCGAGCTGCAGGAGTGGCTTGCGCTGGTGGCGGCGTTCGGGGGGCTGCTGCTGAGCTTCCTGGCCGGCGCCCAGGTGGACCCCGACCGGTTGCGCGGCGAGTGGCGCGAGGCGGCGCTGGTGGGCGCCGGCAGCTTCGCGCTGCCGTTCGCCGCGGGGGTCGGCGTGGCCTACCTGGGGCTTGGCTGGGAGCCGCGCGCCAGCCTGGTGGCCGGCGTGGTGCTCAGCGAGACCGGCATCGCGATCGTCTACGCGCTGCTGGTGGAGACCGAGCTCATCGACTCGGCCATCGGCCAGCGCGCCCTGCTGGCCACCCTGGCCACCAGCCTGGGCACGGCCGTGGCCCTGTCGGCGGTGTTCCTGAACCCGGGCGTGGACCTGCTGCTGTTCGTGGTCGTGGCCGTCGCGCTGATCGCAGGGGTGCCCCGCCTGACGCCGAGTCTCCTCCGGGGGCCGGCCGGCCGTGCGGCCGCGGCCAATGCCACGCGCCTGGCCATGGCGGCCCTGGTGCTGCTGCTCTACCTGGGCACCCGGGCCGGCGAGCCGGCGGTGCTCCCGGCCTTCGTGCTCGGCCTCTTGATGGCCCATCATTACCGGGACCATCCGGTCGAGGGACGGCGCCTGCGCACGCTGACCTTCGCGCTGTTCGCCCCGGCCTTCTTCGTGGCCGCGGGCCTGGCGCTGTCGCTGTCGGCGGCCAGCTCCGCCATCGGCGCCGTGGCCGTGCTGGCGGCCGCCAAGGCCCTCTCCAAGGTCGGCGGCGTGTGGCCGCTGGCGCGCTGGCGCATGCTGCGTGGGCGGCGCGAGGCGGGTTTGGTCACGCTGCTGCTGGCCACCGGCCTCACCTTCGGCGCCATCGCGGCGCTCGAGGCCCACGAGCAGGGCTTTCTCGACGAGACCCAGCTCTCCACGCTGCTGGCGGTGATCGCGCTGTCGGCGGTGGTGCCGACGCTGGCCGCTCAGCGGGGGATCATCGCGAGGGGGCCGTGGCGCCCCCGCGGCGCGTCGGGCGGTCAAGGAGCCTCTGGATCCGGGCCCGCACCGCAGCGGCCCCGGGATTAAGGCCGCGACGAGCCAAGTTGAGCGGTGGGGTGCAACCCGGTAGACAGGGTGGGTGCGCGCGATGACGGCTCCGGGTGGCCGGCTGACGGCGGCGGCCGTCGTGGCGGCGGGCGCTCTTGCAGCCGGTCTGGCCCAGCCCCAACTCGCTGCCGCCGACGGCGCGGCCGAGGCCGCCGCCCGTCTCGGACCCGCGCAGTTGGCGGGACAGCAGGTGGTATCCGGGTTCTCCGGCACGTCGGTGCCGCCGGCGCTGCGGCGCCGCATCCGTCGGGGCGAGGCCGGCGCGGTGATCCTGTTCGGTCGCAACCGGGCCACCCGGGCGGCGACGCGGCGCCTCGTCGCGGGGCTCCAGGTCATCCCGCGCCCACCCGGGCTCCGCGCGCCCCTGCTGGTGATGGTCGATCAGGAGGGCGGGCTGGTGCGCCGGCTGCCGGGCCCGCCGGTGCGCTCGGCGGCGCAGATGTCGCGTGGCGGGCCGAGAACCGGGCTGGCCGCGGGCCGGGCTGCGGGCAACCTGCTGCGCTCGGTGGGCGTGAACGTCGACCTGGCCCCCGTCGCCGGGGTGGCGCGCCGGGGCTCGTTCCTGGCCTCGTTTGGCCGTAGCTTCGGCGCGCGGCCGGCGCACGTGGCGCGGATGGCCGTCGCCTTCGCCACCGGCCTGCGCCAGACGGGCGTGGTCGCGGCGGCCAAGCATTTCCCCGGGCTCGGCGCGGCGACCCAGAACACCGACGACCGGCCGGTGACGCTGGGGGTGCCTCGCTCGACCCTGCGATCGGTCGACGAGCGGCCGTTCGGTGCGCTGGTGGCCCACCGCGTTCCGATGGTCATGATGGCCACGGCCACCTACCCGGCGCTCGACCCGGCCCGGCCGGCGGCGCTGTCGCCCGCCGTGGTGGGCTCGGAGCTTCGTGGTCGCCTGGGCTTCGACGGCGTGGTCGTCACCGACGCGCTCGACACGCCCGCCCTCGCGCCGTTCGGCGACACCGCCGCGGTGGCGGTGCGCGCTGCCGGTGCCGGCAGCGACCTGCTGATCTACGCCGGGGGAGCGGCGGCCGCGGGGCGCGCCGCGGCGGCGCTGGCCGCAGCCATTCGCTCGGGAGCGCTGCGCCGCGCGCAGGCGCAGCGGTCGGTTGCGCGTATCCTCCGGCTACGCGCCCGCCTTGGGGAGTAGTGCCACGGCCCGCGCCAGGTCCTCGGGCGTGTTGACGTTCAGCAGGGCCGGCGGATGTGCCTCCACGCCCAGCGCGCCGACGGCATCCAGCAGGCCCCGCACCGGAAGTGCGTCGGCTGCCAGCAGCCGCTCGCAGGCCGCGAGCGTCCGCGTCCGCGGGTAGCGGGCGCACAGCGGCTGCGGTCGCCCGCGGTCGGT
Organism: Miltoncostaeaceae bacterium; assembly: GCA_030598395.1. Taxonomy (GTDB): domain Bacteria; phylum Actinomycetota; class Thermoleophilia; order Miltoncostaeales; family Miltoncostaeaceae; genus JAUVPZ01. Next base: position 1,138 of record JAUVPZ010000059.1, on the reverse strand, counting down.
GGCCACCACCGCCAGTCCTGCCGGGGCGGCGAGCAGGTCATCCAGCACCGGCCCCGCGAAGGGGATGTCGCATCCCAGCACCAGCGTCGCCTCGGCGCCGACGGCTGCCAGCCCCGTGGCCACCGCCACGAGCGGCGCGTCGGGCCCCGGCCGGTCGTGGATCACGGGGCAGTCCAGCGGCGGCAGCGGCACCGAGGGCCGCGACACCACCACCACGCCGCGGCAGCGCTCCGCCAGCGCGCGAACGGCCCGCTCCACCAGCGTCGTGCCGCCCAGAACGATGCCGGCCTTGGGCCGTCCGAACCGGCGACCGGGCCCGCCGGCCAGCACGATGCCGTCCACGTCCTGGTGCATCGGGCCAATCATGACGGGCCGGCGCCGCTGGCATCATTGCGGCGTGGCGGGGGTGCATGACGTGTCGTTCGAGCGGGCCCTCGTGCTGGTGCGCGAGCACGCGGCCGTCCTGCCCACCCAGGTCGTGGCGGTGGGCGCGTGCGCCGGGCGCCGCGCGACCCACGACGTGGTTGCCCGCCGCGACCACCCGGCCTACGACAACTCGGCCATGGACGGTTACGCCGTGCGCGCCGCCGACCTGCCGGGGCGCGTGCGCGTGGTGGGCGAGAGCCGGGCCGGCGCCGGCCCGGCCGGCCGCATCGCGGCGGGGGAGGCGGCGCGCATCTCCACGGGCGCCCCGCTTCCGCCGGGAGCCGACGCGGTGCTGCGATCGGAGGATGCGGTTGAGGACGGCGGTTGGGTGTCGGCCGGCGAGGCGCTCGCCCCGGGCACCTTCGTGCGGCTGCGGGGAGGCGATCTGCGGGCCGGCGACCTGCTGCTGGCGGGCGGCGAGGTGGCTCCCGCGCACGCCGTGGCCGCCCTGGCAGCCGCGGGGCCGGCCGAAATCGAGTGCCGCCGCCGCCCGCGCGTGGCGCTGCTGGTCACGGGCGACGAGCTGGTGGAGCCGGGCGCGGCTGCCGGGTTCGGGCAGGTGGTCGACGCCAACGGGCCCGGCGTGGCGGCCCAGGTGGTGGCCGCGGGCGCGGAGCTGGCGGCAGTGGCGCGCGCGCCGGACGACCTCACCGCCCCCGTCGAGGCGGTGGGAGGCCTGCTCGACGGTGCCGGCGGGGCACCGCCCGACGTC
>JAUVPZ010000133.1 GCA_030598395.1 Miltoncostaeaceae bacterium | reverse complement strand
GCAGCCTGGTGGGCCGGGGCGCCACCATCCGTCGCTCCGACGAGAAGCCGCGGGCCTACCGCTTCCTGGTCGGCGACTCGTCCGAGATCAAGCTCCTCTAGCAGTGCGGGTGATGGTGACCGGGGCGGCCGGGATGCTCGGCCGCGACCTCGTGGCCCATCTCGCGTCACGGCACGAGGTCATCGAGGTCGACCTCGACATGGACGTCACCGACCCGGACGCCGTGCGCGAGCGCATGCGGGCCACCTCACCGGAGGCGGTCATCCACTGTGCTGCCTGGACGGACGTGGACGGCGCCGAGGAGCACGAGGATGCAGCCGAGGCGGTCAACGGCCGGGGCGCGGGCAACGTGGCCGAGGTGGCGGCCGAGCTCCGGGTGCCCATGGTCTACCCCAGCACCGACTACGTGTTCGACGGCGAGGCCGGCCGGCCATACGACGAGGACGATGCGGCGTCCCCGATCTCGGCATACGGGCGCACCAAGCTGTCGGGCGAGCGGCGGGCCGGGAAGCGCCACCCCAACGGTCTGCGGGTGGCGCGCACAGCGTGGCTGTACGGCGCCGCGGGGAGCAACTTCGTCGACACCATGCGCCGCCTCGGCGCCGAGCGCGACGAGCTCACCGTGGTCGACGATCAGGAGGGCTCGCCCACCTGGACCCGCGAGCTGGCACCGGCGCTCGAGGCGCTCATCGCGCTGCCGCCGGGCGTGTACCACACCGCGGGCGGCGGCTCGGTGACCTGGGCCGGCTTCGCCCGGGCGATCTTCGACGAGGTGGGCATCGAGTGCGCCGTGGTGCCGATCACCACCGCGCAGTTCGGGCGTCCGGCCCCGCGGCCGGCATGCTCTGCGCTGGTCAGCTGCCGGGACGGCACGCCGCGCCTGCGACACTGGCGCCAGGCGCTTCGGGACTACCTGAGGGAGACGGGATGAGGCTGCTGGTCACGGGCGGGTGTGGGTTCATCGGCTCGGCCTTCGTGCACATGGCCATCGCGCGCGGCGCCGAGGTGGTGAACCTCGACAAGCTCACCTATGCCGGCAACCTCGCCAACGTTGAGGATGTCGCCGGCGAGCCCGGCTACTCGTTCGTGCACGCCGACATCGGCGACGCCGACGCCGTGCGGGAGGCCATGGCCGGCGTCGACGCGGTGGTCAACTTCGCGGCCGAGAGCCACGTCGACCGCAGCATCCTCGACCCCGGCGAGTTCATTCGCACCGACGTCCTCGGCACCGCGGTGCTGCTCGGGGCGGCCCGGGCCGCCGCCGCCGGGCGCTTCGTGCAGGTCTCGACCGACGAGGTGTACGGCTCGATCCCATCGGGGGCGTTCCACGAGACCGACCCCATCAGCCCCTCGAGCCCGTACTCGGCCAGCAAGGCCGGCGGCGACCTGCAGGTGCTGGCGTGGCATCGCACCTACGGCGTGGACGTGGTGGTCACGCGTGGGTCCAACACGTTCGGCCCGCGCCAGTATCCGGAGAAGCTCATCCCCCTGTTCGTCACCAACGCGCTGGATGGACGGCCGCTGCCCGTCTACGGCGACGGAATGCAGGTGCGCGACTGGATCTACGTCGACGACCACTGCGAGGGCATCTGGACCGCCATGACCCGCGGCGAGCCGGGGACGGTCTACAACGTGGGCGGTGGCTACGAGGCCCCCAACCTGGAGATCACCCGCCGCATCCTGGAGCTGACGGACGCCGGCGAGGACCTCATCCGCTACGTCGAGGACCGCCCCGGCCACGATCGCCGCTACGCCCTGGACACCGGGCGCCTGCGCGGCCTTGGGTGGCAGCCCGCCCGCGCCTTCGAGGAGGCGCTCGCCGAGACCGTGGCCTGGTACCGCGACCGGCGTGAGTGGTGGGAGCCCATCAAGAGCGGCGAGTACCGGCGCTACTACGAGCGGCAGTACGGCGAGCGGCAGAAGACGACGACGGAGGGCGCCTGCTGAATCCCCCGAATGGGGGATGGGCGCCGGACCGCTGGGCACCGAAGCGGAGGGCATACGGATCGCCAGGGCGTGGGGCAGTCCTCCCCCTCGCCCCTGCGCTCCGATGACTCCCGCCCGCCGCGTCGGCCCCCCCTCTGACGCAGGCGGGCCGGGTCATGTTTGCGGAACGTGGCCGGGGCAATAGCGTGTCGTCTCGTCTGAGCACTCCCCGTCTCCTCGCCACTTCGGTTCTGGTCGCCGCCCTGCTCGCGGGGCCCATCGCCATGGCCAGCCCCGACCGCGCGCCCGCCGCGCGCGCCGGCGAGATCACCTTCACGTTCCCCGGCCGTGGCTGGGGTCACGGGGTGGGCATGTCCCAGTGGGGCGCCTACGGACGCGCCCGGGCCGGGTGGTCCGCCGCGCGCATCCTGCGCCACTACTACCGCGACACGCGGGTCCAGGGCGGCCGCGGCGGCCCCATCCGCGTGCTGCTGGCCGAGGGCCGCCGCCGCGTGGCGATCGGGGCCAAGGGCGGCGTGACCCTCCGCGACCGCGCCGGCGGCCGGCGCGTCCGGGGCGCCCCCGGCAGCGTCGTCGTGCTGCTGCCCGCCGGCGAGGACGGCATCACCATCCTGAGGGCGGGTCGGCCGCCGCTGCGCCGTCTGGGTCCCGTCGACGTACGGCCCGCCCTCGCCGGCGACGGTGCCGCATTCGGCACGCGGCGGCTCTCGGGCCGGCGCTACCGGGGCACGCTTCGCATCAGCCGCGAGGGCAGCCGTCTGCGGGTGGTCAACCAACTGGGGCTCGAGGCCTACCTCAAGGGCGTGGTGCCGCGGGAGATGCCGCCGCAGTGGGGCGACGACGGGCCCGCGGCGCTGCGCGCCCAGGCCATCGCCGCCCGCTCGTACGCGCTCGCCACGCGCCGTCGCGGGGACGACTTCGACGCGTACGCGGACGTGCGCAGCCAGGTGTACGGCGGGATCGCCGCCGAGGACGGGCGCACCAGCGCAGCGGTCGATGCCACGCGCGGGCGGGTCGTGACCCACGCGGGGCGGGTGGCGACCACGTTCTTCTTCTCGACGTCCGGCGGGCGCACCGAGGACGCGGCCAACGTGTTCGGCCAGGGCGCCGGCGCGCCGTACCTCACTAGCGTGCCCGACCCGTTCGACGCCGGCTCCCCCTACCACCGCTGGCCGGACCCGCCCACCTTCAGCGCAGGGCGACTGGGCCGCCTGCTCGGGCTGGGAGCGCCGGCCGCCGCCCTCCATGTGGTCCGGCGGGGCCGCTCCCCGCGCGTGCTCGAGGTGCTCGCCGTGACCGCGAGCGGGGTGCGGCGGGCGATGACGGGGGCCGACATCCGCACGGCGCTGGGCCTGCGCGACACGTGGTTCTCGGTGGTCCGCCGCACGGGCGGCACCGCTTGAGGGCCGCCGCGCTCGCCGGGGCGCTCTGCTCGGCGGCGGTCCTGGCGCCGGCCGCCGCGGCCGCCGACCCCGTGATGCCCCTGGACGAGGTGACGGCGGGCATGGTGGGAGAGGCGCGAACGGTCGTGCAGGGCACGACCATCGAGCGCTTCCCGGTGCGGGTGCTCGACGTGCAGCGCACGGCGGCCACCATCGGAGGACCCCTCATCATCGCCCGGGCCGAGGGTCCCCTGATGGAGCGTACCGGCGGCGTGGCCGAGGGCATGAGCGGCAGCCCGGTGTACGTGACCGGCAGCGACGGCGTGCCCCGGGTGCTCGGCGCCATCGCGTTCGGCAGTGGCGACCAGGTCGGCGTCATCGTGGGTGTGACCCGCATCGAGCGCATGCTCGCCGGCGCGCCCCGCACCCCGGCGCGGGCCACACGCGCCGCCGTGCCGCGCCGGCCCATCCGGCTCGTCTCGGGGCGTCAGGCCGCGGTGCGCACCGAGCGCCGCCGGCCGGGTGCGCGCGCCCTGTATCCGCTGCGGCGCTGGATGGTGGCCGGGG
>JAUVPZ010000166.1 GCA_030598395.1 Miltoncostaeaceae bacterium | reverse complement strand
GGCCTGGTCGTGGCACTGGTCCTCGCAGGGCTGATGAACCTGGCGATGTACTGGTTCAGCGCGCCGATGGCGCTCAGGATGGCGCGCGCCCAGGAGGTCGGCGAGTCCGACGAGCCGGAGCTGCACCGCATGGTCGGGGAGCTTGCGGGGCGGGCCGGGGTGCCCAAGCCGCGCGTCTACGTCACGCCGGCCCAGCAGCCCAACGCCTTCGCGACCGGCCGTAACCCAAAGCACGCGGCGATTGCCGTCACGAGGGGTATCCAGCGGGCGCTCACCCCGCGCGAGCTGGAGGGCGTCCTGGCTCACGAGATGGCGCATATCAGCAATCGCGACATCCTCATCGCCAGCATCGCGGCGATGGTGGCGGGCGCCATCACCTACATCACCTACATCACCTACATGCTCCTGTTCTTCGGCGGCGACGACGACAGCCCGCTGGGCCTCGTCGGCACCCTGGCCACGTTCCTCCTGGCGCCCATCGCGGCGGGCATGATCCAGATGGCCATCTCGCGCCAGCGCGAGTATCAGGCCGACGCCACCGGCGCGCAGCTGCTGGGCGACCCCATGCCCCTGGCCGGCGCGCTCGAGAGCATGCAGCGCGGCGCCGACGCCATCCCGATGCGTCAACCAGGCCTCCGCTCCCATGTACATCGTCAACCCGCTGTCGGCGATGCGCGGTCGGAAGATGTCTAGGCTGTTCTCAACGCACCCGCCCACCGAGGAGCGGGTTGCGCGGCTCCGGCGGCTGGCGGGCGCGGCGAGCCTTCAGCTGTCGACCTTCTGATCCGAGAGAGGCCGAAGACAATGGGACTCCAGGACGAGGTCCGCAAGCTGGTCAACACCGAGTCCGCGCGGCACAAGCGCATGATCGAGTACGTCGTGCGCCAGACCGCCTCCGGGCGCCCGCTCAGCGAGGTGCTCGACGATCCGTACGTCACCAACCGTCTCAACGCGGTCGAGCGCCGGGCGCTCCTGGAGGAGCCCGAGATCATCGAGACCGTCAGCGACGAGGTGCTCGATGACATGCGCGCCAACCTGGAGGCCATCGCGGGCGAGTAGCGCCGCCCGGCGCGAGCCGCCAGTTGAACTAAGGTGGCGAGAGCAGGGCGCAGTCCCGACAGGCCGCCGCCGGCGGAGCGGGAGCCCAGGCTTCCGCGCCCGCGTCGTGATGCGGCCCGACGCCGGGGGCGGCGGTGAGATTCTTCTCCCAGAACGAGACCATCATCCTGTTCGCGCAGGGTCTGGTCTTCTTCGCGCTCGGCTTCGCGGTGTGGCTGCAGCGGCGCCGCGCCACGCGCCTGCGGCTCACCTCGTCGCTGATCTGGCTGGCGACCTTCGCCTTCGTGGAGGCGCTGGCGGTCTGGGGCTACGTCTTCGTGCCCATCCAGGAGTCGTACCTGCGCCCTGGGCTCATCGACGCCCTGCTGATCCTGCGAGCCGTGCTCCAGACGGCGGCATTCCTGTTCCTGTTCCAGTTCGGCATCCGCCTGCTTCGCATGCCGGCCCGCCGCCGGGGGTTGCTCACCGCGCTGTCGCTGGCGCTGTGGGCCGGCATCCTGGTCGGGTTCGCGCTGGTCGCAGGATCGGCGGGCTGGAGCGTGACGGAGTGGGAGGCCTCGGTCGTGGCCGCGGCGCGGTACGGGCTGCTGATCCCGGCCACGCTGCTGTCGGCGGTGGGCCTATGGAGGCAGCGGGAGGCGCTGGTCCTGGCGGGCATGCCGGGCATCCGGCCCTACGCCGCCACCGCGGCCGGCGTCATGGTCTTCTACGCGCTCGTGGCCGGTCTGGTGGTCGATGCGGCGCCGTGGGCGCCGCCCGGGGTCTTCGGAGAGGCGGGGTGGCTCACCGCCACCGGTTTCCAGATCCAGGTGCTTCGGGGCGCGGCCGGCCTGGTGCTGTGCGTGGCGGCGGTCAAGCTGTTCGACATCTTCACGCTCGAGGACGCGCAGCGCATCGAGGCGCTCGACCGCGCCCGAGCCGTGGCCGAGGAGCGCGCCCGCTTCCGGCGCGACCTGCACGACGGCACCATCCAGTCGATCTACGCCGCTGCGCTGGGTCTCGAGACGATGGCCATCCGGGCCGACGACGGCGCGCTGCGAGCCCAGCTGCGTGGCGTGGTCGGCGAGCTCAACGACGTCATCGACGGCATCCGCGAGTACATCCGCGACCTCGCGCAGGCTCCTGACACCGCCGAGGGCATCGCTGCCAGCCTGGAGGACCTCAGCCGGGAGTTCTCGCAGGAGACGGGCCTGTCCGTGTGGTTCCATGCGCGCGGCACCGCCGCGGCAGGCCCGCTGCCGGAGGACGCCGGTCAGCACCTGCAGCAGATCCTCCGCGAGGCGCTCGCCAACGTGGCCCGTCACGCCGGGCCCTGCGCGACATCCGTGGAGCTGTCGTTCGCGCCGGACGAGATGGAACTGGTGGTGGCCGACGACGGGCGCGGCATGGCGCCCGGGCTGGTGGCGGCGGGCACCGACGGCCACGGCCTGCGCAACATGCGCGAGCGCGCCCGGCGCTTGGGCGGACGGCTGACGGC
>JAUVPZ010000047.1 GCA_030598395.1 Miltoncostaeaceae bacterium | reverse complement strand
CCGCCTCGACCACCCGTCGCACGTGGATGCGCACGAACGCGTTGTAGGTCGTCTCGAGCACGGCCCCGAACATCACCGTGCTGGCCGCGACGCCCGGCGCGATGAAGGTGATGTAGTCGACCCCCCGTACCGACGACAGGTACGCCCCGAGCCCCAGGCCCATGATCGCCAGGTAGGCGATCGCCTCCACGAAGCGCGGGCCTACCGTGATGAGCAGGGTCTTCCTGGCGACGGTGGCGTTGCGCTGCCACATGCGGAGAGCCCCGCGGGGCCAGAACGCGTAGCCGGCCAGCGGGCCGCGGGCTGCCTCCTGCGACGGAGCGGCCGCGCTGGTCAGAGCGCCTCCAACTCGGCCCGCAGCTCGTCGGCCATGCCGCTGTGGCCGTGGCGCTCCGCCTGGTCGATGCCCGAAAGAAACGCGTCGGCCGCCTCGTCGGGGCGGCCTAGGCGAGCAAGCGCTCGTGCGAGCCGCAGCCAGCCGTTGCCCTCGTCCTCGGCCAGGGCGAGGTACGCCCGCAGCTGCTCGACGGCCTCCTCGTCGCGGTCGGCCGCCAGCAACTCGTTGGCGTAGGCGAAGCGGGCCCGGGCCACGCCGGGGTCGTCGGCGACGAGCTTGGCGAAGTAGTCCAGGCGATCCATACCGCGGCCAGCCTTCCAGAGGGACGCGACCACTACAATTCGCTTCGACCGGCCCTCGGATGAGAGGTTCGCATGTCGTTCGTCGTCACCATCCTCGTCGCGGTGATCGCCATCATCGTCGGCCTGTTGCTGCTCAAGGTGCTCGCAGGCCTCCTGCTGGGGGCGTTCATCCCGCTGCTCATTCTGGCCATCGGCATCGGGATCGGGGTCTGGGTGGCGAACCGCCGACGCGAGAAGAAGGCCGCCTGACCCCAGCCGGCTGAGGGGGCCTCGGCGGACGGGCGCTCCTCGCGCGGATCGGCACGATGATGCGGTGCCTCCGGGGCCGCTGGTAGCGTGCACCCCAGGTTCCGGGCAACTTTCCGACGAGGCGTGGGGTGGAGCTCTCCGACTACCTGCCCATCCTGATCTTCTTCGCGGGCGGCCTGCTTGTGGGCGGGGCCATCCTCAGCCTGTCGAAGATCGTCCGGCCCCGCCGCACCCTGGTGAAGGAGCTGCCGTACGAGAGCGGCATCCTGGGCGGCACCCCCGTGCGCCAGCGGTTCTCGATCGATTTCTACCTCACGGCGATGCTCTTCATCGTGTTCGACATCGAGCTCGCCTTCATCTACCCGATCGCCGTCACACTGCGCGACGACGGCGTGCTGGGCCTCGTCGTCCTGGCGGTGTTCGTGTTCACGATCGTCGAGGCCCTGGCCTACGTCTGGAAGAAGCGGGCCCTGGAATGGCGCTGATCCCCCCACCCGGCGCGCCGCACGAGCGTGCCCCTCGCACCGATCCCGCGATCGATCGCGACCTCCGCGATGAGGAGGAGACCCTCGAGCGCAGCCTGCTCTTGACGACGGTCGACAAGGCGCTGGCCTGGGCGCGCTCGAGCTCCATCTGGCCGGCCACCTTCGGCCTGGCGTGCTGCGCCATCGAGATGATGCACACCGCCACGCCGCGCTACGACATCGCCCGCTTCGGAGCCGAGGTCTTCCGGGCGTCGCCGCGCCAGGCCGATCTGCTCATCGTCTCGGGCCGCGTTTCGCAGAAGATGGCGCCGGTGCTGCGGCGCGTCTACGACCAGATGCTCGACCCCAAGTGGGTCATCTCGATGGGCGCCTGCGCGTCGACCGGCGGGGTGTTCAACAACTACGCGCTGGTCCAGGGCGTGGACAAGGTGGTCCCGGTGGACGTGTACGTGCCCGGCTGCCCGCCGCGGCCCGAGGGGCTGCTGGAGGGCATCCTGGTCCTTCAGGACAAGATCGGCGCCCTGGGCGAGAAGACCGCCCACGACCTGCGCGTCGAGGCCGAGGCCGGCTGACGCGGTTGGCTCCCCGATGAGCGAGGTTCGCGCGATCGTCGAGGGCGCCTGCCCCGGTGCCGTGGTCGAGGCGATCGAGCACCGGGGCGAGCTGACGCTCGGGATCCGGGCCGACCGCCTGCTGGAGGTAGCGCGCTTCGCCGCGGCGGCGCCCCTGGCGTTCGCCCTGCTGTCCGACCTCACCTGCGCCGACTTCCCCGAGCTGCCCGGCCGCTTCCGGGTGGCCTACCACCTGTTCAGCATCGAGGACGGCTCACGGCTGCGGCTGCGCGCCTGGGCCGGGGCCGACAGCCCCGAGCTGCCGTCGGTGGTGGAGGTGTGGCCCACGGCCAACTGGCACGAGCGCGAGGTCTACGACATGTTCGGGGTGCACTTTCGCAACCACCCGGATCTGTGCCGCATCCTCATGCCGCTGGACTGGGAGGGGCACCCGCTGCGGCGCGATTACCCGCTGGGCGGCGAGGAGGTCGAGTTCACCGATGCGGTGTGACTGGTGACGACCGGCGATAGGACCGGCGGGATCCCCGTCAGAGAAGAGGCCCACTCGGCCCGGGAGGCGGCCGAGCGCGAGGGCCGGGAGCTCACCGAGACCGAACGGGCGATCGCCGGCGCCGAGTCGTTCAGCCCCCAGGAGGCCCTCGCGCGCACCGAGCTGGCGGAGGGCCAGGACCTGGAGCCCGGCTTCCGCGAGCCCATGATCATCAACCTCGGCCCCCAGCACCCCAGCACGCACGGGGTGCTGCGGCTGGTGACCCAGCTCGACGGCGAGGTGGTGCGCGACCTGCACCCGGTGATCGGCTACCTCCACACCGGCATCGAGAAACAGTGCGAGAACAAGACCTACTGGCAGGCCATCACGCTGGTCACGCGGATGGACTACCTGGCCTCGTTCTTCAACATCCACGCCTACACGATGGCCGTGGAGCGGCTCCTCGACCTGCCGGTGCCGCCGCGCGCCCAGTACCTGCGGGTGATCCTCAGCGAGCTGAACCGCGTCGCCAGCCACCTGGTCTGGCTGGGCACCAGCGGCCTGGAGCTGGGCGCGATCACGGTGTTCTTCTACACGTTCCGCGAGCGCGAGCAGGCGCTCGACCTGTTCGAGATGATCGCCGGCGACCGCATGAACACCCGCTTCTTCCAGGTGGGCGGGTGCGCCGAGGACATGCCCCCCGGCTTCGAGGCGCGCCTGCGCGCCTTCATCGAGGCCATGCCGGCGCGTCTCGACGAGTACGAGGAGCTGCTGTCAGAGAACCCGATCTGGCTCCAGCGCACCCGGGGCGTGGGCATCCTGCCGCCCGACGAGCTGGTGGGGCTGGGCGTCACCGGGCCGGCGCTGCGCGCCGCCGGCGTCGACCTCGACCTGCGCAAGGCCGCGCCCTACTCGAGCTACGAGCGCTTCGACTTCTCGGTGCCGCTCGGGGCGCGGGGCGACGCCTACGACCGCTACATCGTGCGGGTGCGCGAGACGCGCGAGTCGCTGCGCATCATCGAGCAGGCGCTCGACGGCATGCCCGAGGGCTCCCACATCGCCGACGACCGCAAGGTCGTGCTGCCGCCACGCGAGGAGCTCGCCAGCTCGATGGAGGCCCTCATCCACCACTTCAAGCTGGTGACCGAGGGCTTCGTGGTGCCGGCCGGCGAGACCTACACCGCGGTCGAGAGCCCGCGCGGCGAGCTGGGCTGCTACCTGGTGTCCGACGGTGGTCCGAAGCCGCACCGCTGCCATATCCGCGACCCGTCCTTCGTCAACCTGCAGGCGCTGCGGCCGATGGCCCGCGGCGGGTATCTCGCCGACCTCATCGCGATGATCGGCAGCCTGGACAACGTCATGGGTGGGGTGGACCGATGACGGCCGACGAGATTCGCGGACACATCGACCCCATCCGCGACCAGTTCGCCGAGGGCCGCTCGCTGATCCTTCCGGCGCTCAAGTTCGCGCAGACCGAGAAGGGCTACCTCGACGGCGCCGACCTGGAGGCGGTTGGCGAGGCGGTGGGTCTCACCACGGCCTACGTCGAGAGCGTGGCCACCTTCTACGACCGTCTGTACCTGCAGCCCACCGGCCGCCGTGTGATCAGCGTCTGCATCAACCTGTCGTGCATGCTGCGCGGCTGCGACGAACTGCTGTCGCACCTCACGGGGCGCCTGGGCCTGCCGTCCGACGGGGGCAGCACCGACGACGGGGCCTTCACGGTTCAGCAGGCCCAGTGCCTGGGCTACTGCGACCGGGCCCCCTGCCTGCAGGTCGACGTCGGTGAGACCCAAGGGCCCATGTCGCTCGACGACGCCGACGCCCTCATCGAGGCCCTGCGCGCTGCGCCCACCCCAGACCGGCTCTGGCGCTAGCTACACGCATGCCCCAGCGCCACATCGTCTACCTGCACCGCGAGCACCCCGGCGACATGGCTCAACTCCCCGAGTACGTGAAGGCCGGCGGCTACAACGGCCTGATGAAGGCGCTCGCCGACATGGAGCCCGACGACGTGCTGTACCAGCTGCACCGCTCCGGCGTTCGCGGACGGGGCGGCGCCGGCTTCCCCATGGGGCGCAAGGCCAGCTTCCTGCCCAAGGACAGCCCGCGCCCGGCGTACGTGGTCTGCAACGCCGACGAGAGCGAGCCCGGCACCTTCAAGGACCGCGAGATCATGGAGTTCAACCCCTTCCAGCTGCTGGAGGGGATCGTCCTGGCGGGCTACGCCATCGGCTCGAACCACGGCTACATCTACATCCGTGGCGAGTACGAGCATCAGGCGCGGGTGCTCGACCGCGCCATCGCCCAGGCGTACGAGGGCGGCTACCTCGGCTCCGGGCTGCTGCGGTCCCGCTTCGACTTCGACATCACCCTGTACCGGGGCGCGGGGGCCTACATCTGCGGCGAGGAGACCGGGCTGCTGGACAGCCTGGAGGGAAAGCGCGGGCAGCCGCGCCTCAAGCCGCCGTTCCCCGCGGTGGCCGGCCTGTACGCCTCGCCCACGCTGATCAACAACGTCGAGACGCTGACCACGGTGCCGGTCATCGTCGCGAAGGGCGCCGACTGGTACGCCACGCTGGGCACCGAGAAGAGCACCGGCACCAAGGTGTTCTCGGTGTCGGGTCACGTCATGAAGCCGGGCAACTACGAGATCGTGATGGGTGACACCAGCCTGCGCGAGCTGCTCTATGACATCTGCGGCGGCTTCCGGCCCGGGCACGACTTCAAGGCCTGCTGGATCGGCGGCTCCAGCGTGCCGGTGCTGACCGCCGAGCATGTGGACACCCGGCTCGACTACGAGTCGTGTGAGACGGCCGGCACCTACCTCGGGTCGGCCGGGTGCATCGTGATGGACGATTCGGGCTGCATCGTGCGCTCCAGCCTCCGGCTGGCCCACTTCTACCGGCACGAGAGCTGCGGGAAGTGCACGCCGTGCCGGGAGGGCACCATGTGGATGGAGAAGGTGCTGCAGCGCATCGTGGACGGCGAGGGCCGGATGGAGGACCTGGAGCTGCTCGAGTCAATCATGGGGCGCATCTCGGGGCGCGTGCTGTGCGCGCTCGCCGACGGTGCCGTGGCGCCCATCGAGAGCGCCCTGCGGCTGTTCCGCGACGACTTCGTCCACGCGGTGGAGCACGGCTCGCCCGCGCGGGAGCCCATGGCCCCGATGGGCGCCTGATGTCCGACTACGCCCCGGTCAACCTGTCGGCGCCGGACCAGATCGAGTTCGAGCTCAACAGGCGGCGCCTGGCGGCGCCCGCCGGCACCATGCTGGTCGACGCGGCCTACGCGCACGGGGTCGAAGTGCCCGTCTTCTGCTACGAGCCTCGGCTCGGCGGGCCCATCGGCGCCTGCCGCATGTGCCTGGTGCACGTGGAGGGCATGCGGGGCCTGCAGACGGCCTGCAGCACCCAGGTCCAGCCGGACATGGTGGTGCGCAGCGACACCGACGAGGTGCGCGACGCGCACGACGGCGTCCTCGAGCTGCTGCTGGCCAACCACCCGCTCGACTGCCCGGTGTGCGACAAGGGCGGCGAGTGCCCCCTGCAGGACCGCACCTTCAAGTTCGGGCCGGGCAAGACGCAGTTCGTGGAGCACAAGCGCCACTTTCCGAAACCGCTCGATCTGTCCTCGCTCATCGCGCTGGACCGCGAGCGGTGCATCACGTGCTTTCGGTGCGTGCGCTTCAGCCAGGAGGTGGCCGAGGACGGCCACCTCATCATGCGGGAGCGCGGCGGCGACAGCGAGATCGCCACCTTCACCGGCGACCACTACACGGGGCGGTTCACGGGCAACGTGATCGACCTCTGCCCGGTCGGCGCGCTGACCAGCGTGCCGTACCGCTTCGTGGCGCGCCCGTGGGACATCAAGAACACCCCCAGCGTGTGCGGCCACTGCCCGGTGGGCTGCAACCTTGAACTCACGGAACACGAGGGCCACGTGGCCCGCGTCACGGGCCGCCCCAATCCGAATTACTCCGTGGAGGAGGGTTGGCTGTGCGACAAGGCGCGCTTCGCCTACCCCGAGGACCGCGCCCCCGACCGCGTGCGTCAACCCCTCATCCGCGACGCCGCCGCGACGCGCGAGGTCGCCATCGAGGAGGCCGTCGAGGCCGCTGCACTGCTGCTCGGCCGCGATGGGCCGCACGCGTTCCTGCTGGGGCCCGGCGCCACGGTGGAGGAGGGCTTCCTGGCACAGGAGCTGGCATCCGGGCCGTGCCGTGGCGCGCTAGTCGCGCAACTGGGTCTGGGCGATGCGCCCGCCCTGGCGGGGCTGCGCGCCGCGCCCGCCGCGCAGCTGGACGACATCGACCGGGCCGACCTCGTGGTGCTGGTGGGGGGCGACCCGGCCAACCAGCAGCCCGTCGTGGAGCTCCGCATCCGCAAGGCCGTCCGGGGTGGCGGGCGGCTGGTCTCGGCCGGGCCGCGGCGGCATCCGCTCTCGGGGCTGGGCCCCTCCTACATCACCCCGCCGGGCCGTCTGCTGGACGGTGTGCGCGCCGCCGGGCCGGCCTTCCGCGCCGCGCGGCGGCCGCTCGTGCTGTGGGACGAGGCCGACCTGGCACACGAGCCCGCCGCCGCCGCCGAGCTGGCCGGGCTCCTCGGCGCCACGCGCGGAGCACGGCAGCTGGAGCTCGGTGCCGACGTCAACGGCGCCGGGCTCAGCGCGCTCGGGATCCCGGGGGCGGCCGACCTGGTGGCCGCACTCGAGCAAGGGACCATCACCACGCTGCTCACCATCCACGCCCAGCCGGCCGAGTCGGCCGGCGCCGCCCGGTGGGCCGAGGCGCTCGGGCGGGTCGGCGCCGTGGTGGCGCTCGCAAGCCACGGCGGCGGCATCGCCGACAGCGCCGCCGTGGTGCTGCCCGCAGCCACCCACCGCGAGCAGGAGGGCGTCTACGTCTCGATGGCCAAGCGCGCACAGCGGTTGCGGCCGGGCGCCGCGCCGCCGGGCGGAGCGGCCCCGGGCTGGGAGCTCTTGATCGCGCTCGCGCACCGCCTCGGGGCAGCGCCCGCGTACCGAAGCCCTGCAGCCACGTTCGCCGCGGCGGCCGCGGCGCGCCCGGCGCTGGCGGGGCTCAGCTACGACGTTATCGGCGAGCTGGGCGCGCTGCTCCACGCAGCACCCCCCGCCACCACGAACGGGGCGGTGGGCGGCGGCGGGGCCGATGGCACCGGTCTGCCGCTGGTCACGACGCTGCGCATCTTCGGCGACGCGGCCGCGCATCGCTCGGACGCCCTGTCGGGGGTGCGGCAAGGCGCCGAGGTGGTGCTCGGGGCCGGCGAGGCCGAGCGGCGGGGGCTCGCGGGCGCCGCCCAGGTGCGGCTGCAGAGCCCTCACGGCGCGTGCACGCTGCCCCTGCGCGTCGACCCCAGGTGCCCGGACGGCGCCGTGCACGCCACGCTCGGCGTGCCGGGCGCGGGGGTCGAGCGGCTGCTGGCGGTGGACCGATCGCCGGTGCGGGTGGAGGTCACGGCGGCGTGAGCCGCGAGGCGATGCTCGCATGACCGGAGACGAGACATTCCTCGTCATCGTGGTCAAGGCGGTCGTGGTGATCTTCGTGCTGATCAGCGCCTTCGCCTACACCCTTTTGTGGGAGCGGAAGCTGATCGGCCGCTTCCAGGCGCGCTACGGCCCCAACCGCACCGGCCTGCACGGCTACATGCAGCCGCTGGCCGACGTGGTGAAGCTGATCTTCAAGGAGGACTTCGTCCCCCGCGGCGCCAACCGCTTCCTGTTCCACCTGGCCCCGATGATCTCCGTGTTCGCCGCGGTGGCCGCCGTGGCGGTGATCCCGTTCGGCACCACGCTCAACGCGTTCGGCGAGGAGATTCCGCTGGTGGGCGCGGATCTCAACGTCGGCGTGCTGTTCCTGTTCGCCCTGTCGGGGATCGGCTTCTACGGGTTGATCCTGGGCGGTTGGGCCAGCGGGAACAAGTACAGCCTCTTGGGCTCGGCGCGCACCGCCGCGCAGCTGGTGAGCTACGAGGTGGCCATGGGCCTCTCCATCGTGGGCGTGATCATGCTGGCCCAGAGCCTCTCGCTGGTGGACATCGTCAACGCGCAGCGCGACACGGTGTGGTACATCCTGTTCCAGCCGCTGGGCTTCCTGATCTTCCTCGTCGCCGCGGTGGCCGAGACCAACCGTGCTCCGTTCGACCTGCCGGAGGCCGAGTCCGAGCTGGTCGCGGGCTACCACACCGAGTACGGCGGCCTGAAGTTCGCCATGTTCTTCCTGGCCGAGTACGTGAACATGATCATCATCTCGGCGCTGGGGGCCACCCTCTTCCTGGGTGGCTTCGCCGGGCCGGTGCTGCCGGGCGTGGTCTGGCTGGCCATCAAGATCGCCGTGCTGTTGTTCCTGTTCATCTGGTTGCGCGCCACGCTGCCGCGGCTGCGCTACGACCAGCTGATGCAGTTCGGCTGGAAGGTGCTGCTGCCGCTGGCCACGCTGAACCTGCTGATCACCGCGGTGATCATCGGGGTGGGGTTCCAGAACTGATGGGGGTGCCACGATGAGCCGCGCCGCAGCCCTCGCGGGCTTCCGCGTCACCTTCTCGACCATGCTCAGAAAGCCGGAGGTGATCGGCTACCCCGAGCGCAAGACCCCCGTCTTCCCGCGCTTCCGGGGTCGTCACCGGCTGTGGACGCACGAGAACGGCCTCGAGAAGTGCGTGGGCTGTTCCCTGTGCGTCGCGGCCTGCCCGGCCGACTGCATCCGGGTCGTGGCCGAGGAGAACACCCCCGAGCGACGCGTGTCGGCCGGCGAGCGGTTCGCGCACATCTACGAGATCAACATGCTGCGCTGCATCTTCTGCGGCTACTGCGAGCTGGCGTGCCCGTTCGACGCCATCACGCTCGAGGCCGAGTACGAGATGTCCGAGCGCGAGCGCCACGCCGAGATCTACACCAAGGAGATGCTGCTGGCGCCACACCCCAAGCCGGTGCCGGTGCGCGCCGAGGAGCCCGACGCCGAGTGACCGCGTCCGCGGTCAGCCGGAACGCGGCGTAGGGTCGGCCGGGTGGGCGAGCAGATCGTCTTTGGCTTCGCGGCGGCCGGAGCCATCGGCTTCAGCGCGCTGGTCGTCGCGCTGCCGGGCCCGTTCCGGGCCACGGTGTCGCTCATCGGCGCGCTGCTGTCGGTGGCGGTGATCTTCGTCCTCCTGGCGGCGCCGTTCGTGGCCGTCATCCAGGTGATCGTCTACGCGGGCGCCATCGTGGTGCTGTTCCTGTTCGTGGTCGCCTACCTCGGCGAACGTCCGCTGGCGGGGGTGGCGGACCGGCTGGCCCGGTACCAGGTGCTCGCCTGGATCGTCGTCGTGGTGCTGGCCGTCCAGGCGGTGGTGGTGCTGGCCACCACGCGGCTGGCCATCCGCGAGGAGCCCAAGCCCGTGGGCGACATCGGCAGCCCCGAGGCCATCGGCCGCAGCTTCATCGACAGCTACATCGTGCCCTTCGAGACCACGTCGCTGGTGCTGCTGATCGCCGCCGTGGGTGCGGTGCTGCTGGCCAAGCGCGCCGTGCAGATGGAGCGCGGCCGGTGAGCGGCGTGCCGCTCGTCTTCTACCTCGGGGTCAGCGCGGCGATGTTCCTGCTGGGCCTTCTGGGCGTGATGACCCGGCGCAACCCGTTGCTCCTGCTGCTGGCGGTGGAGCTGATGCTCAACGGCGCCAACATCGCCCTCGTGGGCTTCAGCCGCCACTGGGACACCACCGACGGCCAGATCTTCGCGCTGGTGGTGATGGTGGTGGCCGCGGCCGAGGTGGTCATCGGCCTGGGCCTGGTGGTGGCCGTGTTCCGCCAGCGCCTGCAGCTGAACGTCGACGACCTGGCCCGGTTGCGGGGCTAAGTGCCCCGATCGCCGATATCGGGCCTCCCTGCGTCCTTGCCTCGCTCGGGATTCGCGGGCGAAACATGCGACGAACCTCTGACTCGGGGCACTAGCTAGATGAACGTCGTCGCCACCCTCCCGTGGATCGTGATGCTGCTGCCGGTGCTGGCGTGCCTGACGCTGGCGCTGTGGCCGCACGAGCCCGACCGCCGCCTCTCGCGCATCCTCGGGGTGGGCTCGGTGGCCACCGCCTTCCTGCTGGTGCTCGTGGTGTTCGGCACGCTGCTCTCGCGCGACGCCGACGACCGCACCGAGGTCTCGCGCCTCTACGAGTGGGCCGTCGCCGGCGACCTGGAGATCGACCTGGCCATCCAGGTGGACCCGCTCAGCACGATGATGATGCTGGTCATCACCGGCGTCGGGTCGCTGATCATCCTCTACTCGGTCGAGTACATGGAGCGCGACCGCGACTACCGGCGCTTCTTCGCCGAGATGGCGTTCTTCATCTTCTCGATGCTGCTGTTGGTGCTCGCGGGGAACTACTTCTTCCTGATCGTGGGCTGGGCGCTGGTGGGTCTCGCCTCGTACCTGCTGATCGGCTACTACTACACGAAGCCCTCGGCGGTCGCCGCCGCGAAGAAGGCCTTCGTCATCAACGTCATCGGTGACGTGGGCATGGTGCTCGCGGCCTTCATCCTCATCCGCGACCTGGGCACGCTGGACTACCAGGAGGTGTTCGCCACCGCGCCCGAGGGGCTCGGGAACGGCACCGGCAGCGCCGAGGCGGTGGCGTTCCTGCTGTTCGTGGGCGCGGCGGCCAAGAGCGCGCAGATCCCGCTGCACACCTGGCTGATCGACGCCATGGAGGGCCCCACCCCGGTCAGCGCGCTGATTCACGCCGCCACGATGGTGACGGCGGGCGTCTACATGGTGGTGCGCAGCAACGCGCTGTACGACCTGGCCCCCGTCGCGGCGGGCACCGTGGCGGTCGTGGGCGGCGTGACGCTGTTCATGGCGGCCACCATCGCCATCGTCCAGGAGGACATCAAACGAGTGCTCGCCTGGAGCACCGTGAGCCAGATCGGCTACATGATGCTGGGGGCGGGGCTGGGGCTGTACGGCGCCGCGATGTTCCACCTCATGTCGCACGCCTTCTTCAAGGCGCTCTTGTTCCTCTCGGTGGGCATCGTGATCCACGAGCTGTTTGGCGAGCAGAGCCTCAACAGGATGGGCGGGCTCAAGAAGTACCTGCGCGTTCCCTACGTCGGGGTGCTGGTGGGCTGCTTTGCCATCTCAGGCGTTCCGCCGTTCTCGGGCTTCTTCAGCAAGGACGAGATCCTGGCGCTGGCGGTCGACTCCGGCCCGCTCGGCCTGGTGGTGGGCATCCTCGGAATCCTGGGCGCCGGGCTGACCGCGTTCTACATGTTCCGCCTGCTATTCCGCGCCTTCTGGGGGCCGGACCGGGAGGGCGGGTACGACCCGGTGCCCCACCCCTCGCGCTGGATCATGGCGGTTCCCGTCTCGATCCTGGCGCTGCTGGCCTTCGTCGGCGGCTGGATCCAGGTGCCGGACGGCTGGGCCCTGGTGGACGACTGGCT
>JAUVPZ010000107.1 GCA_030598395.1 Miltoncostaeaceae bacterium | reverse complement strand
GATCGCGTCGCGTTCCCATTGGCTCACGACGCTGAGGACGCCGGCCACGAGTCGACCGCCGGCCGTGGAGGTGGGTCCACGTTCACGTCAAGCGCCAGGAGGTGCCAGCCCTCGTCGGCTGCCCGGTCCATGATCGCGGCGGTGTCCTGCACCGACCGCGACGAGCGATCCAGCCTCGCCACCGCGAGGGCGTCGCCGGGCTCGAGCGCATCGAGTGCGCGCTGCAAGGCGGGTCGACTTGCACGCCGCGACGATCGCGTCCTCCTCGGCGGCCATGCCGAGGCCGGACGATGCCTGCTCGCAGCCGAGCAGGTTTCTTACACGAACAGGATCTCGTCGCCGGTCTCGCCCTCAGAAAGGCGCGAGGAGATCTTCTCGAAGGCCAGCTCGTGCAGCACCGGCGCCAGCTCGTCCACCGGGCGGTCCAGGGCCTCGGCATCGCGGAACTGCACGCTCACCCGTCCCACGAAGCACGTCTTCACACCAAGCGCCTGCCCGTCTCGCAGCACGCGCACCTCGAGGCCCCACAGCATCGTCTGATCGTCGCTCAGCGATGTGCGCACGGGCTGTGGATCCAGCTCGTAGGCCACCCCATCCACCTCGATCCGCCTCCGCTGGGTCACAGGCGCAACACCTCGCCGGCGCGGGTCACGCCGAAGGCGCCGCCGCCGCGGCGCGGATCGCCGGCGGCGCCAAGGCCGCTCGCGTCGCGGCCGGCCGCGGCCACCCCGCCGAAGAACAGGTTCAGCTCACCCCAGCGACGCAGCCGGAAACCCTCTGCCTCGAGGCGCGCGCACGCTGGCTCGGGCACGCCAGCCTCCACGTCGAGGCCACCGGCCTCGGGGTGCACCCGGGGCCGGCGCACCGCCTCGTCCAGGCCCAGCTGGCCGTCCACCACCGACACGACTGTCTGCAGGATCGCCGAGCGCAGACGGTTGGAGCCTGCGGAGCCCAGCGCCACCAGCGGCTCGCCGTCGCGCAGCAGCAGCGTGGGCGCCATCATCGACCCCATCCGAAGCCCCGGCGCCAGCCGCCCGAAACCGCCGGGGTTGAGATCCTCCTCGCCGAGCATGTTGTTGAGCAGCACGCCAGTGCCCGGCACCAGCACCCCTGACCCGGAGCCGTTGCTCGAGCTCAGGCTGGCGCTGCCGCCCTCGGCATCGACGACGCTGACGTGGGTGGTACCGGTGGGCTTGCGCGACGGCCGCCCGGCCGACAGGGCCCGAAGCCGCGCCAGGGCGTCGTCGGCGCGAAGATCCTCGTGTGAGACGGCGTCGCGCAGGCGGTTGGCCTCGCTGCCGGCCTGGGCCACGGCGACGTAGTGCGCCACCTCGCCGTCCGGCGGCGGCGCGGCGTCGAGCAGCTCGAGCGCGGCGGCGATCAGGCTGCCCCCCCGCGAAGGCGGCGGGTTCGTGAGCACTCGAAGGCCCCGGTACCCGGTCTCCAGCGGAGCCCGTTCGATCACCTCGTAGGCCGCCAGGTCGTCGCGGTTCAGCAGCCCGCCCCCCGCGGCGACGTGCTCGGCCATGGCGTCCGCCAGCGCGCCGGCGGCCCCGCCGCCGGCGGCTACGCCGTCGAGCGTGTCGGCCAGTTCGGGGAGGCGGAGCGTGTCGTCGGCGCACGGCGGCCGCCCGCGGGACGCGTACACCGCCGCCACCTCGCGGCTGTAGGTGAGCATGCCGTTCAGGATGCCATGCAGGTACTCGCCCTCCGGGCCCAGCGTAAAGCCCTCGCGCGCCAGGCGCGCCGCGGGCTCCACCAGCTCCGACAGCGCGAGGCGGCCAAGCCGTCTCGAGGCCGCCACCAGGCCGGGCACCATCCCCGGCACCGCCACCGAGGCCGGCCCGATGTGGAACTCCTGCTCGGCCCCGCCGAAGAGCACCGTGAAGGAGTCCAGCTCGGCGGGATCGAGCGTGCGGCCGTGGGGGCCGAGGCCTGGCACCGCCACGAAGAAGTCCAGCAGCGTCGCGCGACCGGCGGGGTCGCGGGCCAGCAGGAACCCGCCGCCCCCGGGGCCGGTCAGCATGCTCTCGACCACGGCCGCCGCGAAGGCCGCGGCGCACGCGCCGTCGACGGCGTTGCCACCCCGCGCCAGCGCCTCGGCCCCTGCCCGGGCCGACAGCGGGTGGCCGGCGGCCACCACCGCGGAGGGCGCGTCGCGCGACGCCGTGGCTACGCGGCGCCCCCGGACCCGCCTGGCGCGTCCTCCTGATCGAAGGGGGACGGCGCGGACGGCTCGACCCGGGTGCGGCTGAGCACGAACTCCGGGACCTCGGGCTCGTCGGGCGGCTTTCCGCCCCGCCGCGGCGGCGCGATGAGGTCGGCGGCCCTGCGAGGCCCCGCGTCCTCGCCTTCGCCCTCCTCGCGGGGCGTGGCGCGCTCACCGCTGAAGCTGGCCGCCACCACGGTGACCCACACCTGTCCCTGCAGCTCCGGGGCGATGGTGGCACCGAAGATGATGTCGGCGTCGGGGTCGGCGGCGTCGGCAACAACCCGCGCGGCCTCGTTGACCTCCATCAGCGACAGGTCGGACCCGCCAGTGATGCCCAGCAGGATGCCCCGCGCGCCGTCGATGGAGGTCTCCAGGAGCGGCGACGTGATGGCGGCCTGCGCCGCCTCGGTGGCCCGGTTGCCGCCCCCCGCGTAGCCGATGCCCAGCAGCGCCGTGCCCGCGTTGCTGATCGTGGTGCGGACGTCGGCGAAGTCGAGGTTGATCAGGCCGGGCAGGGTGATGAGGTCGCAGATGCCCTGCACGCCCTGGCGCAGCAGGTCGTCGCACACCCGGAACGCGTCCGTCACGCTGGTGCCGCGCTCGAGCACGGTCATGAGCCGGTCGTTCGGGATGACGATGACCGTGTCGGCCGCGTTCTGCAGGCGCTCCAGCCCGGCGTCGGCGGTGCTGATGCGGCGCGCGCCCTCGAACGCGAACGGACGAGTGACCACGGCCACGGCCAGGGCGCCCAGCTCGCGGGCGATCTTCGCCACCACCGGGGCGCCACCGGTCCCGGTGCCGCCGCCCTCGCCGGCGGCGATGAACACCAGGTCGCTGCCGCGCAGGGCCCGGCGCACCTGCTCCTCGCTCTCGCGGACGGCCCGCGCGCCCACCTCGGCGTCGCCGCCGGTGCCCAGCCCGCGCGTGACCTCGAGCCCCACCGGGATGCGCACCTCGGCCTCGCAGGCGTCCAGGGCCTGGCGGTCGGTGTTGACGGCCACGAACTCCACGCCGCGGATGCCGGCCTCAATCATGCGGTTCACCGCGTTGCAGCCGGCGCCGCCGACGCCCACCACGCGGATGACCGTGACGTAGCTTGAGGCGTCGCCCGGCGGTGGGGCCGGCTCCTCCTGGGTCCGCCCGGCCGTGCCCTCCTGGTTCCCGGTGCTGCGGAACAGCTCGGAGAGCGGGCCCTCGCGCATGCTGGCGCGGCGCGTGCTCATGCGGCCACCGGCTCCTCGGCCTCGACCAGCTCCCGCGCGGCGCGCCGGTACCAGCCCGCAGCCCGGCCGTCAGGGTCGTAGCGCAGCACGCTCTGGCCGCGCACCGGAGCCTCGGCGAAGCGCACGGTCTTGCCGACCCGGGTCTCGAACACCACCGAGCCGAAGCTCTCGTTCAGCACGTCCAGCGCCTCGCGGGAGTGGACCGTGCGAGGGTCGAACATCGTGGGCAGAATGCCGACGATCCTGGCGCTCGGGTTGAGGTGCTCGCGCACCTGGGCCAGCGTGTCCTGCAGCTGGGCGAGGCCGCGCAACGAGAGGTACTCGGTCTGCACCGGCACCACCACGCCGTCGGCGGCCACCATCGCGTTGACGGTGAGCAGCCCCAGCGACGGCGGGGTGTCGATGAGGATGAACTCGTACAGGTCGCGCACGGGGGCAAGCGCTGCCTCGAGGGCCCGCTCGCGGCCGATGACGCCCGACAGCGCCAGCTCGGCTCCCGCCAGCTCGATGCCGGCCGCCGCGACGTCGATCTCGCGGGCGTGGATCACCTCGGCGATGCCGGCGTTGCCGACCAGGACGTCGTACATGGTGACGCCGAGGCCCTCGATGTCGATCCCCTGGCTCATCGACAGGTTGCTCTGGGGGTCCAGGTCGACGGCCAGGACGCGGTAGCCGAGCTCAACGAGGGCGACGCCGAGGTTCAGCGCGGTGGTGGTCTTGGCCACCCCGCCCTTCTGGTTTGCAAGCGCGAGGATCCGGGCAGATCGGGGCATCACGGGCACCTCATGGGGGCGTTGTGCCCTGCCTCGATTCTACCCTCCGGCGTCGATTCCTTGCCGATCGCCGACCGCCGTGCACCGCAAATGGCGCGTCAAGGGGATCTCGCCGCCTCGGCCTCGCCGATCAGGGATGCCGGAGATCGACGCGCCGACGGCGGCAGCGGGGCGCATCCGCCGGACGGACGCTCACGGGGAGCCGCGCTCGTCGAACGGCAGCTCGAGCCGCCGCTGTCCGGCCCAGGCGGCCGCCTGCGAGCGCCGCTGGAAACCCAGCTTGCGCAACAACTGGCTGACGTGGTTGCGCACGGTCTTCTCGGAGAGGTGGAGCACCTCGCCGATGGCGCGGTTGGTGTAGCCCTCCGCGATGAGCGCCAGCATGCGCTTCTCGCGGTCGGTGAGGCCCTGGAGCTCGCTCTCGGCCTGCTTGGCCGAGAGCTCCCTGAATTGACTGAGCAGGGTGCCCGCGGCGCGGGGGTCCAGCGCGGAATCTCCGGCGGCCGCCTCGCGGATGGCTTCGGTGAGCCGCTCGGCGTCGGCCTGCTTGAGCAGGTACCCGTTGGCGCCAGCCATCACGGCGCCCACGATGGCCTCCTCGTCGGAGTAGGAGGTGAGCATGACCACCCGCACCTCGGGGTTGTCGGCCTTGATCTTGCGGCACGCCTCGACGCCGCTTCCGTCGGGGAGCCGGACGTCCATCAGCACGACGTCGGGGCGGGCCTTCTGGGACATGCTGATCGCCTCGGCCATGGTGCCCGCCTCACCCACCACCCGAAAGCCACCCGAGCTGCCGAGCAGCTGCCGCAGCCCGATGCGCACGACCTCGTGGTCGTCCACGATGAGGACCCGGATGCCGGCACCGGCGCTCATGCGCTGGTCACCTCGCTCACGGTAGCGGAGGCATCGGAGTCTGTGTCGGCCGGCACATCGCTGTCGAGCGGCACCGCGCAGGCGACGCGCGTGCCCGGATGCAGCGACGACGCCGTCAGCCGTCCGCCCAAGCGCCGGGCGCGCTCGCGCATGTTGCGCAGGCCGTGGCCGTCGGTGCCCGCCGCCACCAGCCCGGGCGCCATGCCACGCCCGTCGTCGGCCACCACCAGCTCCATCTCGTCCGGCGCGAACGACAGCTCCACGGATGTCGCGCAGGGCCCGGCGTGACGGGCCACGTTGGCGAGCGCCTCGCGGAGGATCTGCTGCAGGTGCTGACCG
>JAUVPZ010000079.1 GCA_030598395.1 Miltoncostaeaceae bacterium | reverse complement strand
CGGCGTAGTCGCGGGCGACGTCGTCGAGGCGGTCCTCCCAGGCCTGGACGTAGGGGCAGTGGTTGCACCAGAAGGCCACCGCCAGGGCCGCGGCGCCATCGCGGAGGGTCTCGAGCGAGGCCGTCGACCCGTCGGTGGCCGGAAGCTCGAAGGTGGGAGCAAGCTCTCCCGGCGCCAGGGTCATGCCGCCCGCTCCCGCTGCGCCGCCCGGTGCAGGGCATCCGCAAGCTGGGCGCGGTCGGGGAGGGGCCCCACGCGCCCGTCGGGCAGCGTGTAGGCGCGGCACGCCTCGGCCTGGAAGGCCACCCCCTCGGGCGGCGAGGCCAGGTCGCGTCCCCTGATGAGGTAGGTGGGCGAGCCGGGGAACCGGCGCCGCTCGGCCTCGCGGTCGTCCAGCACCTCGCGCAGCGAAAGGCGGAGGTTCACCCCCGCATCCCCGGCGGCCTCGTGCAGGCGCCGAAGGCCCTCTTCGTGCGAGGGGCAGGCACGGCTGTAGAGGTAGGTCACCGCGATCGTCCTGGGCACGAGGGCTATCGTACCGCCGCGGAGGATCCGGCTGCCCACTGACCACACCGACCCCGACCGCCCCATCGGCGTCTTCGACTCCGGCGTCGGCGGCCTGACCGTGCTCGACGAGTGCCTGGCGGCGCTGCCCGGCGAGGACTTCGTGTACTTCGGTGACACGGATGCCTTCCCGTACGGCGCAAAGCCCGACCAGTGGCTCAGACGGCGCGCCCTCGACGTGGCGGCCTGGCTGCTCGCCGAGCGGGTGAAGCTGATCGTGATCGCCTGCAACACGGCCACTGCCGCGGCCCTGGGCTGGCTGCAGCGCCAGGTGGAGGTGCCGGTGATCGGCGTCATGGGACCCGAGGCGCACGCGGCGGTGCAGGCGACGCGCAACCGGCGCATCGGACTGCTGGCCACCGACGCCACCGTGCGCTCCGGCGCCTACGTGCGGATGATCCAGGCGCACGACGCCGGCGCCGTCGTGACCAGCGTGCCGTGCCCGCTGCTGGCACCGGCCATCCAGAGCGGCGATCGGTTCGACCAGGGAATCGTGGACCTGGTGCGCGCCTATACCGGCCCGCTGCGCGACTCGGGCGTGGACACCGTGATCCTTGGCTGCACGCACTATCCGATGATCGAGCGCCTCCTCCGCCGCTCGCTGCCGGGCGTGACGCTGATCAACAGCGGCGAGGAGATAGCTCGCGAGGTGGCCGAGGCGCTCGAGCGCAAGGGCCTCTGCCGCCCGGACGGGCGGGAGGGCGAGTACCGGTTCGCCTGCTCGGGCGACCCGGCGGCCTTCCGCGAGCTGGGCAGCCGCTTCCTCCAGATGCCGCTCGGGGAGGTGGCGCAGGTCGACCCCGCGCGCCGCGCCGCGGCTTAGTGCCCCGAGTCCGAGGCGCAGAGGCAGTTTCGCGGCCGCATCCCGTCACGATGCGGCGTCCTCGGTCGTCCCGATACTCCCGCCATCGAGCACCCCTTCGTCCTTGCCCTGCTCGGGATTCGCGCGCGAAACATGCGACGAACCTCTGAGTCAGGACACTAGGTGGCCGTCCATCGGCAGCTCGTCACGCTGACGGCGGAGGACGGCGAGACCCACGACGCGCTGCTCGAAATCGACGAGCGCGCCGCCCGGCAGCGCGAGCGGGTCAGCGGGCGCCGCACGGCCGTGGTCCACGTCCACGGGATCATGGGCAACTTCCTGGTGGGCACGCTGCGGTTCCTGCCGGCTCCGTTGGCGCGGGCGGGCTTCCCGGTCCTGACCTGCGAGACCCGCATGGGAAACGTGGGGCAGCTGTTCGGCAGCGCGATCTTCGACGACGCCATCCGCGACATCGAGGCCGGCGTCGCCTGGCTGCGCTTCCAGGGGTACGACAGCGTCGTGCTCTCGGGCTACTCGAGCGGCGCGACCCTGGCCACGCGCTACGCCGCCACCCACACCGCCCCCGACCTGCGAGGCCTCGTGTGCCTGGGCAATCCCTGGGGGCTGCCGCAGTCCCTGGAGCGTCGCGCCAGGCGGTGGGGGGCGCGGCCGCCGTACGACGAGATCGTGGCCAAGGTGCGATCGGCGATCGGGCACGACCCCGACGACGAGGCCGCCGACCGGCTGTTCGTGATCGAGCGCAGCCGCGGGGCCACCGAGCAGCCCCGCGACAGCGAGGTCTACACCTACCGCACCTGGTGGACCTCGCGTGGGCCCAACGCCACGGCCGCCATGTCATTCCGTCAGATCGGGCAGGTCTGGGCGCCAATCCTGCTGGTGCAGGGCACGGCCGACGAGGTGGTCGAGCCGGATGAGGCCTGGGCGCTGGCCGACGTGGCGCGCCAGGCCGGCAACCCCGACGTGCGGGTGGTGCCGATCGCGGGCGGCACGCACTCGTTCGCGGGCCGCGAGATCCCCACCCTCGAGGCCGTCACGCGCTGGCTGCGGGAGAAGGGCTGATGGGCCACCACCGCGCCCGCGGTCCGACGCTTCGCGGCGGACGACGCTACATCCCCGTGTTCGGCCGCGACGACCGGTCGATGCGCGCCCAGCCGGTGGTGCTCAACACGGCGGACGACCACTCCTGGGACGGGATGATCTACGGTCCGCTGGGCCCCACCGGCGGCCGCCGACGGCTGGGCGTGGTGCTGGTGCACGGCTCGGTCGGCAACTACATCTCGGGGCTGCCCCGCGAGCTGTCGTTCGGCATCGTCGAGGCCGGGTACACGGTGCTGGCCATGAACACCCGGATGGCCAACTACGGTGTGTTCTTCGGCGGCGGCCTGCTGCACCGCACCCCGCTGGACATCGATGCCGCCCTGGCCCTGATGCGACGCCTGGACTTCCGCCGGCTGGTGCTGGTGGGGTTCAGCATGGGGGCCACCCTCGTCACCCACTACCAGGCGCTGCGCCGCCCCGAGGACGTCGTCGGCGTGGGCACGGTGGCGCATCCTGCGTCGCTGCCACGGTCCACCCGGCGCCGGTGGGAGCAGTTCGGCTCCGACCCATCCTACGAGGAGGCGACCGCGCTCGTGCGCGAGCGGCTGCGACCCGATCCCGAGGACCGATCCCGGGACCGGATCTTCGTGGCTCGCCGCGCGGCGGGGCCCAGCGACCGCCCCCTGGACGCGGAGATCTGGACCTACCGCACCTGGTGGTTCAGCCGCGGCCCCGAGGCCTACCACGCCATCTCGAGGCTGCGCGTGGGCCAGGTCACCGTCCCGGTGGCGCTCGTGCAGGCCGGCGACGACGAGATCGTGCCCGTCACCGAGGGCCCCGAGCTGGCCAGGATCGCCGAGCTGGGAGCGTGCCCCGACGTGAGCTTGGAGACGATCGCCGGAGCGGACCACGTGTTCACGGGCCGGGAGGCGCCGCTGATCGGTGCGCTCGTGGCCTGGCTGGACCGGCTGCTCGAGAAGCTCAGGGACGCCGAGGCCTCGGCGTAGGCCGTTAGAGCAGCGCCTCCAGCTCGGCCAGCGCCTCGGTCAGCTGTTTCCCGGCCTTGCCGTTCAGGCGCACGTGCGCCTCGTCGTCGTAGGGGGTGGGCCCCTCCGTGAGGATGGCCAGCATCCCGCCCCGGCGCAGCACCGTTCCCGGCAGCCGGCTCACCGGGGCCACCTGCAGGGAGCTGCCCACCACCAGCATCGCGTCGGCCTCTTCCGCCGCCTCGAAGGCGCGATCGATCGCCTCGGCGGGAAGCGACTCGCCGAACAGGATCACGCCGCTCTTCATCTGGAAACCGCACGGCGGGCAGCGGGGGACGCCGTCGTCGGCCGCGTCGGCCATCGCGACCAGCTCGTCGATGTCCACCTCGTGGCCGCAGCGGATGCAGCAACCGGAGTCCAGCGAGCCGTGGACTTCGATGGCGTCCTCGCTGCCGGCGCGGGCGTGCAGGCGATCGATGTTCTGCGTGATCAGCTGCTTGACCACACCGCGGCGCTGCAGTTGGGCCACGGCCTTGTGCGCGGCGTTGGGGTCGGCGCCGGCCAGCATGTCGATGCGCGGCCGGTGGAAGCCCCAGAAGCGCTCCGGCTCGTGCAGGAAGGTGGACATGCTGGCCACCTCCATGGGGTCGAACTTCCCCCACAGACCCCCCGTCGAGCGGAAGTCGGGGATGCCGCTCTCGGTGGAGATGCCCGCCCCGGTCAGGACCACGACGTGCTCCGCCTCGGCGAGCATCCGTGCGAGATCGGCCGGCTGAGGCGCCATCCGCGACAGGCTACTATCCGTCGGTGCGCGAGGATGGACGGGCCCCCGACGAGCTGCGCCCGGTGGAGATCGCGCCCGACTTCATCGCCACGGCCGACGGCAGCGCGCTGGTCACCGTGGGCGGCACGCGGGTCATCTGCACGGCGTCGATCGACGACGACGTTCCTGCCTGGCGCCGCGGCCGCGGCCTGGGCTGGCTCACCGCCGAGTACGGGATGCTGCCCGGGTCCACCGGCCAGCGCCGCGCGCGCGAGGTCACGCGCGGCCGCCCGGACGGCCGCACCACCGAGATCCAGCGCCTGATTGGGCGCTCGCTGCGCGCGGTGGTGGACATGGAGGCGCTGGGCGAGCGCACCGTCTGGCTCGATTGCGACGTGATCCAGGCCGATGGCGGCACCCGCTGCGCGGCCATCTGCGGCGCGTGGGTGGCCCTGCGCCGCGCGCTCGACGGGCTGGTCCGCGCCGGGACCCTGCCCGCGGTGCCGCTGTCCGACTCCGTCGCGGGTGTCAGCGTGGGCATCGTGGCCGGCGAGCCGGTGCTGGACCTGGACTATCCCGAAGACAGCGCGGCCGACGCCGACATGAACGTGGTCGGGACGGGGGAGGGCGCGCTGGTCGAGGTGCAGGCCAGCGCCGAGGGACAGGTCTTCTCGCGCGACGAGCTCGACCGGCTGCTGGATCTGGCCACTGGCGGGTTGGCCCGCCTTGGTCAGATCCAGCGAGAGGCGGCGGCGTGAGGATCGCGCTCGCCACCGGCAACCAGGACAAGGCCCGGGAGCTGACCGGCCTGCTGGGAGGCGCCGAGGTCAGCCTGGCGCCGGAGGGCTTCGACGCCGAGGAGACGGGCACCACGTTGCTTCAGAACGCGTTGCTCAAGGCGCGGGCGCTGCGGGCGGTCGACCCCTCCGACGCCACTGTGGTGGGCGACGACTCGGGCCTGCATGTCCACGCGCTTGGCGGCCGGCCCGGCGTCTTCAGCTCGCGCTATGCGGGCCCCGAGGCCACCTACGACGACAACTGCCGGCGCTTGCTGGAGGAGCTGGAGGGTGCCGACGACCGCTCGGCCGCCTTCGCCTGCGTGCTGGTGGCGCTGCCGCCCGAGGGCGGGTTGCTCGTGGCCTGCGGCACCTGTCCCGGTCAGATCGCCCCCGCCCAGCGCGGCGAGGGCGGCTTCGGCTACGACCCGGTGTTCGTCCCCCGGGGTGACGAGCGCTCCATGGCCGAGATGACCCCGGTCCAGAAGCATGCGATCTCGCACCGGGGACGCGCGGGGCGGCGGCTGGCGGCCTTGCTCGGGCTGGAGGCCGCGTGACCGAGGGGGCCCTCCGCCCACCCGTCGGTCGCGCGATCGGCTGGTGCGTGGCGGCCGTCGTCGTCGGCTGGGCGGTCGTCTACAACATCTTCCGCCTCGGCGGCGACACGCCCGACGCCTCGTGGCAGGAGTCGCTGGTCATCGGCGGAATCGCGGGCGCGATCGTCTTCGTCATCGGCTACCTCCTCGTGCGCCGAACCGGCATCGCCGGGCGTGTCGAGACCGTGCCGGGCCCGGGTCAGCTGGACGGCCCGCAGCGGGACGCCGCGCGCATCGCCGCCTTCGCGCTGGCGGCGCTGGGCGTCGTCGCCCTGGTGATGGGTGTGGTGCTCGCCATCGACTTCGTCTCGGTGGCGGGCGACGAGTGGCTCTGGACCAGCCTGATCCTGGGCGGCTGGAACCTGGTCGCCGGCCTGTGGTGCGCCGACGAGCTGGTGCGCCTGCGCGCGCTGGACGTCGGCGGCGTCGACGGCGCCGTGCTGGTCAGCGCCATGACCAGCGTGCTCGCGGGGGTGGGCCTGGCGCGGGAGTTGTTCCCGGCGGGTCAGGTGATCCTGATCGTGGCGGCCGGGATCGGAGGGGCCGGGGGCGGGCTGGCAGCGTGGCGGGCCACGGGTGCCCGCTGGCTGCCGTTCGGCTCGATCGCGGCCGTCATCGTGGCCGGGGCGGCGCTCGCCCTTGCACTGACCTCCTACTAGTAGTAGATCGCGCGTGCCGATCACGCTCGACTGCCCGCTTTGCGGCACCAGGGTCGCGGACGGGGTCGAGCGCCTTGGTCCCGGGTGCTGCCCCGGGTGCGCGGCGCGGTACGAGGGCGACGGCGAACACCCGCTTGACGGCGTCGATGCCGCGCTGGCCGCGTTCGGGGCCGGCCGGCTGCCCACGCGGGAGGTGGCCGACGCCCTGTTCGCGCTCGATCTCTCTCACGGCGAGGCGAACGCGGTCGGGGTGGCGTCCGACCGCCGCGACGGATTCTACCGCTGGTGGGTGTTCGTGCGCGACGACGCCGCGCCCCCGGACGAAGTGCTCGCCGCGCTCATCCGCTAGGCGTCGCCGGGCGAGGGCTGGAACTGCCGGCACCGCCGCGGTAACCTGCGCCGCTGGCACTCTCCCGTGTGGAGTGCCAACGGCGGGCCGGCAGGCCGCCGACCACCCAAGACAGAGTCGATCTGGAGGCCCCGATGAACCTCAAGCCCCTCGGCGATCGCGTGATCGTCACCGCGATCGAGCAGGAGGAGGTCACTGCCAGCGGGATCGTGCTGCCCGACACCGCCCAGGAGAAGCCCCAGCGGGGGCGCGTCCTTGCCGCGGGCCCGGGCCGGTGGCTGGAGGGCGAGCGCGTGGCCCTCGAGGTCAAGGCCGGCGACGAGGTCATCTTCAGCAAGTACGGCGGCACCGAGGTGCGCCTCGAGGGCGAGGACGTGCTGATCCTGTCCGAGCACGACATCCTGGCCAAGATCTCGACGGCCCCGGCGAGGAAGCGCAGTGGCTCCAGCCGCGGCGCGAAGAAGGCGAGCGGCGGCGCCAAGAAGACGACCAGGCGCACCAAGAAGTAGCCGAGCGCACGACGCCCACACGCCGACGACGATCGAAGGGAAACGCCGCTGATGGCGAAGGAGCTGAAGTTCAACGAGGACGCGCGCCGGTCACTCGAGCGCGGGGTCAACGTGGTGGCCGACGCGGTCAAGGTGACCCTGGGCCCCAAGGGCCGCTACGTGGTGCTGGACAGGCACTT
>JAUVPZ010000090.1 GCA_030598395.1 Miltoncostaeaceae bacterium | reverse complement strand
GGGCCTCGCGAGGGGGCGGGGGTGCGAAGGATGGGTTCCCTTGGCGTCTCGCCCGCGAGAGGTCTCAGAACTCGGGGGCGCGTGAGGTCGGTCGGTTCGGTGCAACCACCCGTGCAACCACGCCAAGGCCGTCTCTGGCCTTCCTGGCACCTACGGGGTTCGCGTTTCCCCTGCTAATCGCATGGTTGCGCGCATGAGACGTTCCCGGGCAGGGAAGTGCCAGGGCGCCGGCCGGGTGCCGGGCCAGTACTCGGAGGCCAGCAGGCCCGCGGCGGCGATGCGGGCCGCCAAGAGCCGGTTGACGCGCGGGTAGGACACGTCGACCCCGCAGCCCAGCACTGAGACGGTGGTGCCGCCGGCTGCCAGCGCGCCCTCGTGCGCCGCGGCGTCGATGCCCTGGGCCAGACCGCTGACCACCACGGCGCCACGCTCGGCCAGGGCCGCCGCGAGCGCCCGCGCCGTCGCACGGCCCGGTGGGGTGGCGCGCCGGCTGCCCACCAGGGCCACAACCGGCCCGCGGTTGAGACAGGCCAGGGCGGCCGTGACGCGACCACGAAGGAAGAGGCCGAACGGAGGATCGAAGGTGGCCGCCAGCCGCCACGGGAACCGGGGCTCAGGGCGGCCGAGGTGGTGGATTCCGGCGTCGGTGAGCAGGCGGCGGGTGCGGCCCGGGTCGAACGCCGCCCGCGCCGACTGCACCTCGCCGGCGCGCCGGGCCTCGAGCCCAAGGTGACCCATGAGGGTCGCCGCCGAGCAGCGCCAGAGCGCGGCCGGACCGCCGGCCGAGCGAGCCGCGCGCTGCAGGTCGCGGTCGAGGTTGGCAGCGAGATGGGCGAGGCCCAGCGGCCACTCGGCAGGCCAGCTCACGCCGCGGCCGGCTCGTGGCGGGCGGCGCGGTAGACGAGCGCCTCGGCGAGGTGCTCGGCGGCCACGCGCTCGGCGCCCGCCAGGTCGGCGACGGTGCGCGCCACGCGCAGCGCCCGATCGTGCCCGCGCGCGCTGAGGCCCAGCCGTTCGACGGCGCGGCCGAGCAGCTCGCGGCCCGGCCCGTCCAGCGCGGCCAGCCGGCGCGCCTCGGCCGACCCCAGGCGCCCGTTGGCCTGATCCTGCCCGCGGGCGGCACGTGCCGCCTCCGCGGCGGCGACCCGCGCACGCACGGCGGCGGAGCGCTCCGGCCGCGCCGCCCCGACCAGCTCCTCGCGCGTGAGCCGGGGCACGGCCACCTGCATGTCGATGCGGTCGGCGACCGGGCCGGACAGCCGGGCGCGGTAGGCCTCGGCCCGGCCCGGCGGGCAGACGCAGGGCCGCACCGGGTCGCCGTCGTGCCCGCAGGGGCACGGGTTGCCGGCGCAGACCAGCAACGACCGCGCCGGGAAACGGGCCCGCGCCATCGCTCGGCTGACGTCGACGTACCCCTCCTCCAGGGGCTGGCGCAAGGCGTCGATCGCCGCGGGCGCGAAGGAGCACACCTCGTCCAGGAACAGCACCCCCTCGTGCGCCAGGCTGACCCCGCCCGGCTGGGGAACGCGGCCGCCGCCCACCAGGCCGGACGCGGAGATGGTGTGGTGCGGCGCCCGGAAGGGTCGCCGCGTGACCAGGGGACGGTCGGGCGGCAGCAGCCCCGCCACGCTGTGGATGCGGGTGACGGCGATGGCCTCGGCGCGCCGAAGCGGCGGCAGGAGGGCCGGCAGCCGGCGGGCGAGCATGGTCTTCCCGCCGCCCGGAGGCCCCAGCATCAGCAGCGAATGGCCCCCGGCGGCCGCGACCTCGAGCGCCCGCCGCGCGGCCGCCTGCCCGCGCACGTCGGCGAGGTCGGGTCCCTCGGCCTCGGCGCCGCCCACGAGAACCGCGTCGACGTCGAACGCCGTGGGCGCCGGAGTCGCCCGGCCCTCCAGCAGGTCCACGGCGGCCCGCAGGCCCTCGGCACCGAGCACCTCCACCCCGCCGACCAGCCCGGCCTCTGCCGCGTTGCCGACGGCCACCACCAGACGCCGCCAGCCGGCCACCGCAGCGTGCTCGGCCATGGCCAGGACCCCCGGCACCGGCCGAAGCCGCCCGTCCAGCCCCAACTCGCCCACCGCGCCCACGCCGTCGAGCGCCGCCGGGTCGAGCTGCCCGGAGGAGGCCAGGATGGCCAGCGCGAGCGCAAGGTCGTAATGGGGCCCGCGCTTTCGAAGGTCGGCGGGGGCCAGGTTGGCCACGATGCGGCGGGGGGGAACAGCGAACGCCTGGTTGGCCAGGCCGGAACGCACACGCTCGCGGGCCTCCTGCACCGCGGCGTCGGGAAGGCCGACCACGCTGAACGCGGGCAGCCCGGCCCGCAGGTCGACCTCGACCTGCACCGTGAACGCCTCGATGCCGACCAGCGCCGGCGCCACCACCCTGGCCACCATGACGCCAGCGTGCCGGCGCAACGGCGAACGGCTCCACGCGCGTTCGGGTCGGTCGGGCCCCTACTCCGTGCACTCGGACGTGACGCCCCGGCCGACCGGCGGTACGCTCCCACCATGGCCATGCGGTTCGACCACGTCGCCCAGCAGGTTCCCGACATCGCCGCCGCCGTCCACTACTACGTGGAGGCCGTGCCGGGCACCAGGGTGCTCTTTCAGGACGACACCTGGGCCCTGGTGGAGGCCCGCGGGGCGAAGCTGGCGTTCGTCGTCGCCGACCAGCACCCCAACCACCTGGCCTGGCGGGTAGACGACGAGGAGCTGGAGCGCCTGGCCGCCGAGCACGGCGCCGACATCGCGACCCACCGCGACCGGACCCGCAGCTTCTACATCGAGGGTCCCGGCGGCATGGCCACCGAGATCATCGCCTACCCCGACGACGGGGGCTGAGCGATGCACGACGGCGGCGCAACACCCGGCACGCCGCCGGCACACCCCGAGGTTGAGCCGTGAGCGTGGCGCACGCCATGGTGCGGGCGATGCGAGGCCGGGCCAGCACGCCGGGGGCGCGGGGCGAGCGCGCCGCGGGTCGCCACCTGCAGAGGCGCGGATGGCGCGTGGTGGCGCGCAACTGGCGCGGCTCCGGCGGCGAGCTGGACCTGGTGGTGACGCGGGGCCACGTGGTGGCGGTGGTCGAGGTGAAGACCCGCGCCGACCCAGCCGCCCACACCGAACCCGTCACGGCAGCGCAGCGCGAGCGCATCGCGCGGGCAGCGGGAGCCTTCCTCGCCGCGAGGCCGGGGCTGGGCGGGCGGAAGATCCGCTTCGACGTCGTCGTGGTGGGGACCGGATGGCCGGCCCCCGTGCGTCACATCGCCGCGGCCTGGGAGCCGGCGTAGGCCACCGACTGAAAGGAGCGGCGGTGCAGCGGCGACAGCCCCGTCGCGCGCAGCGCGTCATGGTGCTGCGGCGTGGCGTAGCCCACGTGGCTGTCGAAGCCGAAGCTCGGGTAGGCGTCCGCGGCGGGGCCCGCCATCAAGCGGTCGCGCGTGGTCTTGGCGATGATCGAGGCGGCGGCGATGGCGGCGCTGCGGCGGTCGCCACCGATCACAGCGCGGTGCGGCGGGGCGTCGTCGCCCAGGCGGAAGCCATCGACCAGACAGGCATCGGGTGGCGGTGCAAGGCCCGCGAGCGCCCGCCGAAGCAGCGCCAGGTTGGTGACGTGCAGGCCGTCGCGATCGATGGTGCGCGGCCCCGCCACCACGACCACAACCTGGTGGGCGACCCCCATGATGACCGCCGCGAGGCGCGCCCTGACCTCGGCGCCGAGGCGCTTGGAGTCGTCCAGGTCAGCCAGCGCCAGCCGCTGGCTGCGCGACAGGCGCAGGTCGATGCACACCGCCGCCGCCACCAGCGGTCCCGCAAGACAACCACGACCGGCCTCGTCGGCTCCGGCCACGCGGTCGACGCCGTAGCCGCGGTCGTGCGCGAACAGCCGCCCGGCTGGAGGGCGCCCGCTACGAGCGCCGCTTCTCCTTGACGCGGGCCTTCTTGCCGACCTTGCCACGCAGGTAGTAAAGCTTGGCGCGTCGGACATCACCCTCGGCGATGCGCTCGATGCGCTCGATCTTGGGGGAATGCACGGGGAACGTGCGCTCGACGCCCACCCCGAAGCTTTGCTTGCGCACCGTGAAGGTCTCGCGCGACAGCGCGCCCTGGCGCTTGATGACGGTGCCCTCGAACACCTGTACCCGCTGGCGCGAACCCTCGATGACGCGGAAGTGCACGCGCACCGCGTCCCCCGGCTCGAACTCGGGGAGGTCGTCGCGGAGCTGCTCGCGCTCCAGGCTTTCGATCACGCCCATCCCTCACGCCCCTTCTCCGGCCGAGAACAGCGGGGAAGGTTAGCAGCGAGGGCACGATCGGCACGACGGTCAGGTGACGGGCGCGGGGCCGGTGTGCGCCGCGCGCCAGGCCTCGATGGCGCCGTGGTCGCCCGAGGTGAGGACCTCGGGCACCCTCCATCCCCGGAAGTCGGGTGGGCGCGTGTAGTGAGGGTGCTCGGTGCCGCCGTCGAGGCCGGGCGAGAACGACTCCCGGTCCAGGCTGGCGGCGTTGCCGAGGGCGCCGGGCAGCCGCCTGCACACGGAGTCGACGATCGCCATCGCAGCCACCTCGCCGCCCGCCAGCACGAACGGGCCCAGCGAGACGGCGTCGCTGGCCAGGTGGGCGTGCACGCGCTCGTCGAACCCCTCGTAGCGGCCCGACAGCAGGACCAGCTCGGGCAGCGCCGCCAGTTCGGTGGCGACCGCATCGCTGAACGGCCGCCCGCGCGGCGTCAGCACCACCACGCGCCGGCCCTCGCGCGCGCGTTCGGCGGGGCCGTCGTAGACCGCCTCCAGCGCCGCGGCCACCACGTCGACCCTCAGCACCATGCCCGGCCCGCCGCCGTAGGGCGCGTCGTCGACCTGACCGGCGGGCAGGGACGACGTGTCGCGGTAGTTGAAGCAACGCAGCTCCAGGTCGGCGCTCACCGCCGCGTTGGCCAGGTGGCGGGGGCGGCGCAGCCAGTCGAACCACTCGGGGAACAGCGTGAAGATGTCGATCCGCATGGGGCCCCTCAGCCGCCCATCCCGGCCAGCAGGTCGGCGCGCACCGAGACGCGCCGTCGGGTCAGGTCGATCTCCTCCAGCGCGTCGTCGGTGAGCGGCACCAGCAGGGAACCCGATGGCCCCTGGATTTCCAGGGCGTCGTTGGCCGGCCGCTGGAGCACGTCGACCACCCGGCCCAGCTCGTTCCCGCCGGAGGACACCGAGCAACCGATGAGGTCGCGCACGTAGAAGGTATGGGGATCGTCGAGCGCCGGCACGCGCTCGGCGGAGACGTGGATCTCGAAGCCGGCGACCGACCCGGCCGCCTCGCGGTCGCCCAGTCCGGCGAACGTGAGGATGGGATGATCGCCGTCGCCCGCGGTCGCGACCACCTGCTCGCGGCGTTCCTCGCCCTGCGGCCCGCGCAGCACCACCCACTCCCCCCGCGCCAGCCCGCCGAGCGTGGGGCCGGTGGGCCGCACGCGCACCTCCCCGCGGACGCCGTGCGCCCGGGTGACCCAGCCGATCAGGACCGTCTCGGCCGTGGAGCTCTAGTCCACGATCTCGAGGCGTGCACGCACGCCTCGAGCCGACCCGGCGTGCCGCACCAGGACCCGCAGCGAGTGCGCGATGCGACCGCCGCGACCGATCACCTGGCCCAGGTCGTCCTCGGCCACGTACAGCGCCAGCACGGTTTCGCCGCCCTCCTGTTCCTCCTCCACGCGCACCTGATCGGGCTGGTCCACCAGGCCGCGGGCGAGCGCGACCACCATGTGCGCGACCGGGGCTGCGGCGCTGGCGCTCAGGTCCGCGCCTCCACGATGCGCATCAGCTTGCGCACCGCCGGGGTCGGCTGCGCTCCCTGCGCCACCCAGCCGTTGGCCCGCTCGAGGTCGATCTCGACCTCGGAGGGGTGGGTCTGGGGGTTGTAGCGGCCGATCGTCTCGATGTTGCGCCCGTCGCGCGGCGAGCGCGAGTCGGCCACGACGACACGGTAGATGGGGTTCTTCTTGCTGCCCACTCGTGAGAGTCGGATCTTGACCAATGTGCCTCCTGCTCGTGTCCTTAGGACATGCCGCCGGGCATGCCGGTGAGGGCGGACGGTAGCCCGCCCTTGCCGATCTGCTTCATCACCTTGCGCATCTGCTTGAACTGAGACAGGAGCTGGTTGACCTCCTGCACGCTGGTGCCGCTGCCGACCGCGATGCGCCGCCGCCGGCTGCCGTTGATGACGTCGGGCTGGCGCCGCTCCTTCGGGGTCATGCTGCGGATGATCGCCTCCACGCGGTCCAGCTGGCGCTCGTCCACGTCCATGTCACGCGACTTCATGGCCTGGCGGAACCCCGGGACCATGCCGAGCATCTGGGACAGCGGCCCCATGTTGCGGACCTGGTGCAACTGCTCGAGGAAGTCCTCGAGGGTCAGCGAGCCACCGCGGATCTTCTGTTCCATCCTGCGCGCGTCGCCCTCGTCGACCGTCTGCTCGGCCTTCTCGATGAGGCTCAACACGTCGCCCATGCCCAGGATGCGGGAGGCCATGCGATCGGGGTAGAAGGGCTCGAGCGCGTCGACCTTCTCGCCCGTGCCCACGAACATGATGGGCTTGCCCGTGACCGCACGGATCGAGAGCGCCGCACCGCCCCGCGCGTCGCCGTCGAGCTTGCTGAGGATGACCCCGTCCACGTCCACGGCATCGATGAACGTCTGCGCCACCTCGACGGCCGTCTGTCCGGTCATGGCGTCGACCACCAGCACCACCGAGGTGGGGTCCACCGCGTCGCGCACGCGCACCAGCTCGTCCATCATCTCGTCGTCGATCGTGAGCCGGCCGGCGGTGTCCACCAGCACCACGTCGCGGCCGGCGGCCGAGGCGGCCTTCACCCCGT
>JAUVPZ010000069.1 GCA_030598395.1 Miltoncostaeaceae bacterium | reverse complement strand
CTGCTGATCGTGCTCGGCACGGTCGCGGGTGGGCGCTTCGCGCCGCCGCTCGTGCGCCGCCTCATCACTCCCCCGCCCGACCGGCCAAAGCCCGCGCCGCCGCAGACCGACTCGCCGCCCTAGTAGCTAGTGTCCCGAGCCAGAAATACATCGGCAGTTTCGCGGCTGCATCCCGTCGCGACGCGATGTCCTCGGTCGGCCCGATATTCCCGATAGCGGGCCTCCCTGCGTCCTTGCGTCGCTCGGGATTCGCGCCCGAAACATGCGACGAACTTCCGGCTCAGGACACTAGGTGAAGGCCGCCTCGGCCCGTTGCCGGTAGCGCCGGCGGAACAGCCCGTACGCGGCCAGGCCCACCGGCAGGTGGAGCCAGTACGAGAACAGGCGGTAGGCCAGCGCGGCGACCACCGCGTCCGACGCCGCCACGCCCGCCAGCGCCAGCGTGCCGGTGAGCCCGGCCTCCACGAAGCCGAGCCCGCCAGGCGTCAGCGGGATGAACGACAGCAGGATCGACAGCACGAAGGCCAGCAGCACCAGCGAGGGGTTGGGTTGCGCGTCCACCGCCCACAGCGCCGCGAGCAGCGTGAGGTAGTCGAACGCCCAGCGGCCCACCGAGGCGGCGAGCGCCTCGGGCCACTTCCGCGCCAGCGCCTCGGCGAGGCGGCGGCGCTCCCGGGCGAGCAGCGCCGGCAACCCCCGCACGCCCGCGCCGGGCCGGATGCGGTTGAGGACAGCCTCGATGGCGGCGCCCACCCACCGGATGGGGCGCCTCGCCAGCAGGAGTACGGCGCCGACGGCGAACAGCGCCACGAAGGCCGTCGCCCCGATCCACGCGGCTGCCAGCAGGCCGGCGTCAACCGGGGCGCCGCTGGCAATGCTGATCAGGCTCACCAGCGGAAGCGTGGTGAGCGTGGCCACGCTCAGCAGTTGCGCCGAGGTCACCGCCGAGCCCGCCCTGGCGGGGTGGATCCCGGACCGGATCAGCATGGTCGACTGGAGCGCGGCGGCGGCGGCGCCGCCGCCGGGGACGATGCGCCCGAACGCGCTCCCCGCCAGCTGCGAGGTGGCCACCGCGAACCAGGCGTGCGTGCGCAGCAGCACGCGCTGCAACGCCCAGATGCAGACCAGGCTCGCCGCCTGGCTGCCCGCCATGACACCGAACCACAGGGGGTTGACGTCGCGGAGGGCCGGCCACGACGAGAACACCTCCACCAGGCTCGGAAGCAGCAGGTAGATGGAGACGCCGGTAAGGGTGAGCAGCCCGACGCGCAGGGCGATCCCCCGCTTTCGGCCCGGCCGGCGCGCTCCGGCGCTCTCCTCGGCCGGGGCGTGCGTCGTCAAGCGATTACCGGTTCCGTCGGGCCGGGCGGCCGGCGCCTCGGGCGGGAACGCGGGGCCTCCGGGTCTCGGTCAGAGGGAGTGCGCACCATCGACGGCGGCAACGGTACGCGAGAAGCCGGAGGCGATGGGCAGCGAACGCCTGCGGCGGTCAGCGCTTCGTCAGCCAGGCGCCGGCGCGCGTGCCGGGGGCGAACGGGTCCCGCTGCGCGAACAGGCGCATCAGGACCTCCATCAGGGCGATGCCGCCGACCGCCCCGATCGTGATGGTGGCCCAGGTGTCGGCGGGCGGCACGGTGAGCTGGAAGAAGTCGGCCGCGAACGGGATGGCCAGCACGGCCACGAAGGCACCGGCCATGGCCACGACCAGGGCGGCACGCAGCGCGTTGAGCGGCCGGACCACGGCGCCGAGCACCCAGAGGCCGAGCGCGGTGAGGCAGATCGTGGCGGCGCTGCGGGCGTCGAGTAGCGACGAGTCGGCAAGCTCGGAGCGCGCGAGGGCGTAGACGGCGAAGGTGGCGGCCGCCGCCGCGATGCCGGCCGGCATCGCGAAGCTCAGCACGCGCGGCACGAAGCCGCTGCGCGCCGGCTCGCGGCTGGGTTCGAACGACAGCATGAACGCCGGGATGCCGATCGTCAGCGAGCCGATCAGGGTCAGGTGGCGCGGCAGGAAGGGGAAGGGGAGCCCCGCCACCCCCACCAGGACGGCCAGCAGCGTCGCGTAGGCCGTCTTGGTCACGAACAGCTTGGCGACGCGCTCCATGTTGACGATTACGCGCCGCCCCTCGGCCACCACCCCGGGCAGTCGCGAGAAGCGGTTGTCCAGCAGCACCAGCTGGGCGACGGCCCGCGCGGCGGGCGTGCCGGCCCCCATCGCGATCCCCATGTCGGCGTCCTTGAGCGCCAGCACGTCGTTCACGCCGTCGCCGGTCATGGCCACGGTGTGGCCGTGCGACCGCAGGGCACGCACCATGGCGCGCTTCTGCTCGGGCGCAACGCGACCGAACACCCCTGCGTCGTCGAGCGCGTCCGCCAGCTCGGCGGGATCCTCCGAGAGGCTCCGGGCGTCCACGCGGCGGTCGGCGTGTGGCACCCCCACACGGCCGGCGATGGCGCCGACGGTGCGTGGGTCGTCGCCACTGATGACCACGGGGCGCACCTTCTGCTCCGTGAAGTAGGCGATGGTCTCGGCGGCGTCCTCGCGCACCGACTCGCCCAGCACGACCAGCGCCGCCGGCACCGCCCCTGCGGCCTCGCCCTCGGCGGGCAGTCGCTCGGCCCTCACGAGCATCACCACCCGCTTGCCCTCGGCGGCCAGCTGGCCGGCGCGCTCGGGGACCGGCGTCCCTGCGGTCAGCAGCATCTCGGGGGCGCCCAGCATCCACGCCCCCTTCCCGGCGAAGGCGGCGCCGCTGGTCTTGCGCGCCGACGAGAAGGGCAGGGTGGACTCAACCGGCCACCCGGGCGCCTCGCCGGCGCCCGCCGCGATGGCAGCAAGCGGGGGGTTGGGATTCGGGTCGGTCGCGGCGAGCGCCGCCAGCGCCCGGCGTGCGCCGCCCTCGTCCCCGCCGTCCAGAGGCTCGACGTCCTCGAGGACGATCCGTCCCTCGGTGAGCGTGCCGGTCTTGTCCAGGCATGGTGTCCACGCGGGCCAGCACCTCCACCGCCGGGAGCTCCTGCACCAGCGCCTGCCGCCGCCCGAGGCGAATCACCGCGACCGCGAAGGAGAGGCTCACCAGCAGCACCAGGCCCTGGGGGATCATCCCCACCACCGCCGCCACCATCCCGACCAGCGCGTCCTCCGCGCTCCGGTGGTCGATCAGCTCGCCGGCCAGCACCAGCGCGCCCACCGGCACCAGCAGCCAGGTGATGATCTGCAGGATGCGGTCCACGCCGGCCCGCAACTCCGAGCGCACCAGGGTGAAGCGCTTCGCCTCGGCCGACAGCCGGCGGGCGTAGGCGTCTTCGCCCACCGCCGTTGCCACGGCGCGCCCGGCGCCGGCGCTGACGAAGCTGCCCGACATCAGCGGGTCGCCGGGCTCCTTGTCGACGGGGTCGGACTCGCCCGTGAGCAAGGACTCGTCGACCTGTAGGCCCTCCGATCCGAGCACGGCCCCGTCCACCGGGACCTGATCGCCCCGCGCTACCAGCAGCACGTCGTCCAGCACCATCTCCTCCACGGCGATCTCGCGTTGCTCTCCATCGCGGAGAACGGTTGCGCGCGGAGCGCTCAGCACCGAGAGCCGGTCGAGGGTCCGCTTCGCCCGCAACTCCTGCACGATTCCGATGACCGCGTTGATCACCATCACCAGGCCGAACAGGGCATCCGCCGGGTCGCCGGCCGCCAGCACGATCACGAGCAGCACGGTGATGATCGCGTTGAAGCGGGTCAGGACATTGGCCCGCAGGATGTGCGCCGTCGACCGCGAGCCCTGCTCCGCGGTGGCGTTCACCTGGCCCTTCGCCTGCCGCTCCGCGACCTGGGCGGCGGTGAGGCCGGTCACGCTGCTGGCGGTGACGGCCATCCGGCTGCCCGTCTCCGGCATGGGCCCGCCGGCGGCAAACGGCGGGCCCTACGTGTCCGCTGCGTCCGCCGCGGGGCGCAGGAT
Source organism: Miltoncostaeaceae bacterium (assembly GCA_030598395.1). GTDB lineage: Bacteria > Actinomycetota > Thermoleophilia > Miltoncostaeales > Miltoncostaeaceae > JAUVPZ01. The sequence continues at coordinate 5,074 of JAUVPZ010000069.1, read as the reverse complement.
GACCTCGCGGTGCGGGAAGGGGATGGCGATGCCCTCGGCGTCGAGCGCCAGCTTGAGCCGGCGGCGCAGCTCGCGCCCCACGCGCCAGTGCTTGCCCGCGGCCGTCTCGATGTAGGCCTTGATGTCGACGGACGACTCGCCGTACTGGTCGACCCCCAGCACCTCGATGGGGCCGGTCACCGAGCCGGCGAAGGCCGGGTCGGCGCGCATGTCCTCGCCCACGCTGCGCAGCACCTCCACCGCCCGATCGATGTCGGCGTCGTAGGGAATCGGCATCACGAACACGTAGCGGCTGTAGCCCCTGGTGTGGTTGCTGCTGAGCTGGATCTGGCCGTTGCTGACCACGTGTCGCACGCCGTCGAGGCCTCGCAGCACCGTGGAGCGCAGGTTCACCTCCTCGACGGTTCCGCCCACGTCCGCCACCTCGACCCAGTCGCCCACGTCGAACTGGCGCTCGATCAGGATGAAGAACCCGCCGATCCAGTCCTTCACCAGGGTCTGGGCCCCGAACCCCAGGGCGATGCCCACGATGCCGGCCGCGGCCAGCATGGGGCCGACGGCCACGCCGGCCTCGCTCAGCGCCACCAGCACGGCCGTGAACAGCACGATGATCGTGATGGTGCCCCGGGCCACTGTGGCCAGCGTCTTCGCCCGCTGCCGGGCGTCCTCGGTGAGCTCGGCGCCGCCCTCGTCGACGAGTCGCCGCTCCAGGTGGTTCACGAAGAGGTGGCTGAGCCGCACGACGATTGCCGCGACCACCAGAACGATGGCCACGCTGACGGCGGTCCAGGCCCAGTCCGGCACGGGCTGACTCTAGGGCGGGGCTGGGACGGACCCGCCGCGGGCGTGCGGCGACCGGCGTGCGCGGCCCGGCGTCGTCAACCCTCCATCGCCTAGGTCACCGGCCTCGCGATGCGGCTCACGCGCCGAGCCTAGACTTTCGGGCCACCATGCCTATGGTTGAGAAGGCCCGCACAGCGGGCGATCCGAGCCACGGACGAGCCCTGGCGCGTCGCATCGCGGCCGGCGTCCTCATCGCGCTGGGCCTGCTGGCGGCCACCGCGGCGAACCCCGCCTCCTGGGCCCGCGACACCGCCCTGGACAGCACCTCGTTCACGGCCGCCGTCGCGCAGGTTGGCGACGAGCCCGCCGTCACCGATGCGGTCACCGAGGTCGTGGTGTCTCAGGCGTTCTCGACCGCGGAGGTGCGCCGGCGGGCGGAGCGGGCCATCGCCGAGCGGGTGGGGGAGGACGGCTCGCCACTGATCGCGGCGGCCCTGGCGGAGGCGCTGCGCCGCGGGTCGCGGCGAGCGGTGCGCGAGGTGGTCGAGAGCGACCGCTTCGCGGCGCTCTGGCAGGCAGCGGTCCGGAACGCCCACGGCGCGGCGATCGGGGTGTTGCGCGGGGAGGAGGTCGGTGGCGTGAGCGCGCCGGACGGGCGCGTGGTGCTCGATCTGGGGCCCGTCGTAACGACCGCGCGCCACGGGCTCGACGCCACTGGGCTTGGCGCGCTGCTCCCGCGGAACGGCCTCATCGAGCAGAGGGCGCAGGTGACGGTGGTCGAGAACGGCTCCATCGACGACCTCAGCGCGGCGGTGGCAGCGGTCGACACGCTGGGCCTGGTGCTGCCGTTCGTCGCGGTGGCGCTGCTCGCGGGCGGCGTTGCCCTCTCCGTTGCGCGACGGCGCGCCCTGATCGTGGCGATGGTGATCCTGGGCCTGCTGATGCTGGCCACCCTCGTGGTGCTGCGCGCGCTGCGCGCCGGGGTGCTGGGAACGATCGACGACCCCGTCGTGCTGGGCGCCGCGCAGGCCGTCTGGGACGTCGCCGTCGACCGGCTGGTCACCCAGACGACCGCCATCCTCGTCGCGGCGATCGTCGTGGCCGCGGCCGCATGGCTCAGCGGGCCGGCAGCGACGCCGCGGCGGCTCCGGACATGGGTGGCGCGGGCGCTGGGTCGCGCCGGGGCGCCGTCCCCCGCACCGGAGCCGCAGTCGGCCGTGTCCTGGGTCGCGGCCCACCGCAACGCGCTGCGGGCGGCGGGCCTCCTTTCCGGCCTGGTCTGTCTGCTGCTGATCCCGGACCCGGGCCTCCTGCCGCTGCTGATCGTGGCCGGGGCGGTGCTTGTCTACCTTGGGGTTCTGGAGATTGTCGCGCCCTCGTGGCAGGGCGATACCTCAGGCTCAAGTTGAGCCTTCGTCACTGCTCCCATCGCCGTCCAAGAGCTCCGGGCGCGTGGCCGAGACGGCGAACCACAGCGCGCCGACGATCACCAGGGCCAGCACGACCGCGCTGGCCAGGACGATGCTCGCGATGACGTACCCCAGCGGGACCACGGGCACATCCTAGTGCTCCGTTCCGGGAGGCTTGATGATCCGGTGCGCGAAAGCCGAGCGGGGCCAGGACGAGAGGCGACGGTCCATGGCCGGGCCTATTGGCCGAGCCGAGGACGCGCCGCGCGGTGTCGCGGCGGCGACCTGGCGGACGCCGTGCTCCACGAGTGCGACCTGCGTGGGCCAGCCTGGTAGGCGCACGTCTCGGCGGCGCGCGTCTGGCGGGCCCCGACATCGCCGGCGTCCGGGCCGACGGCGCCATCCGGCCGTAGTCGGGGTAGTCTCAGGTCCATCGGCCGTCGCCCTGTCATCGGGATCGCAGCGCCGCGCGAGCGCGCACGCTGGGCTGTCTGGGAGCTCGAGGCCGCGGTGGTGGCGGCGAACTACATCGAGGCCGTCCAGGCGGCGGGCGGCCTGGCGCTGCTGCTGCCACCCGACCCCGCCCTGACCGACGACCCCGCCCAGGCGCTGGAGCTGATCGACGGCCTGCTGCTGGTGGGCGGCCCCGACCTCGACCCGACGTTCTACGGCGCGCCCGATCACCCCGAGGCCGAGGAGCACCAGCCCGAGCGCGACGCCTTCGAGCTGTCCCTGCTGGCGGGCGCGCGGGAGCGCGACATCCCCGTGCTGGGGATCTGCCGCGGCATGCAGGTCATCAACGTCGCCGCCGGCGGCAGCCTGCACCAGCACCTGCCCGAGTCACTCGGCCGCTCCGAGCACCGCCGCAGCCCCGGGCGCTTCGACGGCAACGATCACGCCGTCGAGCTGAGCGACGCGACCCGTGCCCGCACCGCCGCAGCCGAGCCGCGCCACCGGGTGATCAGCCACCACCACCAGGGGGTGGACCGGGTCGGAGACGGCCTGGTGGTGTCGGGCCGATCGACGGAGGAGGGCCTGGTGGAGGCGGTGGAGCCGGCCGACGGCGCGTGGGTCCTGGGCGTGCAGTGGCACCCCGAGGCCGACCCCGACAGCCCGTTCATCGGCGCGCTCGTGCGCGAGGCCGCTCGCGCCGCCTCGCCGCCTCTCAGGCCGAGGCCGGCGGGCGCTGCCGGGGGCGCCGGGACCAGCCTTTAGGTCGCCGTTCGGCGGGCGCGCCTAACATGCGCGCCAGTGTTCTACCTGCGCTTCGCGCTGTCCGAGCTGCGGCGTCGCCGCGGGCGAACCATCCTCACCGCGCTCGGCCTGGCCGTGGGCGTCGGGCTGGTGGCGGTGGTCACCGCGCTGTCGGCGGGTCTCGACCAGGCCCAGGACGAGGTGCTGGAGCCGCTGACCGGCCTCGGCACCGACATGACCGTCACCCGGCCGCTGCGCATCAGCGAGGACGGCTCGCGGTTCGTCCCCGAGGGGGGCGGGGCCAACCTCACCGGCGAGGAGCGCCGGCAGCTGCTGCAGGAGAACCGGCCCGCCATGATCGAGCTGGACGAGCTCGGCGACCCCGGCGACCCCTTCGAGACCGACGTGTTCGTGAGCGGCACGGAGCTCAGCTTCGCGCAGGGCCGGGCGCGCCAGATCGCCGACCTGGACGGGGTCACCGGCGCCGCGGGCGGGCTGACGCTCACGGCCATCCACCTGGAGGGCGAGGTCCCCGAGGCGGCACCCGGTCCGGGTGGCAACCGCCTGAGCCCCGGCGCCGTGTTCAGGGGCAACATCGACTTCGAGCCCGCAACGGTCGGCGGCGTGGACGTGCGCCGGCCCGACCTCGGCCTGGTGACGCCGGGGCAGGTCACCGCCGGGCGCTACTTCGCAGGGCGGCCGGCGGCCGCGAAGAGCCAGGTCGTGCTGGCGGTGGCGTACGCGGCGCGAAAGAACCTGGACGTGGGCGAGTCGGTCTCGATCGGGGGCGAGAGCTTCACGGTGGTGGGCCTGTCGGAGCCACCGCTGGGCGGGCAGGCGATCGACATCTTCGCCGAGCTCAGCCGGCTCCAGGAAGCGGCTGGCCGCGAGGGGCGCATCAACTCAATCCAGGTTCGGGCCGACGACGCCGGCCAGGTCGACGCCATCGCCGCGAGCATCCCCCGGGCGTTCCCGGGATCCCAGGTCACCACGGCGTCCGACCTGGCGTCCGGGATCTCCGGCTCGCTGGTCGACGCCGACAACCTGGCCACCTCGCTCGGCACGGCGCTGGCCGTCGTGGCGATGGCCGCCGCCGTCCTCGTGGCCTCGCTCCTGACGCTGGCGTCGGTGACCAAGCGCACCCGCGAGCTCGGCACGCTCAAGGCACTGGGCTGGCCCGGGCGGCTCGTCGTGCGCCAGGTGGCCGGCGAGTCGCTGGCGCAGGGCCTGCTGGGCGGTGCGATCGGCGTGGTGCTGGGGATTGCGGGCGCCGCCATCATCACCGCGGTCGGCCCCACGCTCACCGCGTCGGCCGAGCCCGAGCTCAGTGGCCTCGCCTTCGGCCAGGGTGAGGTGGAGGCGTCGACCACCAGCGTGGCGCTCACGGCCCCGATCGACCTGCCGCTCATCCTGCTGGCCGTGGGCCTGGCGGTGCTGGGCGGCCTGATCGCCGGCGCGGTCGGCGGGCTCCGCGCTGCTCGCCTGCGACCGGCCGACGCCCTCCGGCATGTGGAGTAGCCCGTGTTCGAGCTGACCGATGTCACCAAGTCCTACGGCGACGGCCCCGGCGCGGTGGATGCGCTGCGCGGGGTCAGCCTTCGCGTGGACGAGGGGGAGATGCTGGTGGTGGCCGGCCCGTCGGGCTCCGGCAAGACCACCATGCTGCAGCTCCTCGGCGGTCTCGATCG
>JAUVPZ010000180.1 GCA_030598395.1 Miltoncostaeaceae bacterium | reverse complement strand
GGCTACGACAGCCCGGAGGCGCTGGAGCTCCTCGACGGCGTGATCGACATCTACATGCCCGACATGAAGTACGGCGACTCCGAGGCCGCCCACCGCTACTCCCACGTACGCGACTACTGGGAGGTGAACCGCGCTGCCGTCAAGGAGATGCACCGCCAGGTGGGTGATCTGGTCGTCGATTCCCAGGGCGTCGCGCTGCGGGGTTTGCTGGTGCGGCACCTGGTGCTGCCGGAAGACCTAGCCAACACCGAGCGGGTGCTGGCCTTCCTGGCCGAGGAGATCTCGCCGGACACCTATCTGAACCTGATGGACCAGTATCACCCCAGCCACCGTGCCGATCGCGTGCCGCCGCTCGACCGGGAGATCACCACGGAGGAGTACCTCTATGCCCAGGAGCTGGCGCGGGGCTACGGCCTGGGGCCGACCGTCCGCTACGCCGAGAGCGACGCGCCTGCCTCTTGAGGGGCGGGTGTCGCGGAGCCGCCGCGGTTGACTCCGCTGCGCCGGGGGGGTAGAAGAGCGGGGAGCCAACGCCGTGCAGTGCCCCCGTTGCCAGCGCGAGACCCAGCCCGACGCGCGCTTCTGTATGCAATGCGGCAGCCCCCTGGGCCGCGCCTGCGCCCAGTGCGGCCGGGAGCTGCCGGCCGACGCGAACTTCTGCTCCGGCTGCGGCAGCGCCGTGGCGGCCTCGGCGGGGCCGCCCGCCGCCGCCGCCCCCGCCGAGGCCGGCCCGCGTTCGTTCGCCTCGGGGCGCTACGAGGTGAGGCACCTGCTGGGCGAGGGCGCCAACAAGCGCGTCTACCTGGCCCACGACTCGGTGATCGATCGCGAGGTGGCGATCGGCGTGGTCAAGACCGCCGGCCTCGACGAGACGGGCGTGCGCCGCGTGCGCCGCGAGGCCCAGGCCATGGGCCGCCTGGGCGACCACCTCAACGTGGTCTCGGTCTACGACGTGGGGCAGGAGGGCAAGGACCTCTACATCGTGGCCCAGTACATGGCGGGCGGCGACGTGCAGACGCTCTTGCAGCGCTCGGAGTCGCACCGGCTGCCCGTGGCCGAGGCGCTGCGCATCGCCCTCGACGTCTGCGCCGGTCTCGACCACGCCCACGAGCGCGGCGTCATCCACCGCGACATCAAGCCGGGCAACGTCTGGCTCGACGCGGACCAGGCGGCGCGCCTGGGCGACTTCGGCCTGGCGCTGGCGGTCGACCGTACGCGCATCACCCAGGAAGGCACCATGGTGGGAACCGCCGCCTACATGGCGCCCGAGCAGGCCGTCGGCGGCGGGGCGACGGCGCGCTCCGACCTCTACGCCCTGGGCGCGATGCTCTACGAGATGCTGGCGGGGCGGCCGCCTTTTTTGGGCGACGACGCCGTGGCCGTGATCTCCCAGCACATCAACACGCTGCCGGTGAAGCCCTCGTGGCACAACCCGGAGGTGGGGCGCGACCTCGATGCACTCGTGCTGCGGCTGCTGGCCAAGGACCCCGAGGAGCGCCCGGAGTCGGCCCGCGCGGCAGCGGCGGAGCTGCGGCGCATCCGCGAGGCCGGCGCGGCGCCGGCCGAGGAGGAGGTTGCAGAAGAGGGCATCCAGGGGGCCGACGCCGGGCGCTTCATCGGCCGCCAGCGCGAGCAGGAGCAGCTCAAGTCCGCGCTCGCGCGCGTCTTCTCGGGCGAGGGCCAGGTGGACATGGTCGTGGGCGAGCCCGGAATCGGAAAGACGCGCCT
>JAUVPZ010000023.1 GCA_030598395.1 Miltoncostaeaceae bacterium | reverse complement strand
GTCGGGCGAGTACGTCGACCTGGTCAAGACCGGCATCATCGACCCGGCCAAGGTCACCCGCTCGGCGCTCGAGAACGCCGCCTCGATCGCCAAGAACGTGGTCACCACCGAGGCCATGGTGGTCGACAAGCCCCTCGAGGACGCCGGCGGCGGCGCGCCGGCCGGCGCGCGCATCGCCAGCCCGAACATGGGCGGCGGGATGCCCCCGGGGATGATGTAGGAACGTCGGGCCCCGCGCCGGCACCGTCCGGCGCGGGGGCATCGTCGCCCCCTGCGCTACGCCGCCTTCGGAGACGCGGCGCGCAGGAAGCCCGTCAGCTGGGGGGTGTCCAGCGGCGGGCAGAGGTGCCGCCCGCTCGGGCGGCCGAGATCAGCCCTCGCCCAGCGCCAGGTTCAGGTCCCAAGCGGCGGAGATCAGCCCCAGGTGTGTGAACGCCTGCGGGTAGTTCCCCAGCGCATCGCCGGTGTCGCCCACCTGTTCGGCGTACAGGCCCAGGTTGCTGGAGTACGAGAGCATCTTCTCGAACACCAGCCGCGCGTCGTCGAGCTGCCCGGCGCGGGTCAGCGTCTCGACGAGCCAGAACGAGCAGAGCGAGAACGAGCCCTCCTCGCTGCCGCCGAGGCCGTCGTCCGAGGCCTGCGCCGGGTCGTAGCGGTAGACCAGCGAGTCGGACACCAGGTCCCTGCGAATGGCCTCGAGGGTGTCGAGCATCCGGGGGTCGCGGGGGCCGATGAACTTCACCAGCGGCATCAGGAGGTTGGAGGCGTCGAGCACGTCGCCGCCGTAGTACTGGACGAACGCCCGGCGGCTTTCGCTCCAGCCCTTCTCCATCACCTCTTCGTAGATCTGGTCGCGGACGGTGCGCCACTTCCGGGTGTTGCCCGGGAGGCCGCGGAACGTCTGGATGCGCAGGGCTCGCTCGAACGCGACCCAGCACATCATCCGCGAGTAAACGAAGTCGCGACGCCCGCCGCGAACCTCCCAGATGCCCTCGTCGGGCTGCTGCCAGTTGTCGGCCAGCCAGTCGAGGATGCTCCTCACGCTGCTCCACAGGTCGTAGCTGATGGCCTCGTGGCGGTTGTAGAGGTAGACCGCGTCCATCACCTCGCCGTAGACGTCCAGCTGCAGCTGACCGTAGGCGCCGTTGCCGATGCGCACCGGCCGTGAGCCCTCGTAGCCCTCGAGGTGGCCCAGCTCCTGCTCTTCGAGCTCGCGCTCTCCGTCGATGCCGTAGACGATCTGCAGCTGCGGGTCGTCCTCCGCCGTCTCGCTCGAGCGGGCCTCGAGCCAGTCCATGAAGGACCCGGCCTCGTCGTAGAAGCCCAGCCGCAGGAACGCGAAGGCGGTGAACGCAGAGTCGCGCAGCCAGGCGTAGCGGTAGTCCCAGTTGCGCGGCCCGCCGATCGCCTCCGGCAGGCTGGTGGTGGGCGCCGCCACCATCGCGCCCGACGGCGCGTAGGTGCAGAGCTTCAGCGTGATGGCCGACCGCTCCACCATCTCGCGCCAGCGGCCCCGATAGACGCTGGCCTTCAACCAGCGGCGCCAGAAGTCTCGGGTGGTGTCGTGGGCGGCGTTCACCGACTGGTCGCCCCACAGCGACGAGGCCCCCGGCGGATGCAGCACGAACCAGGCCTGCTCGCCGGCGCAGAGCGCGAAGTTGGCCTCGGCGGCTGGGCCGGAGGGCTGCATCGCGAGGCTGCTGCTCAGCTCGGTCACCTGCGCGCTCCCCACGAAGCGCGCCAGGTCGTCCTCGCCGCCCGTCGGGCGGTCGGAGATCTCCACCCGGTGCTCCGCACGGCCGTAGTCGAAGGCGGGCTGGCAGCGCATGCGGAACGGCACCTCGCCCCGCACGCCGATCACCACGCGCACTAGGGCGCACGGGTCGCGCTCGGGCGGCATGAAGTCGATGACCTCGCCGACCCCCCCGCCGGTGTAGAAGCGGGTGTAGAGGACCGCCGTGTCGGGCAGGTAGATCTGCTTGGTCTTGGCCGGCCGGCTGGGTGCGATGCGGAAGTGGCCGCCCTTGTCGGCGTCCAGGATGGCCGCGAACAGGCTCGGCGCGTCGAAGCGGCCCGGGCAGAACCAGTCGATCGACCCGTCGCAGCCCACCAGAACCGCGGTGCGGAGGTCGCCGATGAGGCCGTAGCTCTCGATGGGCCGGTAGCGCGGCTCGTTCGGCGGTCCCCAGCTCCACTGGCCCACCTCGAGCGGGTGTGTCCCGGCGCCGTCCCCCTCGCGAGCCTGCTCGGTGCGGTGCGTCGTCATCGACAGCTTCTCCTGTGGTCGCGGCGACTGGCGCGAACCATGGCCCCCGTGTGCCGGCCGGTCAACCCTCGAGGGCCATGTCGCGGACGCCGATACATGAAATGCCCTTTCCGGCCGGGGAATCCTCCCAACTGCCGGCGTCGCCCGTCGGGCCACGGTCGGCCCTCATGGCGAACGTACTCCCAAGGGACTCGAACGGGGGGGCGTTGAGCGTTCGCAGGCGCAATCTCCAAAGAGGCTTCTCGTACATCGAGATCCTTGTGGGCATCGCCGTGCTCGCCATCGTTGCCGGAGGTCTCGCCCAGGGGCTGGCGCTCACCAGCGGCGCGCTCGGCAAGTCGAAGGTCGACGGGCTGGCCTCCAACCTCGCGGCGGCGGGCGTCGAGGAGGCGCATCGCATGGCCTACGAAGACGTCGGGACGCCGGGCGGCAAGCCCACCGGGACCATTCCGGCGGTTGAGACGCGCTCGGTCCAGGGCATCGACTTCCGGGTCGCCACCGAGGTCGACTACGTGGACGACCCGGCGGCTGGGCAGCCCAGGACCTACGTCAACTACAAGCGCGTGAGCGTCACCGTCACGCCGCAGACCAACGACGGCAAGGCCACCACCCAGACCAGCCTGGTGGCGCCGCCGGCGATCGGCTCGATCGCGGGGAAGGCCGCGATCATCGTGAACGTGGTCGACGCAATCACCGACGAGCCGCTTGGAGACGCGTCGGTCACGGTGGACGGCAGCACCTCGCCCACGCGCACCGACACGACCGACGAGGACGGCCTGGTGGTGTTCGCCGGGCTCGAGCCCTCGGCCATCGACCCCGGCGACCCGCAGTACAAGTACCGCCTCACCGTCAGCCTGTCGGGCTACGTCACCCACCCCGACTCCGTCCCGGACGTGGCCCAGCAACACCTGGCGGCATCGCAGACCTGGGAGACCACATTGCGGGTGTTCCGGCCGGCGACGATCGTGGCAACCCTCCTGGACGCGGCCACCGCGCAGCCCATCACCGAGCCGGCGACCGTCACGGTCACCGCGCCCGAGCCCAACTCGCTGAGCGAGTCGGGCACCACGCAGACCGGGTCGATCACGTTCACCACGATCGACGGCGACCCGATCCTGCCGAGCACCTCCGACTTCACCGTGCTGGCGGAGGCCGAGTGCTACGCGCCCCACACGCTGACCGGGCCGGTGCCGGCGGGCTACCCGGCGTCGACCACCGAGACGTTCAGCTTCAGCCTGACGCGCATCACCAGCGGCTTCCTGGAGGTGACGGTCGTCGACAACGGCACGGGCCAGCCGATCCCGGCCGCGCAGGTGCAGGTGTCGGGCGGCGAGGGCGGCCTGGCGCCGATCGTGCGCACCGGCGACGCCAACGGCTTCGTGCGGTACTGCGTCGAGCCGTCAGGATCGGTGCGCTACGTCGTCTCGGCCGCCGCGCCGGGCTACGGAGCGGGCACGGCGCTGGCGGACGTCGTGGCCAATCAGACCACCACGCTCGAGATGCGGCTGAGCGCCAGCGGCAACGCCACCATCCGCCTGCGTTCGCCGGCCTCCAACCAGCTGGTGCGCCTGCGCGCGGTGTCCGGGACCTACGACGCCTCGCAGCGCACCAACAACCGGCGCCGGGCCGACTTCACCGACCTGGCGGCGGGGGACTACATCGCCTACATCGCCACCGGCTTCGACGGCGGTGTGCCCGCCTGGAGCGCGGGCAGGACCGTGCAGGCCGTCGCCGGCCAGCTCCGCACCTACGAGGTGCCATGAGGACGCCGCGCCGCAGCCGGGCTCAGGCCGGCTTCTCGCTGGTGGAGCTGCTGATGGCGATCATCATCGCCTCGATCTTCGCGGGCGGCTTCTACGCGTTCTTCTTCGCCGGCACCGAAGCCGCGCGCAGCCACGAGACCGTGGCCCGCGCCCAGTCGGGCGGACGCCTGGCGCTCGAGCGCTTCACGCGCGACGTCCGGCAGGCGATCAGCCAGGACAACTACGCCACCCCACCCGTGCAGAGCGTGGATGCGGCCTCGCTGGTGATGTTCGTCGACCCCAACCGCGACGTCGCCGCGCTGGAGCCGAGGCCGCAGCGCGTGCGGTACGCGCTGGTGGGCGACGATCTGGTCCGCGAGTTCGCAGCGCCGGTCGGCGCGGCTGCGCCCTTCAGCTACGGGCCCTACGGCGGCCGCGAGGTGCTGGTGGAGGGCCTTCGGAACGGCAGCACGGCCATCTTCGCCGCCCGCGGCCTGGCAGGCGCGCTGGCCAACCCCGTGTCGGGCTCCGCCGCCCGCCAGATCGAGCTGCTGTCGATCCACCTCGTCATCGGCGTCCGCTCCGGCAACGCCTCGTCCACGACCGAGATCACCACCGATGTCGCCCTCCGCAACAAGATCCGCCTCTAGCCCGCGCCGCGGCCAGCGCGGCGCCACGCTCATCTCGGTCCTGGCGCTCACGGGCATCCTGGCGGTGATCGTGGCAGGGAGCGTGGCGCTGTCGCGCAGCGCCACCAGCGGCGCGGCGCGCGAGAGCCGTGCCGAGATCACCGTGCAGGCCGCCGACGCCGGCGTGAGCCAGTACATCTCGCGCCTGGTCGAGGACCCGCGCTACTGGGACCACTACGTCGACGCAGCCGAGGACCCGCGCATTGACCCCACCGGGACCGCCCACGCGCCCGGCAGCACCTGGACGCCGGGCACGCCATGGACCTACGCGGTTGGCTCGCAGACGTGGACCCAGGTGCAGGGGGCGCGCTTCGGGACGGCGTCCTTCGGCCTGCGGATCACGCCGCCCGTCGCCGGCTCGGACGTGGTGACCGTGCAGTCCACCGCCCGCACGGCCCAGGGGAACCCCGACGAGCGTCGCCGCTCGGTGCAGGCGCAGATCCACCCCACGTCGATCGCCGACTTCCAGATGATCTCGAAGAAGACCATCAAGTACGGCGCGACCGCCACCACCACGGGCAAGCTCTACTCGGCCGAGGACATCAACCATGAGGGTGTCGCCACCGCGCCCGTCTATGCACAGCGGTTGGCCTGTTCCGAGACGGGCTTCTTCTGCGGCAGCTCGTCGGCCAGCAGCAGTACCGGCCCGTTTCAGGCCGGGGCGTTCGATTCCACCTCGTCGCCCTCGTTCGACGACATATTCCGCACGCCGATCGACTTCAACCAGTTCACCCAGACCCGGCTCGACCTCAAGGACGCCGCCGAGGCCTCCGGCATCGCGCGCGACGACCCCTCGGTCAGCGCGTGGCTGCTCCAGTTCCTCGCCGACGGCCGCGTCAAGATCTTCAGGGGCAGGTCCGCGTCGGAGGTCGGCCGCCTGCTCAGCGGGCTCGGTTGCCCCGAGACCCTCGACGTGCCGGCGAACGGGGCGATGTACTTCGAGCAGTCGGTGGTGATCGGCAACGGCGACTCGATCACCGACGACTGCGGCTCGAGCACCGGAGCGCGCGATTCGATCGTGAACGGTCGGGTCACGGTGGCGACGAAGGGCAACGTCTACGTCGGTGGCAACATCGCCTACGCAGGCGACGATGTCCTGGGCTTGATCGCCGCACAGGAGGTCGTGATCACCAACTACGCGCCCCGGGACCTGTCCTGGCGAGCGGCCACGGTGGCGCAGGCGGGAAAGTGGCGCACCAACACCGGCAACCCGTTTCCCGGCGACACCGCACATGAGTCGATGACCTTCATCGGCGCCCAGGCGACGGCCGAGGGCGGATACGCGTCGATGTTCAAGCGGCGCGAGTACCAGTACGACGAGAACCTGCGGCGCATCCGGCCGCCCTTCTACCCGATCATCGAGGGCTCCTGGGCCACCCGTTACTGGCGCGAGGTCGACCCGCCGGGCTGAGACCGTCGCGGCAGGGGGGCATGATTCCCCGATGCCTCACTGCCCGACGCGCCCGTGACCGAGACCGCATTCGCGGCGCTGGTGATGATCCTGGCCGGCGCCGTCGCGCGCCGCACCGGCCTGCTGTCGCGCGACGACGGGCACGTGCTGGTGAACATCGTGATCTACATCGCGATGCCGGCGTTGATCTTCCTGATCCTCCTGCGGGCGGAGCTGGAGAGCTCGCTCATCCTGGTGCCGATCGCGGGCTACCTGATCCACTTCAGCCTGCTGGCGCTGGCCTACGTCTCGACCCGCGTGAGGGGCATGGAGCGTCCCCGCGCGGGCGCGGTGATGGTGGCCAGCGCGGTCGGCAACACCGGCTTCTTTGGCATCCCGCTGATCGCCGCCAGCGGCGCCGGCTTCTCGCTGGCGGCCGCCGTGATGTACGACGCGCTGGCCACGGGCGTCATCACCTGGACCTCGACCGTGATGGTCTCGACCGCCTTCGGCGGGGACGCGCCGCACATCGATGTGAAGGCCCTCGGCCGGGCGCTGCTCCTGCCCCCCAACCTGGCCCTTGCGGCGGGCCTCGCCGTGAACATGGCGGGCGTCGACGATCTGCCCGCGCTCATCGAGCGCCCGCTCGAGCTGCTGGGGGCGGCGGTGCTGCCGCTGGTAATGATCTACGCGGGCCTGCTGGTCGAGCTGCGCGGCCTTGGCCGCGTCCTCGGCGAGATCGGCTATGTCACGGTCGTCCGGCTGGGCCTGGCAGCGCTGCTGGGCCTCGGAGTGGCCATGGCGCTGGGGCTCGAGGGCGACACCCTCAACACCGTGGTCGTGATGGCGGCCATGCCGACCGCCATGATGTCGCTGGTGCTCGGCGCCAACTACGGACTGCGGTCCGACATCCTCGCCGGGGCGGTGGTGGTCACCACGGTCCTGGCCACGCTGACCCTGCCGGCGATCAGGGCCCTGCTGCTGTGAGCGGGTTCGGCGACCGCCTCGCCGCGGCCGTCCAGCGGCGCGCCAGCCAGCTGGTGCTGGGCCTCGACCCGCATTCGGCGCTGGCGCCCGGCGACGCCGAGCGCCTCTGTTGCCGGCTCATCGAGCAGGCCGGCCCGGCCTGCGTCGCGGCCAAGCCCCAGCTGGCCTGCTTCGAGCGTCACGGGGCGGCCGGCTGGACCGCCTTCGAGCGCGTCGCCGAGGCCGCCGCGAGCGCCGGCCTGCTGGTGATCGCCGACGCCAAGCGCGGCGACATCGGCCTCACCAGCGAGGCGTACGCCGAGGCGCTGCTGCGCCCGCCGATCGACGCCATGACGGTGAACCCCATGCTGGGCGGCGACGCGGTGGCGCCCTTCCTGGAGGTCGCGGCATCGGGTGCCCGCGGGGTGTTCGCGCTGGTGCGCACCTCCAACCCCGGCGCGGCCGACCTGCAGGACCTGCCGCTGGCCGACGGGCGCCCCTGGCACGAGGCGCTGGCGGCCCTCGTCGCGGGCTGGGGTGACCCGACCGTTGGCACGTCGGGCCTGGCGGCCGTCGGGGCGGTGGTGGGCGCAACGGTGCCGAAGCGCCTCGGACGGCTGCGCGAGCTGATGCCGCACCAGCCGTTCCTCGTGCCCGGCGTCGGCCTCCAGGGTGGGCGCATCGAGGATCTCGGCATGGCGTTCGGTGGGCGCCGTGCGGGTGCGATCGTCGCGGTCAGCCGCGCCATCGCCGCCGCGGACGACCCGCGGGCGGCGGCCGAGAAATTGCGGTCCGCCATCTGGCGGGCCTCGGGCGGCGGGTGAGGGGAGCCCCCGCGTGATCGCCCTCGCTTCGCTGCTGATCGTCGTGCTGTTGTCGCTCATCATCACGCGCGTCGCCACCGTTGCGCTCACGCTCACCGGCATGTCGCGCGAGTCGGCGCGGTTCCAGGCCCGGTCCGCGCTGACGGGCGCCGGCTTCACCACGTCCGAGTCGGAGGCGGTCGTGAGCCACCCGGTGCGCCGGCGCATCGTGCTGTTCCTGATGCTGCTGGGCAGCGCCGGCCTGGTCACCGTGCTGGCCACCCTCATCTTCACCTTCGCGCGGGCCAACCAGACGCAGGGCCTCGAGCGGATCGGCATCGTCGTCGGCGGCCTGTTCGTGATCTTCCTCATCTCGCGCAGCAAGGTGTTCGACCGCCTGGTGTCGCCGGCGCTGACGCAGCTGCTGGGCCGCGCCATGCGCGTTGAGCTCGGCGACTACCACGGCCTGCTGCACCTCTCGGACGGCTACACCGTGCGCGAGCTCTACGTGACCGAGGGGCACTGGATGGCCGACCGCACGCTGGATGAGCTCGAGCTCCGCCGCGAGGGCGTGCTGGTGCTGGGGCTGCAGTGCGCCAGCGTCTACATCGGGGCCCCGACGGCGCCGGTGACCATCCGTCCCCAGGACGTGGCCATCCTCTACGGCCGGGACGAGATCCTCGATGCGCTCTGCCGGCGCGCGGCCGGGCCCGATGGGGATGCCGCACACCGCGCCGGCGTCGAGCGCCACCACGTGCAGGTCATGGCCGACCGGCTCCTGGACACCGAGCGCACGCCGTCCGAGGCCGCACCCGACGCCCCGGCCACCGGCGATGGCGGTAGCTAGTCTTGGATCGTGCGCCGCGCATGGCAGGTCCTGCTCGCCGCCGCGGCGCTGCTGGCGGCGTCCGTGGCCGCCGCCGCCGCGCCACCGCAGCCCGACGCCACCGCCTACGTGCTGGTCGACGCCGGGACCGGGGTGTCGCTGGCCGGGGTGGCGTCCCAGCGGCAGCTGCCGATGGCCAGCACCACCAAGGTCATGACCGCACTGCTGGCGCTCGAGCGCGCCGAGCTCGACGACGTGGTCACCGTGCCCCCCGAAGCGGCCATCGGCGGTTCCGCCGCCGACCTGGTCGTGGGTGAGGAGATCACCATGGACAACCTCCTGGCCGGGCTGCTGGTGGCCAGCGGCAACGACGCGGCCGCCGCGGTCGCCCAGCATGTCGGTGGCTCGCAGGAGGCCTTCGTGAGGATGATGAACGCGCGTGGGCGCAGGATGGGGCTGCGCGACACCAGCTTCACCAACCCCCACGGCCTCGACGAGGCCGGACACCACAGCAGCGCGCGCGATCTCGTGCGCCTGGCACGCGTGGCGATGCGCCACCCGCGGTTCCGGGAGCTGGTGGCGTCCCGCGCCGTCACCGCACCCGGGCCGGGCGGGGTCGGGACGCGCTTCTACGAGAGCAAGAACGGCTTGCTGTCGATCGACCCGAACGCCGACGGCATCAAGACCGGCCAAACGGTGGGTGCCGGGCACGCGCTGGTGGCCCGTGCGCGCCGGCCCGACCTCGGGGTGACCCTGTACCTGGGGCTCATCGGCGCTCCCAGCGAGGAGCGGCGCGCCCAGGACGCGAAGCGCCTGTTCGACTGGGGCTTCCGGCAGTTCGCCCGCCCGACGCTCGTGGCCGATGGCACGGTGATCGGCCGCGCGCCGGTGCATCAGCGCCCCGGGGTCAGCGTGGACTACCGGGTGAACGGAGCGATCACCGCGCCTATCCGTCTGCAGGGCGCCCCCATCCGGGAGGCCGTGGTGGCCCCGCCCGAGCTCCGGGCCCCGGTCGAGGAGGGCCAGGTCGTGGGCGAGCTGGTGGTGCGCCAGGGAGCGCACGTGCTGGGCCGGCGCGAGCTGGTGACGGTGTCGTCGGCCTCGGCACCCTCGGTCTGGGACCGCGTGCGCGGGGTCGTGGGGAGCCTGGTCCCGTGATCGTCACCATCACGCTGAACGCCGCGCTCGACCGTACCCTGCGCGTGCCCAACCTGCAGGTGGGGGTGCGGCACCGCGCGGAGTGGTCCATGAGCCTTCCCGGCGGCAAGGGGGTCAACGTGGCCCGCGCCCTCAAGCGCCTGGGGCAGCCGGTCATCGCGGCCGGCCTGGCCGGCGGGCGCGTGGGCACCCAGATCATCGAGGAGCTCACGGCGGAGGGGATCCTGAACGACTTCGTGCGCATCGGCGAGGAGTCGCGCACGTCGACCGCGGTGATCGACCCGATGAACAACCTGCAGACCGAGATCAACGAGGCGGGACCCTCCGTGACCGAGGCCGAGCTGAGCCTCTTCATGGACAAGGTGCGGTACCTCGGCCGGGGCGCCGACCTGTTCGTGGTGGCCGGCTCGCTGCCGCCCGAGACGCCGCAGGACATCTACGCGGAGCTCATCACCGAGCTGGCCAGCCACGAAGCGGTCACCGCGGTGGACACCGCGGGACCGCCGCTCCGCGCCGCGCTGAGCGCCCGGCCCGGAGTGGTGAGCCCCAACGTGCGGGAGGCGGAGGAGATCGTGGGTCACGAGTTCTCCGACGTCGAGGAACGCGGCGCCGGCGCGGTCGCCATGTGCGAGATGGGTGCCGAGACCGCGCTCATCCACGGCGAGGACGGGTGCGTGGCGCACGTGCGGGGCCGCGGCGCGCGTCGTGGACGCACCTACGCGGCAACCCTTGGGCGCAGCGACGAGCCGGTGAGCACCGTGGGCTCGGGCGACTCGTTCCTGGCGGGCTACGTGGCCGCGCGCTACGAGGGCGCGTCCGACGAGGCGGCGCTGTCGCTGGCAGTGGCCTGCGGCGCCGCCAACACCCGGCAGTACGGGGCGGGCGTGTTCGATCCGGACGACGTGGGGGCGCTCCGCCGTCAGGTCCAGGTGCGGGAGCTCGGCTGAGCGCGCCGTTACCCGCAACGAGCGTTGCGCGGTGCAACGGCCATTGCGGGGCCGGAAGGGCCCTTGCTAGGGTCGGTGCACCGGATGCCCGCACCGAGCAACCGCTTCATTGGCCCAGGACTCGGCCCCAGCCGACCTGGGCCTTGTTGTAGTTGTGGCGCGCCGCCAGCCGGCTGACGAAGGGCGATCGGGGGACGAATGGAGATCGAGATCGGCAGGGGGAAGAAGGGGCGCCGCGCGTACGGGCTCGACGAGATCGCCATCGTGCCCAGTCGCAGAACGCGGGATCCCGAGGACGTGGACCTCGCCTGGAAGCTCGACGGTCTCAGCTTTGACCTGCCGCTGCTCGCGTCGGCGATGGACGGCGTGGTCGACACCCGCATCGCTGGCCTGCTGGGAGGGCTGGGCGGCCTGGCCGTGCTCAACCTGGAGGGCATCCAGACTCGCTACGAGGAGGCTGACTCCGAGCTTGAACGCATCGCGAAGCTGCCCGCCACCGAGGCCACGCGCGGTCTCCAGGAGATCTACCAGGAGCCCATCAAGCCCGAGCTGGTGGCGGAGCGGATCCGGGAGATCAAGGCGCAGGGGGTGCCTGCCGCCGGCTCGCTGACGCCGCAGCGCGTGCGCAGGTACGTCGACGTCGCTCTCGAGGCCGGCCTCGACCTCCTGGTCATCCAGGGCACGGTCGTCTCGGCCGAGCACGTCTCGTCGGTGGTCGAGCCGCTCAACCTCAAGCGGTTCATCGCCGAGCTGCCGGTGCCGGTCATGGTGGGCGGCTGCGCCTCGTACCACACTGCGCTGCACCTCATGCGCACAGGCGCCGTCGGCGTGCTGGTTGGGGTTGGCCCTGGCGCCGCCTGCACCACTCGCCAGGTCATCGGCGTGGGTGTGCCGCAGGCCACCGCCATCGCCGACGCCGCCGGGGCCCGAATGCAGCACCTGCTCGAGACCGGGCAGTACGTCAACGTGATCGCCGATGGCGGTATGAGCTACGCCGGCGACCTGGCCAAGGCCATCGCCTGCGGGGCCGATGCCTGCATGATCGGCTCGCCGCTGGCGCGGGCCCAGGAGGCGCCGGGGCGAGGACATCATTGGGGCATGGCCACCTTCCACCCCGAGCTGCCGCGCGGCACGCGCGTGGCCACCAAGACCATCGGCACCCTCGAGGAGATCGTGCTCGGTCCCGCGCATGAGAACGACGGCTCGCTCAACCTGATGGGTGGCCTGCGCACCGCCATGGCCACCTCGGGCTACGACTCGATCCAGAGCTTTCAGAAGTGCGAGGTGATGGTGGCGCCGGCGCTCAAGACCGAGGGCAAGAGGCTGCAGCAGACCCAATCCGTCGGAATGGGCTGACGAACCCCTGACTCAGGACACTGGGGCTCATGACGACAGCTGACGCCGACACGGCCGTCGAGGCGCCCCTCGATCCGGTCCTGCGCGAGGCCGCCGCCGGCGGGGTGCTGGTGGTCGACTTCGGGGCGCAGTACAGCCAGCTCATCGCCCGCCGCATCCGCGAGTGCCGGGTCTTCTCGGCACTGGTGCCCCACGATGTCGCGCCCGAGCGCCTGGCAGCGCTGGCTCCGGCCGGCATCGTGCTCTCGGGTGGGCCCGCCTCCGTATGGGAGATGGGCGCGCCCCAGCTCAACGAGGCACTGCTCGGGCTCGGCGTGCCGGTGCTGGGTATCTGCTACGGCATGCAGGTCATGGCGCAGGCGCTTGGCGGCGAGGTGGCCAAGACCGGCGCGGGCGAGTTCGGCAAGACCGCGCTCCAGCCCGACGCGCGGTCGCGGGGCCGGCTTATCGCCGACCTGCCGGCGGAGACTTGCTGGATGAGCCACCGCGACGCCGTCGTGCGCCCGCCGCCGGGCTTCGGGGTGACCGCCCGCACGCAGTCCAGTCCCGTCGCCGCGATGGAGGATCCTGGCCGCGGCCTCTACGGCGTGCAGTTCCACCCCGAGGTCGCGCACACGCCGTTTGGCACCGACCTGCTCAAGACGTTCCTCTTCGACGTCTGCGACGCCGCGCCCACATGGACCGCCACGACGGTGATCGAGGAGCAGGTCGAGCGGATCCGCGAGCAGGTGGGCGACGAGCGCGCTCTGTGCGCGCTGTCGGGCGGCGTCGACAGCGCGGTGGCCGCGCTGCTGGTGCACCGGGCGATCGGCGATCGCCTCACCTGCGTGTTCGTGGACCACGGGCTGCTGCGGATGAACGAGGGCGAGCAGGTGGAGGCCGCGTTCTCGCGCCACTTCGGGGTGCCGTTGGTGCACGTGCAGGCCCAGGAGCGCTTCCTGGCGCGGCTGGCCGGCGTCACCGAGCCCGAGCAGAAGCGCAAGATCATCGGCGAGGAGTTCATCCGCACCTTCGAGGAGGAGGCCCGCAAGCTCGGCGACGTGCGGTTCCTCGTGCAGGGGACCCTGTATACCGACGTCATCGAGTCCGGCTCGCGCGACGGCTCCGTCATCAAGAGCCACCACAACGTGGGTGGGCTGCCCGAGGAGATGGCCGTGGAGCTGGTGGAGCCGCTCCGAGGCCTGTTCAAGGACGAGGTCCGCGCCGTGGGCGAGGAGCTAGGACTGCCCGAGCGCATGGTCTGGCGCCAGCCGTTCCCCGGCCCGGGACTGGCGATCAGGGTCATCGGCGAGGTCACCACGGAGCGCCTCGACATCCTCCGCCGGGCCGATCATGTGCTCCAGGAGGAGGTGCGGCGCGCCGGTCTCTACCGGGAGCTGTGGCAGAGCTTCGTGGTGCTGCCCGCCGTGCGCACCGTCGGCGTGCAGGGCGACGAGCGCACCTACGCCTACCCCATCGTGCTGCGGGCGGTCACCTCTGACGACGCCATGACCGCCGACTGGGCGCGGCTGCCACACGAGCTGCTGGAGCGGGTGTCCAACCGCATCATCAACGAGGTGCCAGGCGTCAATCGGGTGGCGCTGGACCTCACCAGCAAGCCGCCCGGCACCATCGAGTGGGAGTGAGCCGGCGACGCCTCGGCCGGCGGCCGGCGCCGGCTACCTGCTGCCCGTGCCGCGCGCCCTGGCCCACAGGGGCGGCAGGTAGCGCGCCTCCGCGGTGAGGCCGCCCTCGTGGCGCTCGATGAACAGCGTGCCCTTCTCGCCGCTGTCCAGGAACTCCACCAGCGCTTCGAGCCCAGGGGGGTCGAGGGCGTCGATGAGCTGGTCGGCGTCGCGGGAGGGGAGGCGCCACGCGGCCGCCTCCTCGCGCAGGCCCGGACCCGGCACCGCCCGGCCCTCCTCGGCCACGCGCACGCCCCTGGCGCCCCTGGGGCGGCTGGTGGCGGGCAGCTTGCGGCTCTGCGTGTGGTGCCAGCAGTAGGGGCCTCCGCGATAGGGGCTCTGCTGGCAGCGGCGGCCATGTGACGCGATGGCGACGCACCTGCTGACCGAGCGGTTCTCCACGGTTCCTCCAGGGAGGGCGCCCGCCTGTGGTCGACGGGCGGAAGAGCAAGAACGCACCGTTTGTAGCTTGCGGCGCGGACGGTGTCCAGATGAATGGGCACGTTCGGCTTGAGGTGTTCGCCGCACTTTCCTACCATCCATGGCCGTTTCGTGGCCTACGGGGGCCGCGAGGAGAGGAGCTGCGTGAGGACGACCCGAAGCGCACGGCCTGGCACGGTCGAGCGGCGTTGGTACGTGGTGGACGCCGAGGGGCAGACGCTGGGGCGCCTCGCCTCGGTCATCGCCGAGACCCTGCGAGGCAAGCGCTCGCCGTGGTACACGCCCCACGTGGACACTGGCGACTTCGTCGTGGCGGTCAACGCCGAGAAGGTGCATGTCTCGGGCAACAAGCGCCGCGACAAGGTGTACATCCGGCACTCCGGCTACCCGGGCGGCCTCCGGTCGCGCACGCTCTCCGAGCAGTTGGAGCACCGGCCGGAGGAGGTGCTGCGGCGCGCCGTGCGCGGCATGCTTCCCAAGAACCGCCTCGGCCGCGCGCAGCTCCGCAAACTCAAGGTGTACGCGGGCCCCGAGCACCCGCACCACGCGCAGTCGCCCCAGCCGCTGCAGCTGGGCCGCGTTGCGGAGGTGGGATCGTGACGACGCAGGCCCAGGCGCGCTACCGGGCCACCGGCAAGCGCAAGACGTCGATCGCGCGCGTCACCCTCACGCCGGGCGATGGCACCATCACCTGCAACGGTCGGCCCGTCGACGCCTACCTCGGCCGCCCGGCCCTGGTGGCGCAGACCAAGAAGCCACTGGTCCTGACCGGCCTGGAGGGGTCCTACGACGTGGTGGCCCGCCTCCACGGAGGCGGGGTGTCCGGCCAGGCGGGCGCGCTACGTCACGGTATCGCCCGCGCGCTTTGCGAGGTCGATCCCAACCTGCGGGTCGAGCTCAAGCGGGAGGGCCTGCTCACGCGGGATGCCCGCATCAAGGAGCGCAAGAAGGCCGGTCTCAAGGGCGCGCGGAAGCGCCCGCAGTTCTCCAAGAGGTAGCGCCACCTCCGACTTGACGACTTGACCAGCGCTTGGACCGCGCGCGCCCTGTTCGGCACCGACGGCGTGCGGGGCGTCGCCAACCGCGACCTCACCCCCGAGCTGGCGCTGGCGCTGGGCCGCGCTCTCGGGAGGCGCCTGGGCGCGGGCTCGGGGGTGCTGATCGGCCGCGACACCCGCCGAAGCGGCCCCATGCTGGAGGCGGCACTGGCGTCCGGCCTGTCCTCGGTGGGCGTGCACGTGGCGCTGGGGGGCGTGCTGCCGACCCCCGCGGTCGCCGAGCTGGTCGCGGGCGGCGACTTCGCAGCGGGCGCGGTGATCTCGGCGTCGCACAACCCGTTCCCCGACAACGGGATCAAGGTCTTCGGGCCCGACGGCCGCAAGCTGCCCGACGCGGAGGAGGCGGCCATCGAGGCGGTGATCGACGACGACGGGCCGCGGCCGGAGGGCGGCGAGGTGGGCCCCGTAGAGGCCTGGGACCAGGCTGCCGCGCGGTACACCGAGGCCCTCGTCGACCGGTTCGCGTTGGATTTGTCGGGCCTGCGCATCGCCGTCGACTGCGCCAACGGCGCCACCGCTCGCACGGCGCCGGACGTGCTGGGCCGCTTGGGGGCCACCCCGTCGCTGCTGGGTGCCGAGCCGGACGGGGTCAACATCAACGACGGCTGCGGGTCCACCGATCTCGCGGCGCTCGCCGCGATGGTCGGCGAGGGAGATCACGACCTCGGCATCGCCTTCGACGGCGACGGGGATCGCGCGTTGGCCGTCGACGCGGCGGGGGAGGTCGTCGACGGCGACCAGATCCTTGCGGTCATCGCGCTGTGGGCGCGCGAGCGAGGCCGGCTGCCCGGCGACGCCGTGGTCACCACCACGATGACCAACCTCGGGTTCCGGCGTGCCATGGCCGAGCGGGGCATCGAGGTGCGCTGGACCGACGTCGGCGATCGCTACGTGATCGAGGAGATGCAGCGTGGCGGCTACTTGCTGGGCGGCGAGCAGAGCGGGCACATCATCAACCTGGACTACGGACCCACCGGCGACGGGCTCTCGTGCGCGCTGCAGCTCCTGTCCGCGCTGCATGGCAGCGGCGAGTCCCTGGCCGAGGCCGCCGCCGTGATGAGCCGGCTGCCGCAGCGCCTCTTGAGCGTGCAGGTGGAGCGCAAGGGCGATCTCGGGCGCGCCCACGGCGTCTGGGAGCAGGTGCGGCGCTTCGAGGCCCAGATGGGCGAGGAGGGCCGCGTGGTGGTGCGCGCGTCGGGCACCGAGCCGCTGGTGCGGGTCATGGTGGAAGCCCCGAAGGCGGAGGACTGCGAGCGCTGGTGCGCCCTCATCGCCGAGGTGGCGGTCGGCGAGCTTGGGCCCCCCCGGGGCGGGGTCGCCCAGGCGCGGGAGTAAAGTCCCAGGCCGAGATGTGCGGGATCATCGGATACGTCGGCACGCGGTCCCCGCGCAGCCTCATCCTGGACGGGCTCGGCCGGCTCGAGTACCGGGGCTACGACTCGGCCGGCCTGGCGCTGCTGGTCGGCGACGACAACGGCGGCCGGCGCTTCGCCACCACGCGGACGGTGGGCAACCTGGAGCGGCTGCTCGAGGCCGCTGGCGCTGACGACGGCGCCCATGCCGCACTGGGCCTGGGCCACACCAGGTGGGCCACCCACGGCCGCGTCACACAGGAAAACGCGCACCCGCACGCCAGCGCCGATGAGCGTGTGGTCGTGGTGATGAACGGCATCATCGAGAACTACCAGCGCCTGCGCTCCGAGTTGCAGGGCCAAGGCGTGGTCTTCCGCTCGGAGACCGACGCCGAGGTGCTGCCGCACCTCATCGCCCGCCACTACCAGGGCGACCTGGCCGAGGCCGTGCGGGAGGTGCTGCCCCTGCTGGGCGGACACTTCGCGTTCGTGGTGGCGCACGCCGACGAGCCAGAGCGCCTGGTGGCCGCTCGCCGCGAGTGCCCGCTAGTGGTGGGCGTGGGCGAGGGCGAGCACTTCGTTGCCTCGGCCATCCCCGCCTTCCTGCGCGAGACCCGCGAGGTGATGACCCTCGAGGACGACGAGGTCGTGTCGGTGACGTCCCACGGCATGCAGATCTTCGACGCCCACGGCGGCCGCTCCGAGCGGGCGCCGCACACGGTGGAGTGGGACGCGGACTCGGCCGAGAAGTCGGGCTACCCCACGTTCATGCTCAAGGAGATCCACGAGCAGCCCAGCGCCCTGTGGGACACCCTCGGCGACCGGCTGCGCCCGGACGGATCGATCGAGCTGGATGGCCTCGGCCTGGACGAAGCCGCGCTCGCTCGCGTGGAGCGCATCCACATCGTCGCCTGCGGCACCTCGTACCACGCCGGCCTGGTGGGCCGCTACCTCATCGAGGACTGGGCCCGCGTGCCGGTGAATGTGGAGGTCGCCTCCGAGTACCGTTACCGCACCTGCCTTGCCGGTCCCGGTGACCTGGTGCTGGGCGTCACCCAGAGCGGCGAGACCGCCGACACCCTTGCGGCGATGCGGGTGGCCAGGGAGCGCGGAGCGCACGTGGTGGCGCTCACCAACGTCATGGGCTCCCAGGCCACGCGCGACGCCGACGGCGTGCTGTACACCCGCGCCGGGCTCGAGATCGGGGTGGCGGCCACCAAGACCCACACGGCGCAGGTCATGGCGCTGGCGCTGCTGGCGCTCACGCTGGGGCGCCTCAAGTGGGCCATCACCGAGGCCGGCGCGCTCGATCTGGCCGACGAGCTGCGGCGGCTGCCCGAGGTGCTCGAGACCTACCTGGCGTCCTCGGCGCCCGACGACGTGGGCGCGGTGGCCCGCCGCTACCACGACCGGCCCTTCTTCCTCTACCTCGGACGCCACGTCGGCGTGCCGGTGTGCTTCGAGGGCGCGCTGAAGCTCAAGGAGATCAGCTACATCCCCACCGAGGCCTATCCGGCGGGCGAGATGAAGCACGGCCCCATCGCGTTGCTCGAGGAGGGCTCGCCGGTGGTGGTGGTGGCCACCGACGGCCATGTCTTCGACAAGGTCATCTCCAACATCCAGGAGGTCCGCGCCCGCGGGGCGCGGGTCATCGCGGTGGCCACGGAGGGCAACCAGGAGATCGCCGGCCACGCCGACGAGGTGCTGTGGGCGCCGCGCGTGCCCGCGCTGCTGTCGCCGCTCACGGCCGTTGTCCCGCTGCAACTGTTCGCCTACGAGGTGGCCCAGGCGCTGGGGCTCAACGTCGACCAGCCGCGCAACCTGGCCAAGACCGTCACCGTCGAGTAGCCCCCGGCCCATGATCGTTGGCGTCGGCATCGACCTCATGGAGATCGACCGCTTCGCGGAGGCGCTGGCCCGGCGGCCCCGCATCGCCGAGCGCTGCTTCACGCCGGACGAGGTGGCGTACTGCGCGTCGCGCGCCTTCCCACCCCAGCACTTCGCGGCCCGCTTCGCCGCCAAGGAGGCCGTGGGCAAGGCGCTGGGCATCGGCATGACGCGCTGGCGCGAGGTGGAGGTGGTGCGTGGGCGCGGTGCCCCGTCGGTGCGCCTGCACGGTCGCTACGCGGCCCGGGCCGAGCGCATCGG